>JBGXSA010000068.1:0-23889 GCA_041811915.1 Moraxella sp. | reverse complement strand
TTGACATTTCAATTTGAGTGAAAAATTTAGATAAATCGCAAGCCTTTTTAGGCAATAAATGCAGTCAATATGATAATATTGACAAATTTATTAACGACAAAAGGCAAGATTTAGCTTATTTTTCACCAAAAGCACAACCAAGAGCCTAATTTGCAACATTTTTTCTTAAAGCGTGTGAAATGTCAACACGCCCTATTTTTAAAATGCTCTATTTTAAACCAAATCATCTGTTTTTGGCTTAATTTTATCCACATTTCCATGCAATTTATCACAAAAACACGACAATTTGCGATTTTTCTGCTAAAATAGCGGCAAAATATCTTGTCAAAATCAACAAATTTTGGCAATATTAGCAACATTATTCACTTTCATCATGGGCGTCATGTCCTCTTTTTAAGTTTAGGAGTTGTTATGATTTCAATTTCATCATTGGGCAAGGTTGCCGCCCTAGCATTGGTTTCAAGCACGCTGATTGTAACGGGCTGTGCCAGCAAAAAACCTGCCTCCAACGTTGTGGTATCGCCAATTGGTGGTTCAGCTTATGGCGGTGGTAGCTACACAGGCGGTCCATTGGTCAATAATTCAGTTGCCGTGCAACAAGCTGCACAAAACCTAAAAGCCGTTGTGCATTTTGATTTTGATTCTGACAAAATCACCTCAACCGCTGCTGCAACTTTGGATCAGCACGTTGCATTTTTGAGCCAAAACACAGGCGCACGCGTACAAATCGCTGGTCACACCGATGAGCGTGGCAGCCGTGAATACAACATGTCATTGGGTGAGCGCCGTGCCGCTGCCGTACGTGCTTATTTGTCAAGCAAAGGGGTAAATGCCTCTAACGTTGAGATTGTAAGCTTTGGCGAAGAACAACCTGTTGCAACAGGCAGCAATGAAGCAGCTTGGGCACAAAATCGTCGCGCAGAATTGACCTACTGATTTAGTGTATTGATGTTTTAATTTGGGTGAAGATAAACCAAATTAAAACATCTGGTATTTTTTAAGGCGTGTGAATTCTCAACACGCCTTAAGTTTATATAGAATAGGTTTAGGGCGTGTTGACATTTCACACGCTTTAAGAAAAAATGTTGCAAATTAGGATTTGGTCGTGCTTTTGGTGAAAAATAAGCTAAATCTTGCCTTTTGTCGTTAATAGCTGTTATTAACAAGCTTGCCAATATTATCATATTGGCTACATTTATTGCCTAAAAAGGCTTATAATTTTCTAAATTTTTCACTCAAATTGAAATGTCAACACGCCCTATAAACAAAAATAAATTCATAAAAAGAAGTCCTTGTTGGATTTATTTTTTATGAGCACTGTTTGTTTATATGTTGTAATTATCGTATAAATTTATTGGCTGGCAAGCACGGCATATTTTTGATGCAATTCATCTATTTGCCGATATAAATGTTTTAAATCTTTGGAATTATCAATCACATCATAATGATTCAGCCGAGCAATTTTTAATCGTTCAGAACGCTCAATCTGGCGACTCATAATAGCCTCGATATTTGCCATATCCATGCCATCGCGTGCTGCTGCTCGCGCTGTCTGCATACTTGATGGCACATCAACAACCATCACAGTCCGACACAAACCAAGTAAACCATCAGGGACATCCTTGCCCTCAAACAACAAAGGCACATCCAATACCACATAAGGCGATTGTGCTTGCGATAATTCGGTAAGTATCTGTTTGCGGATAATTGGATGGATGATGGCATTAAGCTCATTGACAAGCATGGGCTCTTCAAAGATTTTTTGACGAATGATGGTGCGGTTATAGTTACCTTGCTCATCAACCACCCAATCACCAAGTGCAGACACCAAAAGCTTCAACGTGACTTGCCCAACCTCATTATTCTGATTGACAACCTCGCGCGCGATTTTATCGGCATCCACCACATCAACATGATGATGGGATGTTAAATACTGACTGACTGTTGTTTTACCGCTGCCAATACCACCTGTCAAACCAACAATCATTGTACATTTCCCAAAAAAACAGTGTGTTTTTGGTCTTTAATTAGCCCAAATACCATTTCAAAATAGGCTCACCAAATAATAATGCAATATAGCCAGCGATGGCAATATAAGGACCAAAGGCAAAATGTTTGTGGCGACTAAATCTCACCATCAGCCCACCAATAATCAGACCCAAAACAGCAGAGAAAAGCACAATCATCGGTACAAGAGAAACACCTGTCCACATACTAATCGCCGCCAACAGCTTAAAATCACCAAAGCCCATTCCCTCCATTTTTTTAAGGATGGCATAGATTTTGGCAATCACATAAAAAAATAAAAATCCACATACACCGCCCAAAATGGCTGATGATGGTGTGGTGTAAACACCAAAAGCATTGGCAGACAAACCAATCATACCAAGCGGGTAAACAAGCCTATCTGGTAAAAACTGTGTATCAAAATCTATACCAGTCAAAGCAACCAACAACCAAGTGAAAACCAACGCCAACACGCCTTGGATGGTTGGACCTAAAATAATAATGACCAACACAGACAAGACGGCAGTAATGAGTTCAACTAAGGGATAACGCGCACTGATGGGCGTATGGCAACCGCTGCATTTGCCCTTTAAAAACAACCAGCTGACGACTGGAATGTTCTCATAAAAGCGAATGGCATAATGGCATTTGGGGCAACGAGATGGCGGAAAAGATAAGCTGATAGGCACATCCTGTGCAACTGCTTTTTTTAACGCATCCTTATGTGACTGCTCCAAATCAGGGGCTTCTTGCCAAAACTGTGCAGACTCCTTACGCCACTCTCGCTGCATAATGACAGGCGTACGATAAATGACAACATTTAAAAATGAACCAACGCATAAACCTAAAACAGCAACAATCACAATTGTAAACAACTGTGATTGTTGCAAAAAAAGTAATATATTATCAACCAATGACATCACCCATTTTAAAGATTGGCAAATACATAGCAATGACAAGACCGCCAATGACCACGCCTAAAAAGGCCATAATCATAGGTTCCATGAGACTTGTTAGACCATCCACCGCATTGTCCACTTCATTTTCATAAAAAGTTGCCGCTTTATCCAACATCTCTTCAAGACTACCCGCCTCTTCACCAATGCCTACCATTTGAATGACCATACTTGGAAATAAGTTGGTAGTACGCATGGCAAATTGCAATTGCTGACCTGTTGCGACATCTTCTTTAATGCGTTGTACTGCATCATAAAAAATAACGTTATTTGTTGCTCCTGCGGTTGAATCCAATGCATCAATCAAGGGTACGCCAGCCGCAAAGGTTGTTGCAAGTGTTCGAGCAAAACGGGCCACAATAGATTTATAGACAATGTCGCCAAAAATTGGCATTTTAAGACTTAAGCGATCCAAAAAATTTCTAAACTTCTTACTGCGTTTTTTAGCCTCAACAAAAGTAATAACTATCACACCAAGAGTTAGAAAAAAAATAATAAAATTATCAACCATCCAGTTTGACATATTTACAACCAACTGTGTAAAAGCAGGTAGCTCGGCACCAAAAGACTCGAACATTCCTGAAAAAACTGGTACAACCTTGATGAGCAAAATCGCAGTCACAATAATTGCCACAATAATAACAGCAATCGGATATTTCATTGCTTTTTTGATTTTGGCTTTTAATAACTCGCTTTTTTCTTTGTAGGTTGCCACACGTTCAAGCATGGTCTCAAGCGCACCTGACTGCTCACCAGACTCCACCAAAGAGCAAAACAAATCATCAAAATAACGCGGATGCTTGCGCAAAGCGCTTGCAAAATTACTACCCGCCTCAACATCTGCTTTGATTTTTAACACCAACTCCTTCATGCTGAGATTATCCAAAGAATCTGCCACAATTTCAAACGATTGTGTCAATGGCACCCCCGCCTTCATCATCGTAGCAAGCTGGCGCACAAAAATTGCAATATCAATGGCCTTGATTGCTTTTTTACCGCTAAACAAAGGCTTACCTTTGGGTTGAATGCTTTCAACAACAATCCCTTGCTTTCTTAACTGAGCGCGTGCCAGCTCAATGCTCTTACTGGTCATTTCACCATTGACTTTTTGTCCACGGCGATTGGTGCCAGTATATTTAAAATCTAGCAATTGCTCGGTAGCTGCTGCTTTTGCCATAGTGCATATTCCTATTGTCATTAATTGTGTGAAGTCGGCACAATAATGATAATTGTTGTGTCAATGTAACTAAAATAAAACTAAGTCATATTTGAGCAATATTAAAGTAATATTGCAACAAAAACAAGAAAAAAATGATGATGTCCTAAAAATTTTAGGACAAACTGCTATTCAGAGGTCACACGATACATTTCTTGAATGCTTGTAGTGCCTTGCAGTACCTTCATAATGCCCGAACGGCGCAAATCTCTAAAGCCATGCTTTAAAGCCTCATCTTTAATTTGAATGGCATTGCCATCCTCCATAATGATGCGTGAAATCTCAGGGCGAATTTTCAGCACTTCATAAATGCCCACACGCCCCTTGTAGCCTTCACGGCATTCAGAACAACCCACAGGCTCATAAATCACATTATCTGGGTTCGCCAAATCCTCTTCGGTAAAGCCAATCTCAAGCAAGCTTTGTTTTGGTATGCTCGTGGGGCGCTTGCAAGATTTGCACAAGCGGCGCGCCAAACGCTGAGCGACCACCAAATTGACCGATGTGGCAATATTAAACGACGCCACGCCCATATTACGAAGACGCGTCAAAGTCTCTGGCGCTGAGTTGGTATGCAAAGTGGACAACACCATGTGACCTGTTTGCGCAGCTTTAATGGCAATTTCCGCTGTTTCGAGGTCACGAATCTCACCCACCATGACAACATCAGGATCCTGACGCAAGAATGCTTTTAGCGCAGTTGAAAACGTCAAGCCAACCTTGGGGTTCACATTCACCTGATTAATCCCCTCAAGGTTGATTTCAACAGGGTCTTCGGCGGTGGAGATGTTGGTTTCTGGTGTGTTTAAAATATTCAAACCTGTATACAACGATACCGTCTTACCAGAACCTGTAGGTCCCGTGATGAGCATCATGCCTTGTGGTTTGTTGAGCGCCTCCAAAAACAGCTCTTTTTGGTCTGGCTCATAACCCAATGCATCAATTCCAAGCATGGCAGACGATGGATCCAAAATACGCAGCACCAGCTTTTCGCCAAACAGTGTTGGCAGTGAGTTCACACGAAAATCAATGGCCTTGTTTTTGGATAATTTTAACTTAATACGTCCATCTTGCGGCGCTCGGCGCTCAGAAATGTCCATTTGCGACATGACTTTGAGACGCGCTGCAATCTTGCCTGCCAATTGCACAGGCGGACGATTGACCACCTGCATGACGCCGTCCACACGAAAACGCACACGATATGATTTTTCATAAGGCTCAAAATGCAAGTCTGAAGCACCCATGCGAATCGCATCCACAAGCATTTTATTAACAAACTTAACAACAGGCGCATCTTCGGTGGGATTGTTGTCTAAAGTGGTGGCGCCATCTTCATCGCCATCGCCACCCTCACCAGCATCAGCTGACAAATCAATATCACCAAAATCGCCAAAACCACCCCCACCTGCAAAGATGTTTTCAATGCTTTTTTTAAGTTTATCCTCTTCAACCACCACCGTTTCAACCGACAAGCGGGCATTGAAGGAAACGGCATCAATGGCATCAAGCCGTGTCGGATCGCTCATCGCAACAAACAGCTTATTGCCACGCTTCATCAAAGGCAGTATGCCGTACTGCGCCACAATTTTTTCGTCAACCAAGTCTTTGGGCACAGTGTCTGGATTTAAAGCATTTAAATCAAACAAAGGATCGCCAAACTCTTTGGCAACCACTGTTGCGATTTTGTTGGAAGGCGCAAGTTTATTTTCAACCAAATATTGAATCAAACCTAAATTTTGACTTTGCGACTCTGCAAGCGCCTTTTGCATTGCAGTATCTGCCAACACACCTTCTTTGACCAATAGCAGCGCAAGACCACCAAATGCAGGAGCGTTCATAAACTTTCCTTTATTGAAGCGTGCTGACATTTGACACGCTTTAAAAAAATATTAGATGTTAAGAGTATGAATGTGTTTTTAGTGAAAAACCAAACCTTGTTTTTTGTTGTTGATAGCCGCTTTTAAAAGCTTGGGCAATATCATCACATCGCCTTCAGCTATCACCCAGCTTCAGTTATCGCCTAAAAGGTTTGTGATTCAGCTAAATTTTCAATCAAATGAAAACATCAACACACCCTAGAATATTTTGTTATTTTAGCACGAAATGCACAAAAACCAAACAAAACCATAACCATTGCGATGGGATTTTATACATTACACACGCTTTAGAAGTAAATGTTGTGTCTGATTTTGTGTTTACAGGACGTGCTTTCTAAAAAAATCGGTAACTTGCTCTTAAATGTGTCAATATTTAAGCCATCAGAACAAGACAAGCACATTTGAACTCATTAAAACTTGAACTCATTAAATGATGACCGATGTTCAATGAAAACAAGTAACCTAGAATAAATCAAGCACACCGTACAATGTCACACAAAAATCTATGCAAAAATCATGCCATATCATACAATAAAAAAATGCTTTCTTGTCAAAAAATCTGCTATAATAATAAGTTATTTTCACAACCGTTCAAAATTAGGCTTTTACAATTGGGCGAGAATATGCACCAAAAATATGTCATTGGCAATTGGAAATTAAACCCTGCAAGTTTGGGCGAGGCACAAACATTGGCGCAAGCGCTCAAGGACAGCTTGGCTGATGTACAGAATGTCAAATTGGGCTGTGCGCCAAGTTTTGTACATTTGGCAGGTGTGGCAAATGTACTGGCTGATTCAGCGATATGGGTAGGCGCGCAAGACATTTGCGCCAAAACACAAGCAACTGGCGCGTTTACAGGCGATGTGTCGGCGACGCAATTGGCTGATATTGGCGCGCGCTTTGTCATCATTGGACACTCAGAACGCCGCGCCTATCACGGCGAAGACAACACCATCATCGCCGACAAAATTCGCCAAGCCGTCCAATCCAAGCTTGCCATTGTGCTGTGCGTCGGCGAAACCCAAGACGACTATCAAGCAGGTCAAACGTTGGCGGTACTAAACGCGCAGCTTGCGGTGCTTGATGGTTTGGATGTGCCTGCCAAGCTACTGGTGATTGCTTATGAGCCTGTTTGGGCGATTGGTACAGGTCTGACACCGACAGTGGATGAGGTTGTTATGGTACATCGCCACATTCAAGCCACGCTTACAAACAAACAGCTGCCCAACATCTGCGTGCTGTATGGCGGCAGTGTCAATGCCGATAATGCCAAAGCCTTTGCTGCCGCTCAAGAAGTCGGTGGCGCTTTGGTAGGCGGCGCTTCCTTGAAAGCCGACAGCTTTGCCACCATTGTTGCTGCATTTGCACAAGCTTAAATCTTGTTTTTTGACCAAAATCCGCTCCCTTAAGTTGGAATATTTTATATGCAAACAGTCATTTTAGCTCTTCACATCATCATTGCAATTGCAATGATTGGCTTAATATTAATTCAGCACGGCAAAGGTGCTGATGCGGGCGCTTCTTTTGGGGCAGGTGCAGCAGGTACGGTATTTGGTGCAGCAGGTTCAGCCAATTTTTTGACACGCACCACAGCAATCTTGGCAGGCTTATTTTTCATCACAAGTCTTGCTCTGGCAGCAAACGCCAGAAAAGAGGCTGCCGATCAGTTAAGACTGGATGTGCCTGTCAGTACAACCAGCTCAAATCCAGCACCTGCAAGCAATCCCACTCCCAATTCACAGTAATTGATTGGGATGCAATTGATTTGAAGTTTTGCTTGCCAACTTAAAAAAATTTGTTATAATACCCAAACAATTAGCGAACGTGGTGGAATTGGTAGACACGCCATCTTGAGGGGGTGGTGCTTCACGGCGTGAGGGTTCAAGTCCCTCCGTTCGCACCAAATATAAGTACCGAGTACGAAAATAAATTGTGAGCCGACACAGTAAAAACAGTGGTAAATTTGATTTACCACTGTTTTTTGTGCTTAACTTTTGAGATTAAATAATCTCTCACTTAATGATAAAATCAAGCGTATTGATAATTCAATTTAAGTGACAAATTTAGACAAATCATCCAAGCATTCTTTTGCAAAAAAAAACGATGACAAACTGTATTTTCACTCAATTATATTTTAAGAATACCGCAAAGATTTAAAGAAATTTTATGAAACACCATAAAACCATGAAAAGGGCTAAAAGCCTTGAAAATAAAAGGGCGTAACACTTAGTGAAACGCCCTTAAATCAATGTTTGGTAGGCGTAAACGGACTCGAACCATCGACCCCCACCATGTCAAGGTGGTGCTCTAACCAACTGAGCTATACGCCTAAAAGTCTGACTATTTTAACAACTTTTTCATATTTTGCAAGTGTTTTTTTAAAAATTAATCAACACAAATCATTGATCGTATTCAAACATTGCACTGATGGACTCTTCATTGTTAATGCGGCGCAGACTTTCCGCCAGCATAGGCGCTATGGTAACCTGACGAATCTTATGGCATGCCTTGGCAGCTTGTGACAACGGAATGGTGTCTGTAACCACAATTTCATCCAATTCAGAACTGCTGATATTATCAAGCGCTTTGCCTGACAATACAGGGTGCGTGATGTAGCCCACCACACGACGCGCGCCATTGTTTTTGAGAGCAGCAGCTGCTTTGCACAGCGTACCTGCTGTATCAACCATATCATCCACAATCACGCAATCACGGTCTTTGACATCGCCGATAATGTGCATGACCTCTGACTCATTGGCGCGCGCACGACGCTTGTCAATAATCGCCAAATCCGTATCTCCCAAGGATTTTGCCATGGCGCGCGCGCGCACAACGCCACCGACATCCGGAGAGACCACCATGAGATTGTCATAATTTTTTTGCTTTAAATCGCGCAGCAAAACAGGCGTGCCATAAATATTATCCACAGGAATATCAAAAAAACCCTGAATTTGATCGGCGTGCAAATCTACCGTCATCACACGATCAATGCCAACGATTGACAACATATCTGCCACCACTTTGGCAGAAATCGGCACGCGCGCTGAGCGACTACGGCGATCTTGGCGCGCGTAGCCAAAATACGGCATGACCGCAGTGATACGACCTGCGCTGGAACGGCGCAGCGCATCTGCCATCACCATCAATTCCATCAAATTGTCATTGGTTGGCGCGCACGTTGGCTGCAAAATAAAAACATCCTTACCGCGCACGTGCTCTTTGATTTCTACGGCAATTTCACCGTCAGAAAAACGTGAAACATCCGCCTTGCCAAGCGGAATACGCAGATGTTCTGCCACCGTCTGCGCCAGTTCTGGATGGGCAGTGCCACTAAAAATCGCCAAATATGACATAATATTATCCTTTAGGATGTACTAAAAACTTAAATTTTCGCCAAATTCAATGCGCAGCGACCGTACGTCCTGAGTCATGCTTGAATATTGGTGTATATATTTTATCACTTTTTTATCTTTGTGTTAATTGATTGTGAAAATTTTTCATAAAAAAACCAGCCTTTCGGCTGGCTGGATATGGCAGGGGTAGCTGGACTCGAACCAACGGATGTCAGGATCAAAACCTGATGCCTTACCAACTTGGCGATACCCCTAAAACTTATCATGTCTTAGACAATCATAATTTCAAAAATTTCCATAGAAATTACGATTAGAATATGGCAGGGGTAGCTGGACTCGAACCAACGGATGTCAGGATCAAAACCTGATGCCTTACCAACTTGGCGATACCCCTATATAGGCGGAATATTATACCCAAATTTTTTGAACTTGCAAGCGTTTTTTGATATTTTTTTATGCATTTCACTTTAGAGCGCAGCCGCATATCACACACTGTGTGTCCATACCGCAAAACATGGCGCTTGATCTATCCAGTGCGCGATTGTTTTTTGATTGGGGACATCATTCGTCAAAATCGGCAAAAAAACACTGCTGCCTGTACCTGTCAGCCTTGGGGTTGTTTTGGTGTGCTGCGCAAGTGTTTGCAAATAATCATAAGCCTCACAAACTTGCGGATTTGCCAATGCAATCGCCTCAAAAGCATTATAAAAAGGCGCGACAAGCTGTGTGGTATAATGCTCAAAATGATTTTTGATGACATCATGTGTCATCGGCGCGCTGTTTTTGTTGAGCTTGGGATGTCCAAAAAAATGAGCCGTGCTGTGATGAGCGCTTGGCGTTAATATCAAATAACTCATCTTGGGCAGCGCAATCGGAGTCATCCGCTCACCAATACCCTCCACAATGGCACTGGTATCATCTTGTACAAAAAACGGCACATCCGCACCAACCAAGCTTGCGATTTGAAGCAGTGTTTGCTTATCCAAATTCAGCCGCCACAGCTGATTGAGCGCCATCAAAGTGCTGGCTGCATTGGATGAGCCACCGCCCAACCCTGCCCCTGTGGGGATGTGTTTGTTGATTGAAATGGCTATTTTTGGCAAATCAACAGATTGTCCATCTTGGCGCAGATGATTGATGAGCGCGTCACTGGCTTTGACAATCAAATTATCATTGACATCAGCAGTCAGTGCGCTGTTCAAATAAATTCGCCCATTATTTGCCAAGGGGTAATCCTCCCCTTGCCAATACGCAAAGCGCATCTCATCACCAAAAGCGACACGCGTAAACACACTTTGTAGGTTGTGATAGCTATCCGCGCGCTGTCCTACAATGTGCAAAAACAAATTGAGCTTGGCGTGCGCGATGGTATGAATGGCGCTCATGCTACTGCCGCATGGGTAATGGTAATCACCACGCGATGACCTGCTGTATGCGTGATAATCAAGCGGCTGGGCAGATTATTTGTGTATTCAAAATTTGCCGTCCACTCGCCATTGTTTGTTTTGATGAGCTGATTGTTTTCAATCACCTGATTGTCGTCAGAAGGCGCTGACTGCCCCATAATCCAATACGGCAGCTGACTGATGGGAGCGTGCCAACCTGTGGCTTTGGCAAGCAACTCTTCTGGTGTATCGGCGCTGATTGTGCCAGTTTTTTCGCTGGTCAATGTCGCCTTTTTGCCATCAAACCGAATGTTTGTTGCACCCATGCCAAGCGCGCCTGTCAAATCAATGGCAAAGCGCTCGCCATCTTGTCCCCAAGCATAAAATGCGCTGCCTGCCTGCTTACCTTCATCCGTCAGCGTGGTAACACCGATTTTGCCTGTGATGGAAAATTTGGGCTGTGCCACGACAGCCACATCGCTTGTCTTTGGCGCAGATACAGACTGGGTTGTCTGACACGCGCTCATAAGGCATACAAACGCACTCATTAGGGCAAATTTATAAAATCTTTTCATGTCGTCATCCTTTTTTTGTCAAATTTAATTCACATTTCATCCATCAACTCAATAATCCTGCACGCTGCTGTCAAAATTATTGTCTTGACCAAAACGCACCGTCAAATCCAGCAACATGCTATCCACCATGTGCTCATCGCCAAGCCCATTATAAGCGCGCAGTAGGCGCGAACCTGCAGCAAGGCTTGGCGCGCTGTGATACAAATCAGCCAATCTATCAACCACCGCCTCAAATTGACCTGCCGCCAATTCTTTGTCCGCGAGCAAAACTTGCGCTTGTGTGCGTATGTCGCCATCCAAATCGGTACTAAACTCCTCGGCAATTTGCAAGGCGTGCGCGTCATTGGGTGTGCGCAGCAGCACCAATCTTGCTTGCTCAAGCTGATACAGCGGACTTGGCTCAAGCTCAACAAGCTTATTGATGTTGTTTAATTTTTCATCATAATTTTGATCATCGTCCAGCAATGTATTGGCAGAAAATAGCAAGCGCGTATCATCAGGATAGTCATCAAACACCCCTGTCAATAAGCTAATCGCGGCGGATTTGTGATTTTGGCGCACCAAAATATCAGCCTGTAACAAATAACTGTCCGCAGTAAACATCGGATAATCCCTACGCAGTGCAATGAGCGCATCCATTGCCTTTGCGATATTATCCTCCATCAAATAATACTCCACCACCCGCCGCACAGCCTCAAGCTTTTGAGCTGCATCAGTCACGCGCTCATAATAGCCGCGCGCCTTGTCATAGTCGTGCGTGCGCTCATGGCTTAAGCCCAGATAATAATAAGCTTGCGAATGCAATACCGCCGACAGCTGCGGATTGTTTAGCATGGCTGTCAGCAAGCGATTGGCATCGTCATAATTTTGTAAATCCAGCGCAACCAAACCACCAAGCAACAACAAATCGCCATCATCCGCATAACGTTTGGTGGCAGGCAACAAATATTCCCACGCGCCCGTCAAATCGCCCAAATCAATCATGGTGCGTATCTGATAAATGGTCAGCTGTTTTTTGGTGGGCTCGCTTGTTTTTGTGTTTGCCTCATCCAAAAAATCATTGAGCGCATCATAGCGATTGGCATTTTTTAAAATGTCCGCCTTTAAAATATTGAGCGCCAAATTATCGCCATCCAAGCTGATGGCATGATTGATGTGCAAAATGGCGACGTCAATTTCATTTAATTGCACAAGCAAGGCTGCTTTTAGCGCCGCCAAACTGGCGTTATCCGCATTGTCAATTTTCATGAGCGCATCAAAAAGCTTGCGCTGAGCTTTAGCGTTGGTCGGCAAAATCCCTGCAAAAATACCACTCAAATCCGCCTTTTGATCATACTGCAAAATCTTTTGCAAGCTGTCGGCAGTTGTTGCATAATCCCCCGCTTTTAAGGACAAATGCGTCACATAAAACCACGCAGGAATGTGGTCAGGATAACGCTCCTGCCAAGCTTTGGCAAATTGCAAGCTTTGTTCAGCCGACTCAAGTTGCAGCGACAAGGCAAGCGCGCGCTCAAACACCGCTGTGGCATTTTGCTTGAATGCCTGCTGCTTATAGATGGCAAGCGCGCGATGAGGATTGTCTCTGTCGTAGGCAAACTCTGCGTGCAAAATCGCCTCAAGCGATGGTGACTCCTCTGTATTACTCAGCCAATCTGCGCCATCTTGCACACCCAGCAGCGCCTCCAAAGACACATCCTTGCTTTCTGATGGTGCTGTCGCCAAATCATCCACCTGCTCTATTGGTTCATCGGTTTGTGTGTTTTTATCATCATAAGTGCCTGTCACTTTTTGATAAATGGGCGTAATCACCTTGAGCAGTGGATCAAAAATGGAGGCGCGAGAGGGCATGGCATACGCCATCATGGACAACATAAGCAAAATCAAAATGATTTTTTTGTGTTTGTTGGTATGCGCTTTGTGTGCAACCACTGCGCTTTGTGTTGTATGCACAGAAGCTGATAAGGATGAACTCAAAGGTTTTAATCGGAACAAAGCAAGTTTTATCATTGTAAAATCAGCGAAAGATTGGTAAAAGTGCATCATAAGGATGTGTCATGCTTTGCAAAATCAGTTGTGATGGAAAATCCTATGAAACGCGCCAACCAAACGACGCCAATCCCATCTTAAGAAATCCATCTACAAACAGCGAATGCGTATCCAAAACAGCAGCCATCATCCCAGTATGCTTTATAATAATACTTATGTACACAAAAGCAAAGACAATTATTGTAGCAAAAATATACACCACAACGCCAAAAAAATAAAGCCCCAGCCCAGCAAAAAATACAGCAAAATCTACAATCTTTTTATGTGCCCACTGATACGGATGCAATTGGGCGGCGCGCACAATTGAGCGCAAAAAATCAAAACAGCGATGACATCATCGCTGTTTATCTGAGTGCTGACAAGCATGACCAAACTCAGTCAAAAGACAAACCCAGTCAAAAGACGAGCTTAAATAACAACAAAATGCTCAACTTGCAATGCTGCATTGGCGCCAATGTTGGCAAAATCAATGGCGTCAGCACCGCCTGTACCGTCTGCATCATAAGACAGCACGCCAGTTTGCTTGTTGTAGCTGATAAAATCAAAGACATTGCTGTTTTGATCGATGGTTAGCCCAGCAAAAACCTCTGCCGACAATGCAATCTTATCAGCGCCGACCAAAAAGTCGCTGATGGTATCCACAGCGCCATTTAAGGCAGATACAAACATAAATATATCATTGCCAGCGCCACCAATCAAGGTATCACTACCAAGACCGCCAATCAAGGTGTCATTGCCAGCGCCACCGTTTAATGTATTGCCAATATTATTAGCAACCAACCAATTATCAAGCGCATTGCCCACAGCAGATGTTGCCTGTGTGCCAAGCAATACCAAGTTATCAACATTGTCAGATAGCGTGTAATTGACCGTGCTGTACACCCAATCATCGCCTGCATTGCTGTTTTCAACAATCTTATCGGTCGCACTGTCAATGACATACACATCATCGCCCGCGCCGCCAATCAAGGTGTCATTGCCAAGACCGCCGTCCAAAAAGTCATCGCCAAGACCGCCATCAATGGTATCATCACCAAGACCGCCGTAGATGATGTTATTTGCATCGTTGCCTGTCAAGGTGTCGTTGTAGTTTGAGCCCACAAGATTTTCAATCTGCGTGTCATAGCCGATATAAACTTGTCCTTTGGTGTAGGTATTTTCGGTATGTGCACCATTATAAAACGCATCATCGGTCTGCTCAATATTGCCAAGATCTGTCTCGTAGTTTCTGTGAACGGTTTGTGACTTCACCAAAAATGTGTTGGATTTGGTGCCAACATACGACCAAGTGCCAGGGGTTAGATTGACCGTAACGCCTTGGGTTTCGCGGCTGGCATCAAAAGTATCCACGCCTGCGCCATCCCAAATATAGCGCGCGCCATCTGAGGCAAACATATCATACTCTTTGAAAGTGTATGTATCATCGCCTGCACGCGCGTTTTTGTTGACGCCCAGCTGATAATGCAGATACGCCAAATCGTATATTCTCAGCTCTTTCATGTTTTTGAACATGCTGTTATTCACATCCGCGCGATAGCTCATGTAGGTAAACTCTGACGTTTCTTCCACATTCAAAGCACCAACCATCTCATCAGAAGAATGTCGCATATTAAGCGTATGGCTGATTTCATGCAGCGCTGTATAATAAAACTCGCTCACGTCGTTTACAACAGCATCGCCATTCCACCACAGATTACCGCCATGAAAAGCAAAGGCAAGCGCATCCTCTGTGGCAAAATCAGCATAAAACAAACGCGTATCCGCCTCATCATAGCTGGACACCTCAACAAATTCAACATTGACATAGCCAGCAATCTGTTTGTATGATGCACGAATGATTTCTTTAATGTCATCAGGATATTCTCTGATTGTACTGGTCATCACATCGCCATCTCTTAAATCATTTGAATTCAACTCATTGGCATGATTCAAATAATCAGTGTACTTGCCAAAATAAAACTTAATTTGCGCCGTACTGCCATCCAAATTCCCACCCACAGGGATGTTGTAGGTTGAAATGTTGAATCCTGGCAGATATTTTGCCAAACCCAAATCTTTGACAAAATAATCGCTTGGAATGTCATCTTGCGTATGCCCTGACACAAAATTAACAGGCGATTTTTGGGCGGTGATGAACATTTCGCTGTCTGTCACAGTGATGGTATTTTTTGCCAAATCCTGCGTTACAAGCTTTGCCACAATCAGCTGATCGCCATCACTGTTTATTAAGCTGCTATCCACACCCACCTCAAAGCGCTTGTCCGCCAGTACTGTGGTTGAGATGGTTTGGTCTTTGACATTCAGCTCAATGACATCACCCACTTTGGCGCTACCAGACACCACGCCACTGATGAGCACCTGCGGATTGGCAAAAGACTTGATGGTGGTCGTGCCATTGGTTGTAGTCGTATAAGCACCGTCCAAACTCACCAAGCTTGCAGGCACCTCAACCGACACCAAATCAAGCTCTTCTTTGCCGTCGGCGATATTGACCACCTTGCCATTTACAAATTTCCAAGTCTCCGCCTTAAAGGTATAGCTGATGGGTTTATTCGCCAATGTCATAAGCTCGCTTTGCTTAATATCCAAAGCAAACTCACCATTTCTGACGCCCACTTCATAGCTTTTATCGCCAATTTGCACTTGGACTTGACGGATTAATTGTAAGTTTTTGGCATCGGCATAATCCCCATCAAACTGCGCACGACCAGTAATGCGCACCATTTGATCAACCTGCGCAATGTCCACCGCAAAGTCACTGTCAATGCTTGTGATATCTATACTGGCAGCCGCCTCTGCCTGCACTTGGTATTGCTTGCTTGTGCTGTTTTGCGCATTGTTGCCGCCTGACACGCTGGCGCTGATGGTGTAGTTGGGCACATCTGTCAGCGCCTTGCCTGAGATGTTTGCCACAAATTTACCATTGGCATCTGCTGTGACATTGAGGGTTGTGCCGCCATAGCTTAGCTGTACAGTTTGATTGGGCAATTTGTCTTTGCCTGTCACCGTACCTTCAACCACAACATCGCCTGCCGCCTCGCTCACATTGATGAGACCATCGTTGGCGATTTTATCAATTGTCACAAAAATCTCGCCTTTTACCACAGGCGCCTCAACGGTATAAGTCTTGGCGCTGGTCGCTGTTGCTGTATTGCCTGCGTTGTCGGTTGTGCTGATGCTGGCTTGCACTTGTTTGCTGACATCTTTTGACAGTACATCTGCTGGCACGCTCACTGTAAAATCACCATTGGAATCAACGGCTTTTGTATATTGAGTGCTGCCAATCTTCAGTGTTGCGATATCCCCTGCCTTAAATTCGCCCGTCACCTTGCCAACAATATCCACCGTCTGATTCGCCTCAGCAAGTCCAATCTCATCATCCCCTGCAATGCTGACGATTGCAATCTTAACGATGGGTGCGTCCGTATCCACGGTATAGCTTTTATTGCCTGTTGCGACGGTTTGATTGCCCGCCTTGTCCACCACGGTCAATCGCGCCGTCACTGAGCTGTCCGCCAAGATGTCGGCAGTATCCACGATGGCGCTAAAGCTTTGGTTTGTAATTGTGGCTGTATAAGATTTTTTATTGACAACAACCGTCAAAGATTGAACCGTACCTGCGCTTTGATCAAAGCTGATGTTACCAACGATGGTTTGCGTAGGATTGCCGCTGTCTTGTTTGTTGATTACATTGTCTGTGGCGACACTTGTGATATTAACCGTTGCTGGCAAGGCGGTTGTGTCCACAGTGTAGCTGTGGTTTTGGCTTGCACTTGCGCGGTTGCCTGCGCTGTCGGTTGTGCTGATGCTCGCGGTGATTGCAGTATTATTGACAAGCAGCTGACTGTCCACATCCACACTAAAAGTGCCGTTATTAACTTGGGTTGTCAGCACCTTATCCCCAATTTTTATCTCAACAACATCGCCATTTTGGGCATTTTTGACTGTGCCTGATACCGTTTGGGTGTTTTGTTTGGATTCGTTGATGTTGATGGTGTTGTCATCTGTAATGGGATTGAATGAAATGATAGGCTTATCAATGACCGTATCCACCAAATACGTCTGGCTGTCGCTTGCCGTACTGCTTTGACCTTGCGCGTCTTTTACTGTCAAAGTTGCCACCAAGGTTTGATTACCCTGCGCTCCTGACAACACGCCACCATCAACCACCGCACGCCATGTGTTGCCACTAATCTCAACTGCTGCGGCAATGGGCTGATTATTGACAGACAGCACAATATTTTTGGTAGCAGCTGCATCCGAAACAGTCAGTGTCCCTGTAACCTCCACCGAGCCTTTGGCGCGCGCCTCATTCATCACACCCACCTCATCCAAGTGAATTGTTGCCGTCAAAGGCTTGCTTGGTGGCGTTGTCGGATTGGTCGGATTAGTCGGCGTTGTGGGATTGGTTGGTGTTGTTGGATTCGTCGGATTAGTGGGTGTTGTTGGATTGGTTGGTGTTGTTGGGTTAGTAGGTGTAATAGGTGTTGTTGGATTGGTTGGTGTCGTTGGGTTAGTGGGTGTAGTCGGTGTGGTTGGTGCTGTAGGGGTGCTTGGCGCATTGTTATCAGTAGCGCTTGGTTTGTAATCATCATCAGAGTTACTGGCAGCAATGGCAGCCAATGCACCGACACCGCCCACGCCAAGCAGCATTTTGGACAGCGCCGTACCGCCAACCTCATGCGCCGCAACATCAAGCACAGTTTCAGCGACAGGGGCAGACTCACCCACAAAAACAGCTTCAGCATAATAATCATAATAATCCACCAAAACCACATCTGGTGTCTCGCCAAGATTATTTTTATCAAAAACCCACAAATCATCGCCCACTTTTTTTACAGTCGGTTTTTTGATGATTTGTCCTTGCGCGTTTTTAAATTGATATTGCGTTTGGGGTGTTGTGAGCACTTTGGTTGTTTTACCTGTGGTCAAATCCACCGAAGTGGTGGCATTGTTTTTTGTCACAAGAAGCTGAGCTGTCATACGTCCATCCTATCAGGGCTAAAGTGTAGAAAATCACAAAAAGCTTACGTCCATACCAACGTTACACTATTGTAACAAAAAAAGCACCGAATGGGTGCTTTTTTCATCAAAAATTTAATATTTGAAAAATTTAGTATTTGCGAACAGTTTTTGCGTTGTCGCGCCATACTTTCTTTTTGTAACGCTTAACAGCAGCAGCTTTTTTGCGCTTGCGCTCTTGCGTTGGTTTTTCATAAAATTCTTTTTTGCGAACATCGGCAAGTACACCTGCTTTTTCGCAAGCACGTTTAAAACGACGAATTGCGATATCCACAGATTCGTTTTCTTTGACTTTTACGCTTGGCATAATTTCTCCACTTGACAAGACGGTGACATCATTTTGGCTGTAGCGTTATTATTAGCGCATTGAGTCTTGCAATCAATGGCATCAGCTCAAAATGGAAACATTAGCAATAAGCTACCTATTTTGCACCTTGCAAAATAGTCGTGTATTATAACCTGCCACAATGTGTTTTGCAAATACTTTGTGTTCTGTAAATTACTTTGTGTTTTTCAAATACTTTGTGAGCCAATCATTTTATATGACTTGTATTTTTAAAGGGTTTTTGCGCCAATGCTGGGCTCAAACACCAAGCATTTATGCTGTTTTGCGCATTTTTTTAATCATCACCACAACAAACAGCACAATCAAACCTGCAATCAAGCCGACCACGCCATTCAAAACATTGGTTGTCAGCCCCTCAAATGCACCACTGATGTCGCCAATATGTTCAATACCATGATGAATAAAGCCAATGCCGTGCGCCACGATACCACCACCCACCAAAAACATGGCAAGCGTGCCTGCAATGGATAAAAATTTCATCAATTTTGGTGCAAACGCCAAAATTGCACGCCCCATTTTTTTGGAAAACTCATCGTCTTTTTTGAGTAGGTGCAGCCCCAAATCGTCCAGCTTGACAATCCCCGCCACAAGCCCATAAACGCCCACCGTCATCACAATGGAAATCAAAGTCAGCACAAGCGCTTTATTCATAAGACTTACGCCCGTTGCGATTGTCCCAAGCGAAATCACAATAATCTCAGCCGACAAGATAAAATCGGTGCGCACCGCACCTTTGATTTTTTCTTTTTCAAGCGCAACCAAATCAATATTTTCGGCATTGGCGTGCAGATGTTCGGTTTCATCGTGCGTCATGTCATGCGGCAGTAAGCTTGGCGCAAACTTATGAATGATTTTTTCCGCGCCTTCATAGCACAAAAACAGCCCACCAATCATCAACAGCGCCGTCACAAGCTTGGCAGAAATTGCGCTGATGATGAGCGCTGCTGGCACCAAAATCACCTTATTAATCGCACTACCCTTGGCAACTGCCCACACCACAGGCAACTCTCTGTCGGCTGCCACGCCAGTCACTTGGTTGGCATTCAGCGCCAAATCATCGCCCAACACGCCTGCGGTTTTTTTTGCTGCAACTTTTGTCATCACCGACACATCATCCAACACCGCAGCGATGTCATCCAGCAACATCAACAAACTACCAGCCATAACTCTCAACCTAAATTTAAAAAACAACCTATTATTATACACCCATTTTGTTAGGGCGTGTTAATATTTCGCACGCTTTTAAAAAAATATCAGATGTTAAGACTATAAATGTACTTTTGGTGACGAATAAATCGTTTTTAGTGTATATTTGTTTTTTGTTTTTGATTGGCGCACATTTAAAAGCCATCACTTCATTAAAAACCATTATTAAAAGCCATCATTTCATGCGTTCAGTGCCTTATGCTTACCATACATTTGTTTATAATAAATTGATTTGATTAAATTTTTTTAAATTGTGTTGTCTTTTGTGCTATGTAGCACAATCAAATGGATATTTTTGTGGCGCAATTAATCCAAAACATGATAGCCGCCCAGCGTTATTGCTGTCTTATTTTGTGCTATAATTTTTATTTTGTGTTATAATAAAGAGTTAAACCATCCATCTTGAGAATTGAACGATTATGAAATGGCGCCCTTTTTTGATGACTTTCCTAAGCCTAAGCATTTTAAGCGCTTGCAGCAATGCTAATGGCAACGCCAAAAGTGAAAGCAGCCCTCAAAACACCCAGACAACCCAACAGGCAAGCACCGCGACCTCTGACAGCGCTTATGCAGGCGAGCACAAAGACATTGCCGACAAACTATCGGCCAATCTTGCCAAATCAGGCATTCAAGCGCGCGTTGAAAACATTTTGCCGACCGCCATGCCAGACATGTATATGGTCAATTTGACAGACATGGCGCCTATTTTTACTGACAAAACAGGCACTTATTTAATTCAAGGCGAAATTATCCAAGTTGGCGGCGAACGTCCCGTCAATATCAGCGAACAGTTGCAAGCACAAATCGCCAAAACCGAATTGAGCAAAGTGGACAAATCTGAGATGATCATATTCCCCGCTCAAGGCACGCCAAAAGCGGCGGTTTATGTCTTCTCAGACCCAACTTGCCACTATTGCCAATTGCTGCACAAAGAAATCAAAGACATCAATGCGCAAGGTATTGAGGTGCGCTATTTGGCTTGGCCACGCAGCGAACAAGTCATTCCATTGGCGCAAGCCATCTGGTGCAGCAGCGATCGCAAGCAAGCCTTAACCGACGCCAAACAAGGCAAACCACCGACTGGCGTTGCAGCTTGCCAAGACCCTGTCACCAAGCATATGGCGCTTGGCTTTAAACTGGGCGTCAGTGGCACGCCAGCAATCTTTACAGAAAATGGGCAACAAATCGGCGGTTATTTGCCTGCCAAAGAATTGGCACGCGCCGCCATTGAGCACAAAAACGCGCCATAATTCATCAGCAATCAATCATTGAGGTATTTGTGAAAAAATCAATCAACATTGCCGTGCTCGGATTGGGTACAGTTGGCACAGGCGTTTTAAAACTATTACAAGACAATACAGTAGAATTGACGCGTCGCTCAGGTTATGACATTAAAATCAGTCATGTTGGCACACGTCGCCATCGTGATGACATCGCAAGCGACATCATTCAAAGCGATGATTTGATTGCGATTGCCAAAGATGATTCTGTGGACATTGTGATTGAGGTCATCGGTGGCACCACCACCGCCAAAGAGGTCATCACAACCGCCATCACACACGGCAAACACGTTGTAACCGCCAACAAAGCCTTGCTTGCAGAACATGGCAACGAAATTTTTGCACTGGCGGACAAGCACGATGTGCACGTTGCTTATGAAGCAGCGGTTGCTGGCGGCATTCCCATCATCAAAGTACTGCGCGAATCGCTTGCTGCCAACAAAATCAATTGGCTGGCTGGCATCATCAATGGTACGGGCAATTTTATCATGACCAAAATGCAAGCCGAACATCAAAAGTTTGAGGATGTGCTTGCCGAAGCGCAAGCATTGGGCTATGCAGAAGCTGACCCGACCTTTGACGTGGAAGGCATTGACGCTGCGCATAAGCTGTCTTTGTTGGCATCCATTGCTTTTGGCATTCCTTTGCAATTTGACAAAGTTTATTGTGAAGGCATTACCAAAATCACCCTGCAAGATGTCATTTATGCCAAAGAATTGGGCTATACCATCAAGCATTTGGGCTTTGCCATTCGCCGCACCATGTCCGATGGAGCAGAGAGTATTGAGCTGCGCGTTCACCCCACCCTAATCCCCAATGAGACCTTGCTTGCCAGTGTGCATGGCGTCAAAAATGCTGTAATGGTATCGGCTCACCCTCTAGGACAAACGCTGTACTATGGTGATGGTGCAGGTGCAGGTGCAACCGCATCGGCAGTTATGGCAGACGTCATGGATTTGGTTCGCTTGATTGGCGCAGAAACAGACAGCCATCACGTTCCCCATCTTGCTTTTATCCCTGAAGCACTCTCCAATACCAACATATTGAGCAGTGATGAGATGATAACCGCTTATTATCTGCGCTTGAGCGTGGCAGATGAAGTCGGCGTATTGGCTGACACCACGCGTATTTTGAGCGAAAACGGCATCAGCATTGACGCTATTTTGCAGCGCCCTGCACACAAAGGTAATGTACCTGTCATTATTTTGACACAAAAGGTGCAAGAAACCAAGATGAACAATGCCATTCGTCAAATTGAAAGCTTGTCGGCAGTGGACGAGCCTGTTGTGCGCATTCGCCTAGAAAGCTTAAGCTCTTAAGCTCAAGCCCTTTGATAAATTGATTGGTAAAACATCAAAAATATGGCATAATACTGTTATTTCAAGATAATGTTTAGGGCGTGTTGAGCGTTATCGCGTGATTGCCAAAAACGGTAAGCTGATTTTTGTTTTAAATGATTCAGCAATGATAGACTAAGATAGATATCCATGATAGATACTGACATTTGTCTCATTTTGCGCGCACAACACTCAGCACAAACATACTTTAATATTAATCCAACCTTTAAGGTGACCTATGAAAGCAAGCACAATGAAATCAAGCAAAATATTGTTATTAAGCGTATTGGCAAGTATTGTTTTGAGCGCCTGCGGCAATTCTCATGAAAAAGTTTATGCGGTGGATCGTGTGGAGGATGCCGCTGCCAAAGCCGCCCAAAAAGCACCCACAGCAGAGCCCATCAAGTTTGAAGATGAAGGTCAGCCTAAAATGGGTATTGATACCACAGCAAGCACAACCACTGCCACCGATGGCACAGCTGCCCCTGCTACAGATGCAGCAACAAAAGAGGCAGCAGCCAGTGCAAGCGCCGAAGCTTCTGCAGCAGGTAGCACCGCAACAGACAGTGCCTCAGCCAATACTGCGACCGCCACTGCAGACACCACCAAAAGCGATACAACAAAGACTGATACCACGGCTCAATAACTCATCAGTCCAAAAAAAACAGCGCTTGTTAAAATCAAGCGCTGTTTTTTATGCAGTATTTACTAAGATTGTTTGTGTTCAGATTATCATTACCTTTATGATTTGCAATCAAATCTTGCCAAGAGCCGACTGATACACATGACAATCCACAATGCATTTACTTCATCATTTTTTTTAAGGTATTTTTAATCATATCTTCAGTGACAGCGGCTTTTTTACCTGATTTGATGATTGTCATTGCCGCAGACAAATGGTGATTTTTGGTTGTTATTTCTTTTATTCTCATGGCGATTGCTCCTATAGTCATAAACCGTATATCAATCATATCAAATTTTACAATATGTACAAGTGTTTTTTATTTTTTAAGCGCTTTAAGTGTAAAAGAATATTTCATGACTGTTTTATGACAGCTTTTTATAACAAACCCAAAACCAAAACCCCCACCAATCATGGCAGGGGTTTTGTTGTGTTTAGCTTATGCGTGTCACATTAGTCATGAACGTTTGCAACAGCACCAGCACCAACAGTACGACCACCTTCACGGATAGCGAAGCGTAGACCTTTGTCCATGGCGATTGGGTGGATTAGCTCAACGCTCATTTGTACGTTGTCACCAGGCATAACCATTTCAGTACCT
>JBGXSA010000067.1:0-8156 GCA_041811915.1 Moraxella sp. | reverse complement strand
TTTGGTGAAAAATAAGCTAAATCTTGCCTTTTGTCGTTAATAAATTTGTCAATATTATCATATTGACTGCATTTATTGCCTAAAAAGGCTTGCGATTTATCTAAATTTTTCACTCAAATTGAAATGTCAACACGCCCTAAATTAAGGAAAATTTATGATTTACAATGCACCAATCCGCGAAATGCAATTTATCTTAAACGATGTGTTTAAAGCTGAGCAGTTTTGGCAGGACAATCCTGCGCTGTCGCATTTGGACGGCGACACGGTGAATATGATTTTGGAGGAAATGTCCAAATTTGCCAAAAACGTCTTATTGCCGCTCAATCGCACAGGCGATGAAGAGGGTGCTGTGTATTTGGGTGACGGTCAAGTTGCGACACCCAAAGGGTTTAAAGAAGCATTTAAGCAATACGCAGAGGGCGGCTGGATTGGACTTGGTGGTGATGCTGAATTTGGCGGTCAGGGCATGCCAAAAATGATTACCATGCTGTCTGATGAGATGTTATTTTCAACCAATCAGTCTTTTGCGCTTTATCCAAATTTATCCAGTGGCGCGTGTTTGTGCTTACTTGCAAGCGGCTCTGATGAGCAGAAAAAAACTTATCTTGAAAAAATTTATTCTGGCGAGTGGACTGGTACGATGTGCCTAACCGAGCCGCACGCCGGTACGGATTTGGGCATCATCAAAACCAAAGCTGTACCTAATGAAGACGGTTCGTTTGCTATCACAGGCACCAAGATTTTTATTACCGCGGGCGAGCATGATTTATCAGACAACATCATTCACTTGGTGCTTGCCAAGACGCCCAATGCGCCTGCTGGCTCAAAAGGCATATCGTTGTTTGTTGTGCCAAAATTTTTGGTGAATGATGATGGCTCAAAAGGTGCGCGCAACGCTGTACAAGCAGGCTCAATTGAGCACAAAATGGGCATTAAAGCGTCAGCAACTTGCGTGATGAATTTTGATGGCGCAAAAGGTTGGCTTGTTGGCGCGGAAAATACCGGACTTGCCAGTATGTTCATCATGATGAACTATGAGCGTTTGACGATGGGACTGCAAGGGCTTGGCGGTGCAGAATTGGCGTATCAAAACGCCGTCAGTTATGCCAAAGAGCGCTTGCAAGGACGTGCAGACAGTGGTGTTAAATCACCCGACAAGCCTGCGGACAGTATTATCCATCACGCCGATGTCAGACGCATGCTTTTAAATGCCAAAGTGATCGCCGACAGCTCACGCTGCTTTGCCATGTACGTTGCCAAGGCGCTTGATACCGCCAAATTCAGTGAAGATGCTGAGACTGCCAACAAGGCTTCTGAGCGTGTTGCGCTTTTAACGCCAGTTGCCAAGGCGTTTTTGACCGACCGCGGTTTTGAGGCGAGCATTGATTGTCAGCAGGTGTTTGGCGGGCATGGCTACATCCGCGAGTGGGGTATGGAACAAATCGTACGCGATACGCGCATCAGTCAGATTTATGAAGGCACCAATGGCATTCAGGCTTTGGATTTGCTTGGGCGTAAAGTTGCCAAAAACAAAGGCGAGTTTGTGATTGCGTTTGTCAACGAAATCAAAGAATTTGCCAATCAAATGACCACCGAGCACCCAATCAAACAAAAAATGCTGGAAGCGGGCGATAAGCTGCTTGATGTGACTGAATTTGTCCTAAGCAATCTTGATAAAAAAGATGAAATCAATGGCTCTGCGGTGGATTATTTGCAAGCCTTTGGTTATGTCAGCTTTGCTTATATGTGGGGCTTGATGGTGGAGGCTGCCGCCCAAAGCAATCATGAAATGGCGGCAGATAAGGCTAAATTGGCTGATTTTTATATTGCGCGTATGTTGCCAAGATTGGATGCGCATATTGCAATGGTGAAGGCAACAAGTCAGCCAATCATGGCGCTGGATGAGACATTTTTTGAGATTTGATGTCATCCGCGCAAGACTAAAACGCCTATCGCGCCATTAAATCATTTGGACCTCATAAGTTGTTTGTTTTAGACACTTTTGAGGTCTTTTGCTGTTTTTTAGTTTTGTTGAGTGCTTTTTTATTGCTGTATTATGTGCCGTCACAAAAAAATCAATGTTTAATGTTGGAATTTTATTCATGCTTTCCCTACAAAACGCTTTAAAATCAAATACTAAGAGAATATCCGTCGCACCAATGATTGATTGGACAACCAAAGACTACCGCACCTTTGCACGGTTGTTTAATCCTTATACTTATCTGTATACCGAAATGATTAGCACTTCGGCGATTTTGAAGGGGGATAGCCATTATCATTTGTCTTATTATGACAATGAATCGCCTGTTGTGCTGCAACTGGGTGGCGGCAGTCCAGATGAGCTGGCGTTGTGTGCCAAAAAGGGCGCAGATTATGGCTACCGTGAGATTAATTTGAATGTCGGCTGTCCGTCAGATAGGGTGCAACACAACAAAATCGGCGCGTGTTTGATGGCGGAGCCTAAGCTTGTGGCTGATTGTGTTCGTGCCATGCGTAAGGCTTGTGATGTGCCCATTACCGTCAAGCACCGCATTGGTATTGACCATTGTGACAGTTATGAATTTATGCACGATTTTGTGGCGGCGGTGGTGGAGGCAGGCTGTCGTCATGTCATTGTTCATGCGCGTATCGCATGGCTAAACGGCTTATCGCCCAAAGAAAATCGTGAGATTCCGCCTTTGCGTTATGAGGAAGTGTACCGCCTTAAGCAAGATTTTCCCGATATTTTTGTGGAGATTAATGGTGGCATCAAGACGATGGACGACATTCAAAAACACTTACAGCACGTTGATGGGGTGATGATTGGGCGTGAGGCGTATCACAACCCGATGATTTTGGCAAAGGCGATGACACTTTGGGGGCAAGCTGTGCCAAATCAGCGCAAGATTTTTGGGGAGCTTTTGGAGATACTGCACAAAATAGAACAAAACGGTACGCCTTTGACGGCAGTGGTGCGGCATTATTTGGGGCTATTTCAAGGCTTAGCAGGCGCGCGTCAATGGCGGCAAGCACTCAGCGGTCAAAAGTCGCTAAGCCTAGCTCAGATTGAGCAAGCAGGGCTTTTGGTGTTGGATGCCAATCAGATCTAAAAATCTAATGTCGCGCCATTCTCAACTCTATTTAACTCAATTGTTTTATAAAAAATTGTTCGTAAGCTCAGTGAAAGAATGACACCCAACAATTTTTTAATAAATTTAAATCAAATCAATCATTTAAAATGTTGGGTTTCGCTATCGCGGGGCGCGAGCCTACGAAAACGCTTTAAAGCCTAAGAATGACGTTAATGTCATTAAAATTCAACGCATTTGATTGATGGGACTGCAAAATAATGGCAAATCTTGCTTGTATGAATGATTGGAGGTGATTGGTGCATAAACGCATTCAATTACAAAAGTCATGGTGATAAAAATCCCACCAAAAGATTGGTGGGATTGTATTGCAAAATGCATGGTCGTGGACGATTACATCATGCCGCCCATACCACCCATGCCGCCCATACCACCCATAGCGGCAGCACCATCATCTTTGGCAGGTAGGTCGGTAATCATCGCTTCGGTAGTCAGCATCAGACCTGCGACACTTGCAGCGTGCTCTAGCGCTGAACGAGTGACTTTGGCAGGGTCTAAGATACCCATTTCTAGCATATCGCCATATTCACCTGTTGCTGCGTTGTAGCCGTAGTTACCAGAGCCTGCTTTGACGGCATTGACCACTACAGAGGCTTCATCACCTGCGTTGGTTACGATTTGACGAAGTGGGGCTTCAATCGCACGGCGTAGGATATTGATACCAGCAGTTTGGTCGTCATTATCGCCTTTGACATTATCAAGTGCTGATAACGCACGAACTAACGCCACACCACCACCTGCAACCACGCCTTCTTCTACGGCAGCACGAGTTGCGTGCAATGCGTCATCCACGCGGTCTTTTTTCTCTTTCATTTCGGTTTCGGTGGCTGCACCGACTTTGATGACTGCCACGCCACCTGCCAATTTGGCAATGCGTTCTTGCAGTTTTTCTTTGTCATAATCAGAGGTTGATTCTTCCACTTGACGGCGGATAGAGGCGACACGCTCATCGATGTCTGATTTTTGACCTGCACCATCCACGATAACGGTATTTTCTTTGCCTACAGTAACTTTTTTGGCAGTACCAAGCACAGACAAATCAGCGGTTTCTAGGCTCATACCAACTTCTTCAGAAACAACAGTTGCACCTGTCAAAACAGCAATGTCTTGCAACATGGCTTTACGACGGTCACCAAAGCCTGGGGCTTTTACTGCACACACTTTTAGTCCGCCACGCATATTGTTGACAACAAGCGTCGCCAAAGCTTCGTTTTCCACGTCTTCTGCGATGATAAGCAATGGTTTGCTTGTTTTCATGACATTTTCTAATAGTGGAATCAATTCACGAATGTTGCTGATTTTTTTGTCCACAAGCAAAATCATTGGGTTGTCAAGCTCAGCAGTCAAAGTGTCTGCTTTGTTGGCAAAATAAGGGCTGATGTAGCCACGGTCAAATTGCATACCTTCTACAACTTCCAGCGTATCTTCAAAGCCCGAGCCTTCTTCTACGGTGATGACGCCTTCTTGACCCACTTTTTCCATCGCTTGAGCAATCAAATCGCCAATGGTGCTGTCAGAGTTGGCTGAGATTGAGCCGACTTGAGCGATTGCCTTGCTGTCATTGGCTGGGGTTGAAATCGCATGAATTTGCTCAACGACGGCACGCACACCTTTGTCAATACCACGTTTTAAATCCATTGGATTCATACCTGCGGTAACTGATTTCATACCCTCAGTCAAGATGGCTTGTGCCAATACGGTTGCGGTTGTGGTACCGTCACCTGCCACATCGTTGGTTTTGCTTGCAACTTCACGAACCAATTGAGCGCCCATGTTTTCAAATTTGTCTTCAAGTTCAATTTCTTTTGCCACAGACACACCGTCTTTGGTGATGGTTGGTGCGCCAAATGATTTGTCAATCACCACATTGCGACCTTTTGGACCTAGGGTAACTTTGACCGCATTTGCCAAAACATTTACGCCATCAATCATTTTAGAGCGTGCGTCCACGCCAAATTTGACATCTTTTGCCATGATAATTTTCTCCGATTTTATGATTTCAATTAAAAAAATTAAATATCTAAATTTAAGTCTCTAGCTTAGGCTTCTAATACGCCAAGCACATCGCTTTCTTTCATGATAAGCAGCTCTTCGCCATCAACTTTGACGGTTTGACCTGCGTATTGACCGAACAATACTTTGTCGCCAACTTTCACATCAAGCGCACGCACGCCGTTATCGGTGATTTGACCGTTGCCAACAGCAATGACTTCGCCTTGTTGAGGTTTTTCTTGAGCATTGCCAGCAAGCAATAAGCCACCTGCGGTTTTTTGCTCTTCATCAGAACGGCGGACTACGATACGGTCGTGTAATGGACGGATTTTCATAAGTTTCTCCATAAGTTTGTTTTTTGATATAAACCTAATCAACTTAAGCCTAATAAACCTAAGATAGGTTGCTTGTAAAAATGGTGTTTGCTGTTTATTTTTCAAGATAAAATTTAAAATAATTCTCAAAAATGACATCACAACACAATTTATCGGTCACAACACGTCAAAAATGGCAGCTTGGGGTGAATGCATTAAAAGCATGGCAACGCTACGCTACAATTGTGTGATATTAAGACAGATTGGGCTTATTTTGTCACAGTTTTGTGCTTGAAAAATGCGCCAAAAATCGTCAGTATAATTGTCAATAAATTGATTTTTGGGCTGTATGAAATTTGGAGGTTGTATGAAAACTGTCATTAAGGCTTGCATGATTTTATTGAGTTTGGGTGCAACGTCTTTTGCGCTGGCTGCTGACATCACGCCATTTAGCGCGACTTATTCGTTGAGTGCTGACGGCAAAACAGGCAGTGCCACGCGCACTTTGAGTCAATCGGGCAATACGTTCAACTATAAAGTGAGCGCCAAGATTGCAGGGATTGCCACCGCCAACCAAAGCGCGTCTTTTAATTTGTCGGCAGGCAACATCTCGCCTGTGTCGGCAACCACCACTTACAAAGCATTGGGCGTTGGGCGCACGCACACCATCAAATATAATGGCAACAAAATCGTCAGCACTTACAAGGGTAAAACCACGGAGCTGACAAAAAAAGGCGCTGCCTATGATGATTTGAGTCTTGAAATGCAAATTCGTCAAGAATTGTTGAATAATAAATTCAGCGGCTCCTATTATGTGGTCAAAAAAACAAACATTGAGTACACGCAGTTTAAAAAAGCAGGCAATGTCAAAATCACCACGCCTGTCGGCAGCTATGATACAGTGCGCATTGATCGCGTGCATGATGACAATTCGCGCGCAACCAGTTTTTATTTGGCGCCAAGCTTGGGATATTTGCCTGTTAAAGTCACCCAAACCACCGATGGTAAGACCATCACCATGACCTTATCAAAGCTTGGTTGATGTGGATTGTCAAAGCAAAACAAACAAAAGCAGAATTATTTGATGTATATGAATGAGTGAATATTTGCCAAAGCTTGGGTTTATTTTTGGTTTATGTCAGTAGCGGTGGTGTTGATGGCGCTGCCCAAAAACTCAGCTTGATGATCATAATTGCAAAAAAACAAGGGTTCGCCTTTGTCGTCAAGCATTTTGTTTTCGTTCGTGCCATCCATCAACACGCCACGATAGGTGGGCAGACTGTTGTGACAGACACGGCAGGTGCGCAAGCTTGTGTCATCACCGTCTTTGGGGAAAAAACGCTTGGGTGGCTTTGGGTACATGAAGCGAAAAAACACTTTCATGATGATGGCAATTAAAATCACGTTGATAATGAATGCAAACACAAGCACTCCTTAAGGTTGTTGATTGTATTGTTGGTGTTTGATATGTACTATAGCATATTTTGGCAAAACAGATAAGATGTTGATAAAAGAAGTTTTTTTGTAAAAAATGATTTATAATGAGTGGATTATATTTTTTAAACTCACTGCGAAATACTAAATTATCCTGTTTTTAAAATTCAAAAATCTAAAAAGCATGAAGGTTATAGCGCCAAAATTTTTATTGTGCAGTACGTCTTTTGAGGTGATTATGAAAAAATCTGTACTGATGTTCAGCGTGCTGATGGGCATGACTTTGATGGGTATGACTTTGGTGGGATGTCAAACGCTGACGAGCCAAAGCACAAGCACTGCACAGAGCACCAATGCCGCCAATGCGTTGCAGTTTGATGTCAATAATTATAAACCCCTTGATGTCACGGTGGATAACCAAACCATCAAAGTGCGTGCCTATGAGAACATCGTCTATGTCGCAAACCCTGTGGACAGTGCTTATCAGTCGATGAATATTTATATCCCCGAAAGTTATTTTGAAGATAAATCCATCAATGGCTATTCGGTAGATACAGCGCCGATTTTTATGCCTAATGCGGTCGGCGGCTATATGCCTGCCAAACCCATGACGGTGGGCACAGGTCGTGATGGTAAGCCAAACAGCGTGGCACAGGCACTGCATCATGGCATGATTGTGGCATCGGCAGGGGCAAGGGGTCGCACGCTAAAGAGCGAGCAAGGTGAGTATTATGGCAAAGCCCCCGCAGCGATTGTGGATTTAAAGGCGGCGGTGCGTTATCTTAAGGCAAATGATGGCGTGATGGCAGGCGATGCGGGTAAAATCATCGTCAATGGCACATCGGCAGGCGGTGCGATGACGGCACTGCTTGGGGCGACGGGTGATAGCGCAGACTATGAGCCGTATTTGCAGAAATTGGGCGCTGCCAAAGCATCTGACAGTGTATTTGCGGTGTCCAGCTACTGCCCGATTACCAATCTTGAGCACGCTGATATGGCGTACGAATGGCAATTATCTGATGTCGTCGATTACAAAAAAATGTCTGTTACCATGCTGGACTATAATGTCAAGCGTGAGCTAGTACCGGGTCAATTGACCGATGGCGAAAAGCAAATCGCCCAACTGCTGAAAGCAGATTTCCCAAGCTATATCAATGGCTTAAAGCTAACAGGTCGCGATGGTAAGCCATTGAGCCTAGATAAAGATGGCAACGGCAGCTTTAAAAACGAAGTGCTATATTATCTGAATAAATCGGTCAATACGGCGCATAAGCAAGGCGTGGATTTG
>JBGXSA010000066.1:0-30550 GCA_041811915.1 Moraxella sp. | reverse complement strand
TGACATTTCAATTTGAGTGAAAAATTTAGATAAATCGCAAGCCTTTTTAGGCAATAAATGCAGCCAATATGATAATATTGGCAAATTTATTAACGACAAAAGGCAAGATTTAGCTTATTTTTCACCAAAAGCACAACCAAAGCTTAATTTTCAACATTTTTTTAAAGCGTGTGAAATGTCAACACGCCCTAATCCAAATAATGATGAAATCGCCTACAGTCGCCATTATTTTACCAATTTTGAATTTTGCCAGTTTTGAGCCAAGCTTCAATTTAAAATAAAAAGCCGATGTCAATTCATCCAAATGGCTGCAATTTAAGTGACTAAATTTAAGTGGCTAAATTCAGTTGTCTAAAGTTTAGATAACCAAAAAACTTTACTGTAGCGCATTTTGTCAAAAAATTGTATGCAAGCGTATGACCCATCAGTCATTTTTTGGCGTCATACCACGCTTGTAAGCTTGCCAATGCGACCACAGGTGCACTTTCGGTGCGCAGCACTCTTGCCCCTATCTGCCAAGGCAAAAAATCATGTTGATAAGCATGACGCAGCTCAGCATCCGAAAATCCACCCTCAGCGCCCACCACAATCAAATAGCGCGCCGACTTATCAAACCGCTCAAAATCAAACGATGCATTTGACGTCACTCTATTAGGCACCGCCAAAATGAGCCGAATCAATGGCTCATCAGACGCTAAGATGTCTGTCTGCTGCGCCACAAATTCATCAAAAGCCAAAGGCACAAATATTTTTGGCACAAGATTTAACCCACACTGCTCACATGCGCTTGCCGCCACTGCCTGCCAATGTGCCATTTTTTTGTCCAGCTGCTCTGCTTTTAGGCGCACCTCACCATGATGACTGGTCAATAGCTGTATGTCAGCCACGCCAAGCTCGCATGATTTTTGAATGGCATAATCTATGCGCTCGCCGCGACTCATCACAAGCGCCAGATGAATCTGCAAAGGTGCTTGACGGTTGATGTCCACAAAATCATCCACCAAAACATCGGCAGATTTTTTTTGGATACTGTGTAGCGTCACATGATATTCACCGCCAGTACCATCAAATAATACCGCACGCTCGCCCACTTCTGCACGCAGCACCTTGCACCAATGATGATAAATCTCATCCGTCAGCCTAAGTAAGCCACCCGCCGCGCAGCTGCGCAACGAATGTTTGTCATCTTGATGGTAAAATCGTCGCATAAATCGTTTGTCAATTGATAAAATAAAAACTCCCCACAATCATTGCAGGGAGTGTATTTGGTGGGCCCACACAGACTCGAACTGTGGACCAAAGGATTATGAGTCCTCTGCTCTAACCGACTGAGCTATAGGCCCGAAAAATAGCTATTATACTCAAAATCTCTAAATTTTCAAGCACTATTTATTGTTCAGTCGGAACAAGTATCACAAACCTGCACAACGCCATCAACGATTGTTATTGATTTCAATAATCTCAATCCAATAACCGTCAGGGTCTTTGATAAAAGCAATGTCTTTCATGGTACCCTCTTCTGGGCGTTTTTGAAACTCAACATTATTTTTATCAAACCATGCCACCGCACGTTCAAGACTGGGCACGCTAAAACAGATATGACCAAAGCCGCGCGGCTCGCTGTTGCCATTATGATAAGCAAAATCTGTCTGCTCTTCGGTGCCATAATTGTGTGTCAGCTCCAAAATACCGCGCTGATAAGACACATAATCTTTAAGCTCATCACCGCTTGGTAGCTGCTTGCGCTCATCTTCAGTTAATTGCGCCAAAAAATACAAATCAAATTTTGCATCAGGAAACGTACGATGTTTGACCAAAGTCATACCAAGCACCCCTGTATAAAACTCCAAAGACTTAACAGGATCTTTAATGCGTAGCATGGTGTGATTAAAAATAAAGCCATCGGCTTCTGCTGGAATGTCTTTGACGCCTTTGGCGGTGAGTGCGTTTTGTGGCTGCTGAATACTCATAAATACCCCTTTTTTAAATAAATCTTAGAACGTGCTACAGTGCACACATTTAAGAAAAAATGTTAGATCGTGGATGTGTTTTTAGTCAAAGGTTTGAGATTTCTTTACTCAAATTAAAACATCTACACATACCCTAAAATTCACGCTTTATTTTATAATCATTTTGTGGTAACAAACATGACATTTGTGTAATTTTTGGTATGCTTCCAATAAATCAAGACAATCAAATGCTTTTAAGCTTAAGTATTAAAAAAACGCACTTGTCCTGTGGATAAATTATATTCTGCACCAACAATCAGCAGCTCACCTGCAGAAACCATATCTTCCAAAAATCTAGAGCCATGCTGCAACTGACTTACCGACATTCTGACATTGGCACGAATGGCGCGACCGATGAACTCATCCATATCCATTGACACATCGCCAGCCGTCGCGATTTCATGCAAATTAAGCACGCTTGGGCGAATTCTATCCACGATTGATTGCAAATTGGGCGAATAATAATTGTCTGGATTAACAAGCGCATGAACACACGCCGTTACCGCACCGCAATTGCTGTGCCCCAACACCACAACAAGTTTTGTGCCAAATTTTTCCACCGCAAATTCCACCGAACCAATTTGCGAGGGTGCAACCACATTTCCCGCCACGCGAATCACAAACAAATCGCCAAGCCCTTGGTCAAACACAAGCTCCACAGGGACGCGCGCATCCGAACAGCCCAAGATAATAGCGCTTGGGCAGTGTTCATCCGTCAAAACTGGACTGACGATGTTGCGATTATTGGTAGCAAGACTTGCCACATAGCGCGCATTTCCTGCCTTAAGCGCCTCCAATACCGTCAGTGCCTCAGCATTTATCATACATTCTCCATCATTGCAATTCTTCGGCAGAGCCTGCAGCAGGCGATGATTCTACCGACTCTTTTTTGCTTTCAGTTTTTTTGTCGGCGGATTGTTTTTTGTTTTCCTTATCATCTGAAGGCGCATTGACAGCGGGCTCATCAGCAGCCACTTTGGCAGTGGGTGCCATTTTTAGATTGGCATTATTTTGACCATCTGTTTTGGTTTGACTGTCTGCTTTGGAACCTAAATCCTCTTGTTTTGGCGCAGTCTCACGCGCCACATCTTCTTCCACAACGTCTTCACTTAAAACAGGCTCTTGCTGCTTGGCTGGCGCTACTGGAATTTCACGCGTCGTTTTTTTAAGCTCAATCGGCGCAACATCACCCTCTTGCGCAAATTGTCCGCCAAGCTCATAATTGTCAATCCTATCCAAATAAAGCTTCATGGCTTCAGGCTGTACACCATTAGCATTTGGTAGTTTAAAATCAACGTGCTTGCGAACGCCCAGTGCTTCTTGAAAGCTTGACATAATGCCATAAGTCAAGACATAGCGATTGTTGCCATTGGTATCGGTATAGCGAAAATAAGCAAATTTACTGCGGTCAGGGCGATTTTCCAGATAGTCGGTAATAAGCCGATGTTCTGCTACATTCATCACTTCCAAGGTGAACTTATTTTCATTTTTTTGAAAATAACTTTTGTCTTTAAACTCTGGTGGATAATTGCGCAAATCTTTGGTAATTGTCTCAAAATTAATCGCTGCCACAGAATTTGACAGCTCATTTAAGTTGTCAATCTTGGTTGGCAAATTATATGAAACGATGTTATTGGTGTTTTTGGCGGCCATCACAGGTGTATTTTGCTTATCATTGGTTAGCCACAATACAAGCCACAACACAGCAAAAACAGCTGCAACGATAAGCCACAGCTTTGCCGTCCAATTCAAATGGTGTGATTTTGCTAAAACAGACATAATTTTCTCTTATTTTTCAGATGTGGCACAAAAGGGGTGTGTAATGACATCAATGAGCATCTCATCGGGCGCGCTTGTGACAAACGCTTCGCCCAGTTGCTTTAATAAAACAAAACGGATTTGCCCATTTTTAACTTTTTTATCATGACCCATCAAACTTAAAAAAACATCCGCAGCAATTTTGGGAGGCACTGTCGGCAAATCAAAATAACGCAAAATATCAACCACCGTCACAACATCTTCGCGCGTAATCATGCCAAGCTGATAGGACAGTTGCGCCGCCTGCACCATGCCTGCTGCTACCGCCTCGCCATGTAACCAATTGCCATAGCCTTCATGTGTTTCTATGGCGTGCCCAAAGGTGTGACCGAGATTCAATAAAGCGCGTTTACCCGCTTCTTTTTCATCTTCATTGACAATTTGCGCTTTGTATTGGCAGCAGCGATAAACCATCTGCCCAATCACATCCAAATTTTGCGCTTTAATGTCTTCTTTGTGCTCATCAAGCCATTGCAAAAAAGTCGCATCCATGATGAGTGCATATTTAATCACTTCTGCCATGCCCGCATTAAATTCGCGCACAGGCAAAGTCTTAAAACTTGCCAAATCCGCAAAAACTGCTACTGGCTGCCAAAATGCACCAATCATATTTTTGCCAAGCGCGTGATTGATGCCTGTTTTGCCACCAACGCTTGAATCCACTTGCGCAAGCAGTGTGGTTGGAATCTGAATAAAATTGACACCGCGCATAAAACTTGCCGCCGCAAAACCTGTCATATCACCAATCACGCCGCCACCCAATGCAATGAGCGTGCAATCGCGCGAAAAATGATTGGACATCAAAGCATCATAGATGACGTTGATGCTGTCTTGATGTTTAAATTGTTCGCCATCGGGCAGCATGACGGTTACTGTATGAAAGTTTTGCAAGCGACTTTCAAGCGCACTCAAATACAAAGGTGCAATCGTTTGATTGGTCACAATCAGTACTTGCTTACCAACAATAAACCGCTCAAAATCAAAATCATTGCCATCATCACTGATGACAATCGGATATTCATGGCTTTGAGTACGCACAGTTAAAGTGTTTTTCATATCACATCCATTTACTTATTGCTGGCCGCTATTTTGATATTGACTCTATTGTTTATTGTTGACGATAATACCACGACAACTGCTCAATGATTGCATTCACCATTTGTCTTGGGTACAAGCGACCAGTCGGCACAATGATGTCCGCCACTTCTTCATACAGCGGATGACGAATTTCATACAACCTTTCAAGCACCAAGCGTGGATTATTATTTTGTAACAAAGGACGATTTTTATCTTTTTTGGTACGAGCCAATTGAATATCCACACTGGCATTCAAATAGATGACCAATCCTTTTTTTAATAAATCTCTATTAAATTGCGAACCAACCGCGCCGCCACCTGTCGCCATCACAATGCGTGGTAATTGCGTCAATTCACTCAAGGCTTTGCTTTCGCGCTCACGAAATCCCACCTCGCCTTCTTTTTCAAAAATCCAAGGAATGTCTGCGCCTGTCTGCTCAGCAATGTACCAATCACAATCAATAAACTCTCGGCTTAATTGCTTTGCAAGCAGCTTACCCACCGTTGTTTTACCAGCGCCCATAGGTCCTACCAAGTAAATGGACGGCAGCACACAAGACAGCTCAAACACAGATGTTGATAAATTACCATCTTCATTCAATTCGCTTTCCGTCTCAAAATCCTCGGATAATTGCAAGCCATTCCCTTGCGTTTGAGTTAAAAACTCCTTGTTTAACCAATCATCGTCATCATTGCTAATAGGCATTTTAATTACACATAAATTAACTTTTAAATGCAATATTTTATCATATTTATCGCTTTTTAACAGATTTTTTGTATTTGGATGAATGTGCACAATAAAAAGCGAACCTAAGTTCGCTTTTTATTGTGGTTGACTGATTAATTGATGCGACTGATGCCATCATTTACCAATTTTGGTGTAATAAAGATGAGCAATTCTTCTTTTTCATTGCTGCGCGAATCACTTCTAAACAATCTGCCCACATAAGGCAAATCTCCTAAGAATGGTACTTTATTTTGATTATTGGTAATATTGTTTTTAAAGATACCACCCAACACAACGGTTTGTCCATCTTCTAAAATCACATTAGTATCAATAGAATCACCAGCAATTGCAACAGAGCCATCAGGCGCAACTGTAGGCTCTTCATTTTCAATTGATAATTGTAAGCCAATTTTGCCGTCTGGCGTGATGTTTGGCGTCGCCTCCAAAGTCAAAGCAGCAGTAACAAATTTAGTTGTAGTTGCACCACTGGCAGAAGCTTCTTGATAAGCAATTTGCGTACCTGATGAAATACGTGCTTTTTGTTTGTCTGCAGTCAATACCTTGGGTGATGAAATCACCTCGCCACGGTTATCTGCTTGTAATGCAGACAATTCCAAATCAAGCAGGGTATTGGCAATATCCAAAATACCAAAAGAAATACTGCTGGCATTTGCACCAACCACACCAAAATCAACCGCCAAAGGACTGGTTCTACCGCCACGATAAGGGTTTTCTTCAAACGTCACTGTACCATTGCTGGACTCGCGCATATCCCACATCGCCTCATTGGTGCCACCCATCTGATAACGTCTGCCATTACTGACTGAATCGTGCACAATGCCCCAACGCACACCCAACTGCTTACTAAAACCATCGGTCGCAGACACAATGCGCGCCTCAATCATCACTTGTTTGACAGGAATGTCAATTTTATTGATGAGTGCGTGGATATTATTGATACTCTCTGAGGTATCTTTGACAATCAAAGTATTGGTGCGCTGATCCATTGTTACCGAACCGCGTGGAGATAACAAGCTGGCATTATTATTGTTGTTGTTATTGTTTGCACCAGAGTTATTGGAATTTTTAGATTCAGTAATCAATGTCATCACATCAGGCGCTTTGGCATAATTTAGACGGATGTACTCAGTACGAATCGGCTCTAATGTTTTGACCTCTTGCTGTGCTTTTAGTTTATCCGCCTCTTGCTTGGCCAAATCTTGTGCTGGAGCCACCACAACAACATTGCCATTTTGACGTTTGTCCAGATTTTTACTCGTCAAAATGATATCCAATGCCTGATCCCAAGGCACATTGATCAAACGCAAAGTGATGTTACCCACAACTGCATCGGAGGCCACAATATTTAGATCTGTAAATTGCGCCAAAACATCCAAAACAGTACGTACAGGCACATCTTGGAATTCCATAGATAAAGGCTCGCCTTTATAGACCTTTTCTTCCAAGGTCGGCTCACGCAACAAATCAGCAGGGCGCACAGCAATATTCAGCTGAGCACCAGACTGATACGCCTGATACTCATAATCTCCAGACATATTAATGGTTATAAGACCATTTTTGCCTTGGTTGCTTGCATCAATGTTTGCCACCAAGCCACCTGCATTCAAACGACGAACCAAATGACGCGGAATGGTTGATCCTGTCGTTCTAATAACAATGCGATTGCCTTGGCGCTGCACATCCACAGGTGTGGATTCATTACTTAAAGCAATATTAATGGTGCCACCACCACCTGTATTTGGTGAGTAATTAATGGCAGAAACGCCATCATTATGTAGATTGATGGATTGTGCATTGCTGGGTACAAGTAATGGATTAACTTGCACATTCATCACTTGAGGCGCCGCCTCTACCATAGGCGAGCTTTGTCCCATATTAACCACATCCAACACCAAATGATTGCCTTCAACACGTGTGGTATAAGTCGCTGTATTATTTAAATTAATAATCAAACGTGTAACAGCACCATTACTCACTGCTGTCACATCATTAACCACGCCTGTATTAACAGCAGTACTGCGCGGCAAAGCTGCAGAGGTTACTTGGTTAAAATCCAACATCAACTGATTGGAACCTGTTTGTTGATAAGCAATTGGTGTAACGGGTATGCCATCAAAAGCAATGCGCAATTGCGTCACATTATTTGATGGCTGACTGGCTGTCACAGCTTGAATACTGGCAGCATGCGCTTGGGTGGTAATGGCAGCAACACCAAGTGTTAAAGCTGATAAAGTAAAAGCTGATTTTTTGCTCAAATATTTCATGTCTATATCTCCATATTAGCTTAATTAGGGGTCACAAGAGGTGTACGCTTATAAACAAATCCAGAACGCGCATCAGGCACAATTTCTTCCAAATTGATTTGAGTTGGCGTAATTTCAAGAATTTTACCATCGTTTTTACCCATATATTCCCCTATCTGCACATCTACAACCATGCCATCTGGTAATTGCACCAAACCATATTCTTGTCCATTTGGTGCAACAACTTTACCGCGGTAAGTCAATTGAGATAATTCAAATTCCTCAAGTGGCTCACGAACACGATTGACATCTGGCTTCACGCCTTGTGTTTGCTGAGATTGAGCCTGCATAGCAACCAAACTTGGCGCCAAAAATGGGCTTTTAACCTCACCAGCACTATACACAAAATCCTCTACTTTTTCAGGCTGAGGCAGCGGCTCTATTTTAAAAGTATCTTCATTTTTAATGCGCGTCATTTCAGCCTCAGCAATACTGATACGATCATTGCAACCAGTCAAAACAAATGCCGACAAAATACAAATCAAATAATTTTTATTCACTGTCATCATGGGTTAGCTCCTTTATTTGCTTCTGTTGCAGCATCTGCTGGTGGAGCTTCCTCCTTCACCTCTTTGGAGCGATAGGTTTTAGTTTGCAATACCAACTGCAATTGTGGCATCACTGTCAAATCAGGTTGCTGATTTTTAACCTCAAAATCATGCATGGTAATGATTCGCGGCAAAGTTGCAATGCCACTGACAAAATCACCAAATTGATGATACTCACCGATGCCTGTGATTGTGATTGGCTGTTCAATAAAGAATTCCTGTTCAATCTCATCTTGCACAGAAATATCCTGAAAGCGCAGCCCACTGCCAGAACCCACCATATTGATGCCATTAATCAGTTCAGACACTCGCGTGTCTTTTGGCAACTGATTCAATAATTCGGCAAACTCAATTTCCATCTGAGCAACTTGATCTTTATAAGCATCCAAATGACGAGCCTTGCCTACTTTTTCCTTATAGGTCTCAAGCAATGTTTGTTGTTCATTTTCGGCAGCTTTAATCGCATCAAGTTTTTTGCTGATGAGCAAAAACCAAGAAACAGCCAAAATCGCCGCCACCATCATTGCCAACACAAATGCTTTGACCGCAACAGGTGCTGAACCGTAATTTTGAGCATTTAAAGAATTAACACTGTTCCAAAATTGCTTAAAATCAAAAGATTGTTTTTTTCTGGCCGCAACAGGTGATTTTTTCACGGCTTTTTTGCGTGTCAATTTCATGACTGCCCTCCTGCTGATGCTGGTTGCTGAGATTGTGCATTTGCCGGCGCTTGAGTGGCAGGCGCTGCATTGGATGGCGCTGGTGCTACAGGTGCTGAATCAGCTTGTGCTGGCGCTTGATTGGTCGGCGCTGCTTGATTGGGCGCTGGTGCTGCTTGATTTGTAGGCGCTGCAGCAGGTGGCGCTGTATTGGCTGCTGGACTTGCAGCTGTATTTTGCCCTGCATTGGCTGTATTATTTGTAGCTACTTGCGGATTGGCATTGGTGGGCGAAGTTTGATTATTGGCAATGTCTGCAGGAATTTGAGAGCCCTGCCCTGAGTCAACAATCGGATTGCCATTTTCATCAACTTTTGGCTCATCTGGCTTAACTTGCGTTGTTACAGTAAACTCAATATAGCTATCCTCTGGCAATACTGGACGTTCTTGTTCTTGTCCTTGACCATTGGCTGGTTTTTGTGTATTGGCAGTATTGGACTGATACGCCTCGATGGCAGTTTTGATTTGTGGAATGCGCGAATCAGCAAGCCATGGACTCTTGTCCAGATTGCTCACCAATTGAGTAACAACCGTATTATTGTCCGCATAACCCACCAATGTAATGGTATCGCCTTCACGCTTAATACTGGTCAAATACATGGCAGGGGGTATGGCGCGTGCAATATCATCCCAAATACGTACAGGCACTGAACGGCGGCCTTGCAAATCTTGAATGACTTTCATGCGCGACACCATCTCATCTCGCTGCTGTTCAAGTCCTTCAATTTCTTTTAATGCCATATCCAATTGTGCATTTTGATCGGTAATCAATTGATTGGCAGATTTTTGATTGTCCAAATCACGATTCAAAAACATCAAAGCAACCAATACCGCCAACGCAGTCAATCCTGCGGTGGCAGCTGCCAACACATTAAATTCTTTATTTTTGCGTTCGCGCGCCTCTTGACGCCAAGGAAGTAAGTTAATACGTGCCATCAGTCAAAACTCCTTAAAGCCAAGCCACATGCCGCCATCAACCCAGGCGCATCGATTTCTAATTGCTCAGCATTAATGCGACCATCAATCACCATGTTTGCAAAAGGATTGGCAACGCTCACTTGTCCGCCGATGCGCTGTTGCACCATTGATGCCAGTCCATGCAAGCTTGCTGTCCCGCCACATAAGACAATGTGATCCACATTGTTGTATTGGCTTGATGAGAAATAAAATTGCAATTGGCGACTGATTTGCTGCACCGCATCTTCCAAAAATGGGCTCAGCACCTCTTCACGATAACCGTCTGGCAATGTGCCTTCGCGCTTGGCAATGTTGGCATCTTCCAAACTAAAGCCATAGCGCGCTTGAATGGATTCTGTCAATGATGAGCCACCAAATGAAACTTCACGACTATAAATAAATTCACCATCTTTGGCGATGTGTAGCGTTGTTTTGGTGTTACCAATATCAATCAAAGCAACAATTTGTGGCTGTCCTGGCAGACTGTCCACCATCAATGCAAATGCACGCTCAATAGCATAAGACTCGATATCCATCACCTTGGTAGTCAGCCCACCAAGTAGCAATGCCTCAACGTGTTGATCGACGTTTTCTGAGCGCGAAGCTGCCAACAATACGCGTACCAAATTATCGCCAACGCTAGAAGGTCCCAACACCTCAAAATCCAAGTTCACCTCAGACAAAGGATAGGGAATGTACTGCTCAGCGTCCAAACGAATTTGAGCTTCTCTGTCGCTGTCGTTCAAATCTGCGTCCATATCAATGATTTTTGTAATCACTGCCGAACCCGATACAGCCGTTGCCGCCTCTTTTGTTGAGATACCACTGCGGCGAACCAATCTATTGATTGCCTCGCCCACCTCTTCAATATTTACGATGGTTTTATCAACCACCCAGCCTGGCTCTAATTGCTCGATGCCATAAGATTTCAAGGCAAAACGCCCTGATTGCTTTTGGAGTTCTACGAGCTTGACGGATGTGGTGCTGACATCTAAGCCAATCAAATGTCGCCCTTTGGGAGTGAATAGTCTCACAGACTTGTTCCTTATACCAATTACCAACCAAGTGAATTATAAAAATTATTCATACTGCTTGCTATTATTGTAACATTATGTTATATAATGCAACGCTAATAGAAATATATGCATAAAATACGTTAATTTTATAAAATAATCAAGCAAAAAGATGGTTTTTTGTCAATTTACATATTTTTTGTAACGTATTTTTTCAAAGATGGTATAATACACTATTTATCACAAAATTTAACCACCTTACACTGTTATGTCTCAAAAATTTACTACCGTTCATCTGATTTCTATTTTAAGTCGGATTTTTGTATCGCTTTTAGCACTGATTTTGATTTTAATTTTGGCTTTTCCCATCGGATTTTATGGCATGGCAATGTATATTGAACCAAGCCTGCCCAAGATTAATGACATCAAGCAAATGCCGCTTGAAATGCCGCTACAAATCTATACCGCCGACAATCTGTTGATTGGACAATATGGCAATCGCTACAGCCTACCAATCACTTATGATGAACTGCCAAAGCGTGTTGAACAGGCATTTTTGGCAGCCGAAGACGACACATTTTTTGAGCACAGTGGCATCAGCGTCAAAGGCTTGGGGCGCGCCATCACCCAAATATTAACCAAATCAGACGATCAAACAGGTGGCTCCACCATCACCCAACAAGTTGCCAAAAATTACTTTTTGAGCGCAGAGCAAACTTTTCAGCGCAAATTGACCGAGATGTATCTGGCAAGACGCATTGAAAGTCAAATGACCAAAGATGAAATCATGACACTGTATGTCAATAAAATTTATTTGGGTGAAGGCGCTTATGGCATCAAGGCAGCCGCCAAACGTTATTACAGCAAATCTTTGGAAAACCTGACACTGGCTCAAGCCGCCATGTTGGCAGGTCTACCCAAAGCACCCTCTGCATTTAATCCTGTCATCAATCCAACACGCGCCCTACAAAGACGCAATTGGATTTTGTCAAGAATGCTGGAAAATCAATACATCACCCAAGCAGAATACGACGCAGCCATCAGCGAACCGATTGGTCTACAAATGTATCAAGACAACATTGATGTTGATTTGCCTTATATTTCTGAGATGGCGCGCACCGCGTTGGTTGAAAAGTACGGCGAGCAGGTCATGACCAGTGGTTGGCGCGTACAACTCACCATTGACGCCCAAACGCAGCTCAAAGCAGAACAGGCCGTTCGTTCTAGCTTACAGCAATATACACGCGACTATGGCATTAAAGGCAGCGGCATTGAAGAAAAATCTGGCGATTTGAACAGCTTTTATGTCTATGACGGCATGGAGCCTGCGCAAGTGCTGAGTGTGAGCACAAAAACCATGCGCATCAAGCTTAAATCTGGCGATGAATACGACATCAACAAATCCGCTGGTGTGGAAGAAGGCAACATCATTCGTGTGGTTGCAACCAACAAAGACAAAACACGTTGGCAAATGAAAGCTGCACCCAAAATCCAAGGCGCGCTACTCTCCATCAATCCCAAAAACGGCGCATTGATTGCTGTGGTCGGTGGTTATAGTTTTTATCAAAACAAATTCAACCGCGCCACGCAAGGCTATCGTCAGCCTGGCTCTATCATCAAGCCATTGGTCTATGCCTCTGCGATGGAATACAAAAAAATGACGCCAGACAGCCCCATATCCAATGAGCCTCATACACGCTCATGGCCAAAAAATGCAGGCTCCAGTGGCTACAGTGGCTTTTCAACATTACGCTCGGCACTTGCGGTATCTTACAACACCGCTGCCGTCAATGTCCTAAAGCGTGCTGGCATTGAAGAGACGCGCGCTTTGATGAACAACATGGGCTTGGACAAAGGGCATTTGCCCACCTCACTGCCTTTGGCGCTGGGTGCAGGTGAGGCAACGCCCCTACAAATGGCAACTGCCTTTTCTACCTTTATTAATGGCGGTCATCGCATTCAGCCGTATCTTATTGAGCGGATTTATGATTTTCACAGTAACGTCATCTATCAAGCCAATCCCGATCAATCGTGCGCGATTTGTTTTAACAGCAGTCTTGAAAAAACCAACAAAAAGTTGTTAAAACAATTTGAGGCAGCGCAAAAATCAGACGACACAAAAGACGCATCTGATTTGGAGGACAACAAAAAAACAGATGATAAAAAAGCAGATGACACAAAATCTGATGGCAAAAAGTCTGATGACAAAACATCCAATGACAGTGGCGATAAACAACTCAAAGCCACACCTCCTGTACTGCCTGCTGAATACGATGCAGCCGCCAGTTATGACCGCCTAAAACCAAAAGCCGCCAATCAATATCTTGCTGCCAAGCAAGCGCCGCGCATCATTTCACCGCGTGTCGCCTATCAGATGTCAGACATGCTAAGAACCGTTGTGCGTGCAGGTACTGCCAAAAAAGCATTGTCTTTGGGGCGCTCGGACATTGGTGGCAAAACAGGCACAACCAACCACGCAAAAGACGTGTGGTTTGCTGGTGTCAACCCCAACATCGCTACAGTGGTATGGATGGGCTTTGATACGCCACGCTCACTGGGTGCGCGTGAGTATGGTGGCACGCGCGCCTTGCCAATGTGGATTAACTTCATGTCATATGCTCTAAAAGATTTGCCTGTGGAATGGGTAACTGCCGACAACAAATCAAAAACCAAAAAGCAAGAACAACAAATCCGCAACATCACAGACGATACGCCAATTAATGAGCCCATCAGTGAAGAGCCTTTGGTTGATGAGACAACAGCAGACATCGCCAAAACAGAAGAAATCATCCCTGAGGGCGGTGGTCAAGAAGACGCCGTCATCCCTGAGGGCGGTGGTGAGTAAATCAGACCAAACTTTTATCATGCCAATAGCACTTAGCATTGGCATGATTTTTTTGGGGGCATATCAGCACTGACATCCTGTACAAATTATACTCTAGGATATCCTAACACTTCACAACACTAAGGCGTGTTGACATTTCAATTTGAGTGAAAATAAGCCAAATCTTGATTTTAATGGCAAATACGAAATGTCAGGACGCCCTAATCAAAATAATGCAAATAAGCCACATTCACACTGTTGTGATGATTTTGATTGACGCGCTCATGCTCTGCTGACAAACGGATGGCGTGATTGGGCGTCAAATCATATTGCATGGCAAGGCTCATGGATGGACTGATGTAATAATCCTTGGGATTGGACTGTGGCGCGCCTGCCACATCATGGTGATACCAAAGCGGCGTGGACAATAGCCCCTCCACGCGCCAATCGTCATTGATGTGGTACAAACAACCCACATTCAAGCCAGCACCCACCCGATAGCCTTTATTAATGTGTCCAACCTGCCCCATCGCTGCCACAAAGCCATAGCATAAGCCATTTGGCATTTGTCCAGCGCCATTGGTTTTGCCAAAGACATAGGATTTGCCCCATTCTTTTGACACGTGCAGCACATGATGATCGTCATTATGATTATCAGAGGCATCAACCACCTCATAAACTGCCAAATGATGCCCTGTCGCCATCTTGCCATACGTTTTTTGGGTATTGACAGGATTGTAGCTGCGCGTACTAAAAATAATCGCCTCATGCAGTCCAATGTCATCATCACGAATGCGCACATCGGCAGACAACATGGTCAAATCCAAATACTGGCGCGTACCCACTTGTCTGTCTAGCACATCTTGATACGCCGAACGAATGGCAAGCCCCACATAAGACTCATCATGCCGCTGACCAACCGACACGCCCAAACGGTGTGTCGGCGATGAATAAATCGCGTTGTTTTGATTGACAAAATCATCTGCATTCACATCAGACAAAGCAGCAGTGCGCACACTGGCATTGGACGGCTTAAAAACAGACGATTGCAGCATACCTGCACGATTGAGATGACGGATAATCTCATTGGGGGTGGTTATCCGCCCCAAGTCTTTTGCCAATGACAAATCTGTACGCACCAAATCCACAAGACGCACAATCTCTGTGGCGCAATTATCATGGGTAAAATAATAAGGTCGGATGATGTCGCGTGTTTCATAAATGTGGCGCATGATTTGAGTGACTTGCTCGGGCGTCAAATCCAAAGCATATTGCCACAAATCGCGCTCATCAGTCACGCGATAATCGGTATTTTTTTTGTCAAATGGCATGATTTGCATGATGCCATCATATTTGCCTGTCATGGATTTGATGGCAGCTACCGCCTCAGAATCACTCTCATTGCGCGCAACCGTATAATTAATCGCCCACGCGTCCTCATCATTGGCTGTCATCAGGCTTTTTTGATTGTCCGCACGCATCAGCACGTGCGCAAACGATGAACCGATGTTGCTTGGATGTTCTTCGGCAAAAATAACCGACAACTGCGTGCTGTCCGCCAGTTGCCAACGCTCAAAATCATCACAAATCAGCATATTCTGCCCAAGCTTTTGTATAAGCCATGCGCTTCTGGCAGGAAAACGACACATAAGCTCTGTTTGGTTTTGATGAATGGCTGTCAATAATGCTGTCATTTCATCTTTTGGCGAAATCAAGCCATCGTGCAAAGATGTCAAAAAAAAGCGCTCATCTTGAATGTCACTCACCGCATAAGCGCCGTGCATAGACTTGATGAGCAATAAGCGCTGCCAACCAATCTCATTTGACCACGCCTCAAGCGATGCATCATCAACAACATCAGCATTGACTGTGCCTATTTGGGGCGCTGATGTTGCGTCTTGTGTGATGGTGGATGTTTGATTTGGCAAACTGGTAAATTTATTATTGCTAAATTCACTATTAATAAATTCATGATAATGAGCAAAACTTGGCTGCAACTGATGAGACGAACTGCTTGCTGTGTCAACAGGTGCATTGGCATAGGCATTGACCGCCGATGTCAACCCAAGCAGCAAAGGCGCGCAATAAAATGTCGCTGATGTGTTCTGATTGAACAACATCCATGATTTTATTTGGTTGATTTTTTTCATCTTAAACTCTTGACAAAAACTTTTGACAAAAAACAATATCAGATTCATGCCTCATCATAACACAAATTATTTTTGAGTTTATAAAAAAGTTGCCTTATAATGCCATGCTGATTCACATCAAACCACCCTCATCACAGCAATCAAACAATCAGCCTGTGTTTGTTTATTTTTTGAGTATTCTTATGGCAAAATCTCGGCTTTTTCGCTCCACATTGATTGTCAGCGCAATGACCATGCTCTCTCGGATTTTGGGACTTGTGCGCGACATGGTGCTGATGGGTGTTTTTGGTGCTGGCGGCATGATGGACGCCTTTTTGGTTGCCTTTAAAATTCCCAATTTTTTGCGGCGGCTGTTTGCTGAGGGTGCGTTTAGCCAAGCGTTTGTGCCTGTTTTGACAGAATACAAAGAAAAATACTCTTTGGATGAAGTGCGCATTTTAATCAGTCGTGTTTGTGGCGCGCTGCTTTTGATTTTGATGACGCTGACCGTGGCGGTGATTGCGCTTGCGCCTTATGTGGTGGCGGTGTTTGCGCCAGGCTTTGATGGCGAAAAAGCGTCTTTGGCAAGTGTTTTGCTGCGCCTAACCTTCCCTTATTTGCTATTCATCTCCATGACTGCTTTTTTGGGCAGCATTTTGCAAAGCTATGGACGCTTTGCCACGCCTGCGTTTGCACCTGTTTTACTAAACCTAACCATGATTTTAGGGGCGCTGTGTTTGGCTCCCATGTTATCACCGCCCATCATGGCGCTTGGTTATGCGGTGGCTGTGGCAGGTCTTTTGCAGATGCTGATTCAGTTGCCTGAGCTTTATAAGGACAATTTATTGGCAGCGCCCAAAATAGACTTTCAGCACGAAGGCGTGCGCCGCATTTTAAAGCTGATGTTGCCTGCTATTTTTGGGGTGTCGGTGACACAAATCAATCTTTTGCTCAACACCATCTTTGCCTCCTTGATGATTGGCGGCTCGGTATCTTGGCTATACGCCGCCGAACGATTAAGCGAGCTGCCGCTTGGCTTGATTGGCGTGGCAATCGGCACTGTGATTTTGCCAAGCCTGTCTTCTGCACAAGCCAAAAATGATGACACAAGCTTCAAAGACACACTCAACTGGGCAGCGCGCCTGATTATTTTGGTAGGCCTGCCTGCCAGCGTTGCCATGTTTGTGCTGTCTGATTTACTCATGATTACACTCTTTCAGCGCGGACAATTCAGCCATCACGATGCGCTGATGAGCGCGTTGGCACTCAAAAGCCTATCGGGTGGGATTTTGGGCTTTATGCTCATCAAAATCTTTGCGCCAGCTTTTTTTTGCGCGCCAAGACACCAAAACCCCTGTCAAAATCGGCATCATTTCAGTCTTTGCCAATATGCTGTTTAGTGTGATGTTTATTGGGATTTTTCATCTCATCAAACTGCCTTTGCATGGCGGATTGGCACTGGCAACCACTGCCGCAAGCTTTGTCAATGCTGCGCTTTTGTATTATTATCTGCACACGCGCAACATTTGGCGATTTGATGGCACTTGGCTTAAGCTGTTTGGGCAGTTTGGACTGGCGACAACCGCGATGGCAGCGGCGCTGTATGCCGTCATGCCTTATTTTCCAACGCATGGCACAGAATGGCTAAGAATTGCTGTACTGCTTGGGCTTTGTGTGCTTGGTGCCGCTGTTTATGCCATCACGCTGTTGATGACAGGTTTTCGCCCACATCAATTAAAACACGGCAAATAAGCAACACCAAAAGCATAAGCTGCGTTTAACATAAATTTTAATTGCGTCATGTTGTGCATAAACTTATAAATGTCAATTTCATTGGCAGACGCATGGCACAATAGGACGCTCGTTGTGTTTTGATACGATTGACATTTGATGTTGTTGGCATTTGGTGTTATTGGCATTTGGTGTTTTTTGATGAATACGCCATTCTCAAGCTTTAAACCATTTTTGTGGATTGGCGCCCCCGCGATAAAAACCCAACATCAGAAACCTAACATCAGAAACCTAACATCAGAAACCCAGCATTTTAAATAATTGATTTTATTTAAATTTATCAAAAAGTGTTGGGTGTCATTCTTCCACTGAGCTTACGAATAATTTATTTTTTATAAAAACAATTGAGTTAAATACAGTTGAGAATGGCGTGATGAATGTCATTTTTACAAATATAAAAGTTCAACACACCCTAAAATTTTTTCACTTTTTATTTTAAAACAGCTGTGCGATAATGCCCAATTCAACAGTTATTTTTATAATAGAAGCATCGTATGACTCACAACACCGCACTTGCGCAACATTTGGACAGCCTTGAGGCTTTACTTGGCTCAATCAAAACAGATTTACACAAACTCAATGCACCAAAACCTGCCACCACTCACAAAACACCTTTTTCGTTTGAGTTTTTCCCCGTCAAAACCGACGAGGGTCAAACCAAGCTCATACACACCTTTGATGAACTCAATGCGCTAAAGCCCAAATATTTTAGCATCACCTATGGCGCAGGTGGCAGCACGCGCGAGCGCACGCTTGGTATTGTCAAGGCGCTGATAGAGCGCGCGCATACGCCGATTGTGCCGCATTTATCGTGCATTGGTGATGACAAGGCGCAAATTGCACAATTGTTGGATTATTATCAATCGCTTGGGGTTAAAAATTTGGTGGCGCTGCGCGGTGATTTGCCAAGCGGTCAAGTTGGCTATGGTGAGTTGCCTTATGCCTTGGATTTGGTGAAATTCATCCGTCAGCACAGTGGCGATCACTTTACCATCAAAGTGGCGGCCTATCCTGAAATGCACCCTCAAGCCAAAAGCTTTGGTCATGACATTGATCAGCTGATTGCCAAATACCATGCAGGCGCCAACGAAGCCATTACGCAGTTTTTTTATAATGCCGACAGCTATTTATATCTGCGCGATGAGCTTGCCAAAAAAGGCGTACATCAAGATGATTTTCCAATCATAGCAGGCATCATGCCCATCACCAAAGCAAGCAACCTTATCCGCTTTGCCGACAGCTGCGGCGCTGATATTCCGCGCTTTATTCGCAAAAAATTCGCTGATTTTGGCGATGACAGCAAGGCCATTTCGGCGTTTGGCTTTGAGGTGGTGATGAGTCTGTGCCAGCGCCTGATTGCCGAGGGCGTGCCTGCACTGCATTTTTATAGCATGAATCACGTCAAACCAAACAAACAATTGATTGAAGCGCTTGATTTGATTGGATAAGGATAAAACATTTCATTTGTGCTTTTTATACCACCAAAATCGTATGATAGCAATCAAATCGTATGATAGCAATCATTAGCACAACCGACAACCATCGGATGGTTTTGCCATCACCGTTTATTTAGGCATTGCAATGACTCATACCTCTTCTAGCTCACAAGCGCTCAGAAACGACCCCAAAAAAGTTGCCATGGCATCTATGATTGGCACGGCAATTGAGTTTTATGATTATTATATTTATGCAGCCGCCGCCGTCTTGGTGTTTAATACGCAGTTTTTTGACAAATCAGACCCAAGCGCTGCCATTTTGTTTTCGCTATCCACCTTGGCACTCGCTTTCATTGCCCGTCCAGTCGGTTCGGCGCTGTTTGGACATTTTGGTGATAAATTTGGGCGCAAAAAAACATTGGTTGCGTCTTTATTAACCATGGGATTGTCCACCGTTGCCATTGGTCTTTTGCCCACTTATGCGCAAATTGGCGTGATGGCGCCCATTTTGCTCTGCATTTTGCGCATCGGTCAAGGCATTGGGCTTGGTGGCGAATGGGGCGGCGCTGCCTTGGTTGCCACCGAAAACGCCCCTGAGGGCAAGCGCGCATGGTATGGCACTTTCCCACAATTGGGGGCGCCGATTGGCTTGTTTTTGGCAAATGGTGTCTTTTTTGTGTTAAGCGCCCTATTTGGCAAAGACGCATTGGTTGAATGGGCATGGCGCATTCCATTTTTGATTTCCATCGTGCTTGTCGGCGTTGGACTTTGGGTGCGCTTGACATTGCATGAAAGCCACGTCTACAAAGAAGCAGAGGCCGCAGGCAAAAAAGTAGAAGCGCCTGTCAGCAAAGTCATCACACAGTACTACAAACCCATCATTCAAGGCACATTCATCATGAGCACCACTTATGTGCTGTTTTATATCATGACGGCGTTTGTACAAGTGTACTCAAAATCACCTGCGCTGCTTTCTGCAGCAGGTCACCCCACAGGGCTTGGCATTGAGCCCAATACATTCACAGGCTTTTTGCTGATAAGTGCCATTGTTTTTGGTATATTTACAAGCATTTCAGGCATCGGCGCTGACAAAATCGGACGCAAAAAATGGTTACTTGCGGTCACTTTTGCCATCATCGTTTTTGGTGGTTCATTGACTTTATTTTTGACCCACGGCACGCCAATGAGCGTGTTGACATTTTTGGTGATTGGCATGGCGCTTATGGGCATGACCTTTGGTCCCATGGCAGCGCTTTTACCAGAGTTATTCCCCACCGAAGTGCGCTATTCAGGCGCCTCATTGGCGTACAATCTTGCCTCCATTGTGGGTGCTTCTATTGCCACATTGGTCGCCATCAAAATCAACGAAAACTTTGGCATGATTGGTGTTGGTGTTTATATGATTGTCAATGGCGCGCTGACTTTGTGGGCGCTATTATCCATCAAAGAAACCAAAAACATTGACCTTACTGAGATTGCAACTGTTCAATAACATTTTGATTGATATCATTAAAAAGCTTCCAGTACATGGAAGCTTTTTTTGACACTACAAGAATTATAACCACCAAAATCAGTTTTTAATCACTTTAGACCAAAACAGTTGGCATAATAAGTGGTCGTTGCTGGCCAGTCGCTAAAGACACCCACCACTTTGGCATCTTTTGCCAACACATGCAGCACTGGGTACATATCGCCATCTTTTTTAATCAAATCATTCACCCCTGTATAATACCAACCCCCGCCTGTCTGCAAAGGTCCTGAGCGCTCAAGCGACCATGCGATGAGCTTAATGCCCGCTTGATTGGCGGCGTTCGCGTAGTCTGAGGCGACAATTTTACCATGCTTGTTTTGTAACAATAAAGGTATGGCAGCGCCAATATAATTGACGCCTTCGGCTTTTAGGCTTTTCATTGCAGCAATGCGCGCACTGGCATCCAGCGTCTCATCCAAAAATACCGCTTGACGCCCAAAAGTAGGCTCATGACGAATCCAGTAGCGAATGTCCTCCAAATTAAACGATTGCGCAAACACCTTATCTGCAGGCACACCTGCTTGTTTGAGCTCATCAATCATCTTTTGAGCGTACGCCTCTTGACTAAAGCCATCAAACGGCATAGGCACATCCGCCGCTTTGAGCTCTGGGGTATGCGCTACGCCCAACGCCTGAAACAGCTCAATGCTTTCTTTAAAGCTCATCAATGTGCCATTTTGCGCGTAATTATCCGTGCGCCAAGATGGCGTGCCTTGAACATACTCTTCAGGCGTGGTTGCACGCGGATTAAAACCGTCCATTTTGCCTTTTAGGCTTTTAAATTCGGCCAAGGTAATGTCCGAGGTGCGACACATCGCCTCAGCAGGTTTGATAAGATTGCCTTGACTGTCAAATTCAGCAGGTGTAAACGACTGACTGCATTTAGCAGCCAAAGGCGTCAGCAAAATATTGGTGGTGGTGTGCAAATCAGATTGTGAATGACGACAAACAAGCTGTTTGTCTTTGGTAAATGTCACATCACATTCAATAATCCCCGCCCCACTTCTGGCAGCCGCCATATAAGACTCTTTGGTATGCTCAGGAAACTGCATGGGCGCGCCGCGATGCGCAATAGAAAACAAAGTGCGCTTGGGTGTTTGTGCAGCGCAGCTTTGTAGTTTGTTTTTTAATTCACTCTCATCCATATCATCAATCAAATAAAATGGACGCACCCCATAAGTCAAAGCCATCGCAGGTATATACACCATCATCAGCACCGCCAATAGTAAACATCTTAACATTAAGTTCAACTCCAAAATCATTCACAACAGCTGTCAAGTCATCAATCCAAAGACACCAATGACATCAGCCAAAAACATATTAATAAACCAAAAATTGATAAATCACAAATCTTTAAGCAATTTTTAGCTAAGTTTAAATGATTTGTATGACTGTATTTTGACAAGTTTGATAATTTTCAACATCGCTTTGTTTTAGAGCCTACTCACAATTAGCGCATCCTAAGATTTTGTATTTGCAATTCAAATCAAGAAAAATCGTAAGATGTTCAAAGTAAAATTGCATAAGCTGATATTAAAATATCAACACGCACTAATATTTCTTTCAATAAAACATTCATACTCCATTCTTAACTTTATTTAACTCAATTGTTTTTATAAAAAATGAATTTTTGTCAGTTGTATGAAATTAAGCTGGGTGGAATAATGACACCCAACAATTTTTTGATAAATTTTTAAACAACATCAATATTTAAATCATGTTGAGTTTTGCTATCACAGGGAACCAACCCACAAAAACAGTTTAAAGTTAAAAATGACGCATTCATGCAATTTAATAAAAAATCCAGCAAACTCATCTGCTGGATTTTTATGCATTACAAGCTCATTGCCACAGCAAATCTTGCGCGCTGTTTTGGCTGATAAAACCATCGGCAAATCTGCCATTATCCGCCTGCCAACGCGCAAATGCCAAGCGCGTATTATTGCCTGCCACGCCGTCAATGCCTTTGGTATCGTAGCCTTTGGCGGTGAGTACACGCTGCAAGTTTTCAATCTGCATACGCGACAACCCAGACTCATAGCTTGGCCAACTGGCGCTGATGGTAGGCTTGCCATTGATGCCATTTGCCAATGCCGCCACCGCCAAAGCATAACTTGAAGAATTATTATACACCTTAATCACATCAAAGTTTGATGTGATTAATAACGCTGGTCCATTGATGCCCGCGGGCAACCACAGCTGTGCACTGTGCCCACCTGTGAGCGATTCGCCATTCATGGCACTGACACCAAGATTGCGCCATGTGTCAAGCGATTTTGCGCCTTGAAAATTTTGATTAAACTGCGCAGGTGTCAGCGTAGGCAGCCTCACCTCAATATAGGCAGGCAGTCCATTTGTCCAGCCTGATTGCGACAAATAGTGCGCGGTTGATGACAAAGCATCCGCCACCGTCCACGGATTTTTGCGCCCATCATAATTGCCATCCACCCCATATACTAGCCAAGTGCTTGGAATGAATTGCGTATGTCCCATGCCACCTGCCCACGAGCCTTTGAGCTGCTCAGCATAAACATCGCCACGCTCCATCATAGCAAGCATGCTGACAAGCTGATTTTCAGCAAATTCGCGACGACGACCCTCATAAGCCAAGCTTGACAGCGCATCCACCAAATTGGTGTTGCCCATGCCTGCACCAAATGACGACTCCATACCCCAAATTGCCGTGACAATAGAGGCAGGTACGCCATAGCGATTTTCGTTTTGGGTCAAAATATCCAATTGCTCACGGCGCTTTTGCTTGCCTTGGCTAATTCGGTTGGCGGACACGGCAGAATTGACATACTCCCAAGGCATTTTGGCAAATTCTGCTTGAGAGCCGTCCAAGCGAATCACTTGCTGATTTAAGCTTGCGCCGCCAAACAGCTGATTGACCTGCGCAAAATCATGCGTGCGACTTGTGCGACTGATAAAATCATCCTTCCAATCAGAAAAACTGCCATAATGTCTTTGTGCCGACTGCCAAGTAGGTTGCTGAATGGCGGGCTGCTGCGGCTGTTGTACTGGGCGCGGCGTAGGTTTTGGTAATGGCACAGCAGCTGTTGGCGCAGAGCTTGGTGCGCCTGTTGGTAAGGTTGGCTTGGTGGCACACGAGCTTAAATAAGCCACACTCAATATACCAACAGACAAACACGACAGTTTACGAATTGCAATCATAATATTTCCCTCAATCATTCATGCGCTTACTATAACACAACATTCATTAAAATAAAGACAAATCCTAAAATTTTTCTTTTGAGCGTATTGAATTTAAAAAATTGAGCAAAATTACAAGTCTTTTGCGCAACAAACTTTGTTAATATAAGGATATCAAAAAAGCTTATTTAATAACAGTTGGTTTTTAATAACAAACTTTTTAATAACAAGCTTTTTTAACGGCTATCAACAACAAAAAACAAAGTCAGCTTTTTTATAAAAAACACACTCATTCATCATTCAAATGACACAATAAGCCATAAAAAAATCCTCGCAATGGAGGATTTTTTGTGAATGACAAATCAAAAATTATTCATCATCTTCAAGGTTGGTTGGCGCATCTTCCGACAAAATAGTCACCAAAATATCTGCGCTGATGTCGTGGTGCAACTGAATGGTTACTTTGTATTCGCCAATTTGACGGAAAGCACCTTCAGGCATTTTCACCTCAGAACGATCCACTTGCAAACCTGATTTGGTCAAAGCGTCCGCAATGTCGCGAGCACCGATAGAGCCAAACAATTTGCCTTCGTCGCCTGATTTGGCGCGCATGATGACATTCACATCGCTTAGGCTGTCAGCACGTTTTTGTGCTTCGGCAAGCTCTGCGGCTTCTTGCGCTTCCAATTCGGCACGACGAGCTTCAAACTTAGCGATGTTCGCTTCGGTAGCTGGTAGTGCTTTGCCTTGTGGGATTAGGTAGTTACGACCGTAACCTGCTTTAACATTGACGGTTTCGCCAAGTTTACCAAGATTGACGATACGCTGTAGTAAAATAACTTGCATGAGTCTCTCCTAGCTTATTGATGGTTATCGGTATATGGCAACAGTGCCAAATAACGCGCTTGTTTGATGGCTTTTGCCAATTGGCGTTGATATTTGGTGGATGTACCTGTGATACGACTAGGAATGATTTTGCCATTTTCGCTGATGTACTGTTTTAGCAATTCTACATCTTTGTAATCAATATGTGTAATGCCTTCAGCGGTAAAACGACAGAATTTACGACGACGATAAAAACGTGCCATGGGAAATCTCCTTAATTAGTTATTCGGCGGCGTTGTCGCTTTCAACATCTTGAGAGCGAACTTCATTGCGACGGCTGTCTTTGCGCTTACGCTTTTCCTCTGCTTCTTTTTTTAGAGCAGAATCTTCAGTAATCGCTTCATCACGACGAATCACTAAACTGCGGATGATGGCATCGTTGTACTTAAACAGCTCTTCTAATTGAGCCAACGTCTCATCATTACATTCAATGTTTAGTAGCACATAGTGCGCTTTGTGGATTTTGTTGATTGGGTAAGCCAACTGACGGCGACCCCAGTCTTCCAAGCGATGGTTTTGACCACCGTTTTCTTCAACCAATGTTCTGTAACGAGTTACCATATCAGCAACTTGGTTGCTCTGGTCTGGGTGCACAAGCAGCACCACTTCATAATGTCTCATATAGACTCCTCACGGATTAAAACAGCCATCACAGTCTGTGACAGCAAGGAGATGTCATCGCCCTAGCAATGACAAAGTAGCTATTTTATCTTAAATAAACTTTGATTTCAAGTCATTTGTCATAATAATTCAAAAAAACCAAGGGCATCAAAAACCTAAGGGCAGCGCCAAGACAAATCACACATGGTTTTGTCAGCCAATCTGCTTAAGCATTGGCAGATGGTGTTGAAGAATGGGTATTGTCTTTGTTTTTAATCAGTGTTTTTTCAATCATGGCACGCAGCATTTGCCAAATTGCACCAACAATCAGTCCCACAATAATCATAGCAATGATTGGCAACAGCGCATTGATTGCGCGCGCATGATCGCCCATCAAAAAGCCGTGCAGCACACCAATGATGGCAGGTGCCACTTGTCCTGTAGAGCCAAGCGTATCGCCCGGTGTCAGCAAAATCGCCGCAGAGATGATCCAAATGATACCGCGCAAAGATTTGGGAAAAATGCGCAACACCAACACAAGCAGCAACAATACCACAACAGAACAGCCAACATAGGTATAAACAGGCAGCTTATCTTCAGAAATGCCATCAACCAAGTGAATCCACCAAAAAACCACCTTGGCAAGATATTCGCTCAGTGTCTCCAATAAGGTTAGGTCCATACAAGCCCAATCATCAAAAAATAAACGTATATTGTAGCATAATCGTACAGCCTAGTACAGCTTTGATGCTTCTGCCAATTGCTCGGTTTTGACTGTTTGTTTTGAACTAAGCTTATATTAAGCACATCCATTAAGTACATCAGTCCAATGGCTTATCCTGCAGCTCTTTGGCTTTGTTAAGTGCTTGTGCTGCCAACATATCAGCAGGCGGTGCTTGCACATAATAGCCCTGCTCGGCAAGACGGGCTTTGACTTGATGAATGTCCGCTTGAGCCAGCTTGTCACGCTCGGACAAATCCAAATGCATGACAAACTGCCCCATACCAAGCTTGGCGCGCACAGCGGCAGGCAGCACGCCGAGCCAATCGGTCAAAGTCTCGGTGTCATTCGGGTAATTTGGGCGAGCAATATAGACATACCAGCCGTCATTTTTGGGAAATTTATAAACATCGCAATGCATGGTTCACCTTTTTTGATATCAAATACAGTTGATTTGGCGCAATTTGTCTTTTATCTGCACAATTTATCTTGACAGACAAAGCAAATTTTAAGCCCAAAAGCCCATCAGTTCAAAACATTTTTATAAAAATCAAAAATTTTACTTGTAAATTGTAGCATTATTTTTCATAATAGAGATGTGTAAAACATTCAGGAGAGCGTGTTTTTGTTTTGACAATCACCAAAAACACCACCGAAGGCGTAAACCACCCTACAATCGCTCAGGTAAAAGGACTGATACGTTTGCTAACACAATCTGGAGAGTACATTCGTACACCGAAGGGAAGAAAACCATTTTTGGTTGAAAATCTCAGGTCAAAGGACAGATGGGGTGCATTTTTGGAATTTTTGTTTATTATCAATAACATAACAAATCCCCAAGCAGTTTTATTGATGATTGCTAAATTTGCACTTTTATGAAAGGAATACCTCATGACCGCACCACAACGCACCCCCCTATATGATTCTCATGTCGCTTTCAATGGCAAATTGATTGACTTTGGCGGTTGGGAATTACCTGTCAATTATGGCTCACAAATCGTCGAACATGAAGCTGTGCGTACCGATGCAGGGATGTTTGATGTCTCGCATATGCTAGTCACTGATGTGACTGGCGACAATGCCAAAGCATTTTTCCGCAAGCTTATCGCCAATGATGTCAATAAACTTAGCTTTGTCGGTAAAGCACTGTATTCAGCAATGCTAAACGACAATGGCGGTGTGATTGATGATCTAATCGTCTATCGCATGGATGAGGATGAAACCACTTATCGCATCGTCTCAAACGGTGCAACTCGTGAAAAAGACTCGGCCCAATTTGCCAAAGTCGGTAGCGAATTTGGCGTGACACTAAATCCACGCTACGATGTGGCAATGCTTGCTGTTCAAGGCCCAAAAGCGATTGAAAAACTACTCACCGTCAAACCTGAATGGGCGGAAAAAGTAAACGCACTTAAGCCATTTGTTGGTGTTGATCTTGGTCAAGACTTTTTCGTCGCTCGCACAGGCTACACTGGCGAAGATGGCGTGGAAGTGATCCTACCTGCCGATAAAGCAGGAGAATTTTTTAAAGCGCTAGCAGATGCAGGCGTACAGCCATGCGGTCTGGGTGCTCGTGACACCCTGCGTATGGAAGCAGGTATGAACCTATACGGCAACGATATGGACGATGATGTCAGCCCACTAGAAGCAGGCATGGCATGGACAGTAGATCTAAAAGATGAAAGCCGTGATTTTGTTGGCAAAGACAAACTTGTCGCCCTAAAAGCTGACGGCGTCAAAGTCAAGCAAGTCGGTCTGCTACTCACCGGCAAAGGTGGCGTACTGCGTGATCATATGGAAGTCGTGACCGATGCAGGTAATGGCATCACCACCAGCGGTGTCTTTAGCCCAAGCCTAAAACAATCTATCGCCATCGCTCGTGTGCCAAGTGACTTTACAGGTGATACCGCCAAAGTCATCATGCGTGGCAAAGAAGTTGATGTGCGTGTGCTAAAACTGCCATTTGTAAGAAATGGTCAAAAGCAGTTTGATTGATTGTTAAATGAGTAACGCTATTTTATCTATATATACCAAAAAACATATTGCAGAAGAACTCATTAATTATATGGTTCAATGCTTGGTGTTTTTTATGATAATGGTGTTATCCACGGATTTTTTAAGAAATAGAGCAACCTTGGAGAAATATCTAAATGAAAAGATAAATAATTTTCAAGATATTTTTTCATTATTTTTTATACCAATAGTTGCAATTTTCTTTGTGGCAGGATTGATGTTTTTTGCATTAAGAGTATTTAACTCAAATCATGAACAATATGAAAAAATTGATGTTGCTATGAGAGAAATACCAAAATTACTTTATTTTATTGGTAGTAGTTTTGGTATTTTAGAAATAACTATATCATTTGAGGTTGTTAATAAAGCCAAAACATATTGGAATTTATTTGGTCAAGGTTGTTTTGTTATTATTAGTTATTTTATATTAGGATGTTTCATATCCTATTTTCTTAAACCCAAAACCCCACTCAATAGGAGAGACCCATGAGTAACATTCCAAGTGAATTAAAATACGTTGCTAGCCATGAATGGCTACGTCTAGAAGCTGACGGCACTATTACCGTTGGTATTACCGACCACGCCCAAGACTTGCTTGGTGATGTGGTATTCGTTGAGCTACCAGAAGTTGGTACAAACGTAGAAGCCGACCAAGAAATCGCTGTGGTTGAGTCTGTCAAAGCCGCAAGCGATGTCTATGCACCAATCGCTGGTGAAATCGTTGAAATCAACGAAGAGTTGGTAGATAGCCCAGAGCTTGCCAACGAAGACCCATACGGCAAAGCATGGTTCTTTAAGGTTAAGCCTGCCAATCCTGCCGATTATGACGACTTGATGAGTGCTGAAGAGTACGAAAGTAGTCTGTAATAAAAATGGCGTAAAATTTTTTAATAAATCTATGCTGTTTTTGCTTTTTTATTAAAACACAGATTATAAATTATAGGGTGTATTTTGCATATTATTTTAAACGTTATTTTCTTAAAATGAGTGTCTTATACACCCTGTTTTCCATTAAATTAAAAATCCAGTTTATGAAATATCTTGTTCTTTTACTTTGCTTAATAGGTACACCTGCTTTTGCCACTAATTACTCCAATGCCCTAAAAGGCAAAAGATTGGTACTTGATGGTGCTGTCTGTGCAGGTTGGGAATTTAGCTCAAATGGTAAATATGCTGATTGGCGAAATGAAGCAGATTGTGCATTTACTGCAGGAGATTATAAAAGCCGTTGGCGTGTTCAATGGTTGGATAATGACCATGTTGTCCTAATAGAAACCGAGCAACCTAATGAAATTTCTCCACCTAGAACATTTGTTTACCAAGTTATCAATATAAAAGGGCGTAAAATTACACTGAAATCTTATTGGACAGGCTGGGGAGAAAATGGAACAGATAATGAGATTTTTTATATCAAATAATCCAATGATATATGATATATGTCTTGCAATTTAATTTAAACTATCATTATCACCAATTATATTTTTAATTAAATTTCCCAAGCTCTTAAATTAAAGAAAAATTAATAATTTTTCAGCATTGTTTTAAATAAAATGCTTTTGTACATCGCCATTTTGGTAAAGACAATACACCTTAGCCAAATTGCGCATGATGATAAATAAAATTATGGTTTGGTCAAGGTGTTAAACAATATTTATATGCTATCAGAGTACAAAGCGTGTCATAGCACCAAATGATGATTGGTATTTAATAATACATGGTTTGTATCTGGAAACTACTATGAAAAATCTGCCTTAACCCAACTTAGCACAATCTTGGCACTGTTTATATCGGTCATTCATTTTGTGCTTTTTTGGGGTCAACAATATGGCACATTTTTTTAGTAGCTTACGGGGTGTCTTATTTTTTTATTGCTTTGCCTTTGGTGGTGGCGTTTATACCCATTAAAAACAAACCCATCATGACATTGGGTGGTATTTTATTTTATATACCACTCTTGATTTTTTGTTACTATGAACAATATATTGCCACTTATACAGGTGGCGGCGCTGGTATGATTTATATTACCACTCTTATTTTTGGCATTCCTTTGATAATAACTGGTATGTTTGTTGTGCCTTTTGTATTGAGATTTTTTGGTATTGAAATGATTGATGACGAATGATTTGTTAATTATATCGTTAATTTTTTAACCCCAACTTAAGGAAACCCCATGACCCTTAACACCTTTTCCGACTTATTTTATGAAAACGCTTTTGTTCATCGCCATCTTGGCAAGGATGCAAGCGAACAACAAGCCCTACTAAAAGCCGTTGGCT
>JBGXSA010000065.1:0-79596 GCA_041811915.1 Moraxella sp. | reverse complement strand
GTTTTAAATAAAACTCTTTGATAATCACATGACAAAACGCTTGGGCAAGAGCAGCGTCTGTGCCTTGTTTTGGGTTTAGCCACAAATCGCACAGCTTGGCAATCTCGGCATAGTCAGGGGTGATGGCAACGGTTTTGGTGCCTTTGTAGCGTACTTCGGTAAAAAAGTGGGCATCAGGGGTGCGAGTTTGTGGCACATTGGAGCCCCATGCGATGATGTAGTCAGAATTATACCAATCCGCCGCTTCAGGTACGTCCGTCTGCTCACCCCACGTCATGGGCGAGGCAGGGGGCAAATCGCAATACCAATCATAAAACGACAAGCACACCCCACCAATCAAGGACAAATAACGAGAGCCTGCTGCATAGCTTACCATACTCATGGCAGGAATGGGCGAAAAGCCGATGATACGGTCAGGCCCAAAGGTTTTGGCGGTATAGACGTTGGCAGCGGCGATGATTTCGGTCACTTCATCCCAGCTTGAACGCACAAAGCCACCCATACCACGCTTGGATTTATATTGGGCAGTTTTGGCAGGGTCTTCTACAATACTTGCCCAAGCGTCCACAGGGTCTGGGTGCATCACTTTGGCGTCACGCCACAGCTTGAGCAAAGGCTTACGCACTTTGGGGTATTTGACGCGGTTGGCAGAATACATGTACCAGCTATAAGACGCCCCACGCGGACAGCCACGTGGTTCGTGGTTGGGCAGGTCAGGTCGTGTGCGTGGATAGTCGGTTTGCTGGGTCTCCCAAGTGACAAGCCCGTTTTTGACATAAATCTTCCATGAGCAAGAGCCTGTGCAGTTTACGCCGTGCGTTGAGCGGACGATTTTGTCAAACTGCCATCTGGCACGGTAGGCATTTTCCCATTCGCGGTTTTCGTCACGGATTTCGCCGTGTCCATCGGCAAATTCGCCTTGTTTTTTCTTAAAAAACTTAAACTGGTCAAGTAGATGGCTCATCATATCCCCCTTTGGATGTTGACTGCTTAGATTGTGGCTACAGATTTGTTGCTACAGGTTTTTTAGCTACGTTGGCTTACGCCCAAACTTTGGGCAAACTCTCACGGTACTACTTTAACCAATCATACGCAATTAAAATATTGGCATAACGGCTAGTGGGATAATACTTAGGGGGTAGAGGACTTTTTTTGTCCAAATTTTGTTCAAAGATGAATCACGCATCAGCGCGCCCATAAACCCAAAGAAGTATGGCAAAGCCAAACAAAACAGCGGATAATACACAAAAGCGACTTTGGGAGAGTGATATGAGTGTGCATGTATTTAGACCGACCACCGAAGATGATGGCATTCGCATCATGCCGACATCCGATGATTTAAAAAAACCCAATTCGGATGCTGAATTTATTAAAAAAGCATTGGCAGAAGAAAAAAGCAACCACGCCAATCTGATAGCCACAAGCCGAGAGACTCTGCCGACAATCACGGTCAATGGCGTTGTGATTGACCCAATCCAAATCGCCCAAGAGGTGCAATATCACCCCGCCGAGAGCAAAGATGAGGCGCTGTATTTGTCTGCGCAGGCGCTTGTGGTGCGCGAATTGCTGCGCCAAGCGGTGCTCGCGGACGTAAACCTTGGTGAGACGGCATGGCAGGCTGATGAAGAGCGCGCCATCAGTGATTTGCTTGCCAATCATGTCGCGCCCCAAACGCCAAGTGAGGCGTACATTGCGCAGTATTATGAGCAAAATAAACAAAAATTCATCACGCCACCTGTGATGAGCGTGCGCCATATTCTGCTGGCTTGTCCGCCAGAAGAGGGCGATGAGCGCTTAAAGCTCAAAAAACAAGCGCGCCAAATGATTGATGCCATCACGCACAGCAACAATCCTGATGGCGAGTTTGTGTTTTATGCACAAAGCGTATCGGCTTGCCCCTCCAAGGACGATGGCGGTCATTTGGGTGTGATTGAAAAAGGCGCAACCGTACCAGAGTTTGAAAGTGCGCTGTTTACGCTACCACAAGGACTAAGCCCTAATCCGATAGAGACGCGCTACGGCATTCATGTTGTGGAGGTGCTTGACAAAAAAGAGGGCGTGGCTTTAAATTTTGAACAAGCAAAGCCCATGATTGTCAATCAACTAACCCAGCAGTCTTTTCATCATGCCTTGACGGATTATTTGTTTGGATTGTCGCAGCGTGCGCGCATTACAGGCATTGATTTGACCATGAATGAAGACAATGTGTATCGAGGATAATATGATTGGTGTTGAGCAATTAAAAACCGAGATTTTGGCACGCTGTCAGCTGATGAAAAAAACCCATGCGCACAAGCGCAAAATGCTTTGGCTGCCTTTACATGAGGCGATGAACCATATTTTGGCGCAGGATGTGACAGCAGACTTTGATTTACCGCGCCAAAACCTATCTGCGATGGATGGCTTTGCGCTGGCGGTGGGCAGTGATTTGTCCAGCAATGCGGTTTTTGAGGTGGTGGGTGAGTCTTGCGCAGGCAAGCCTTTTGATAATTCTATTCATAAAAATCAGGCGGTGCGTATTTTTACAGGGGCGGTGGTGCCAACTGGTTGCGACACGGTCGTCATGCAAGAAAATACCGATTTTGAGCACATCAAAGCGCATATTGACAAATCCAAAACCTATCAAATGACGCTGACAGCGGCTGCCAATCACGGCTCAAACATCCGCAAACAAGGCGAGGAGATTGCACACGGCGAAACCGTTTTGACGGCAGGCAAGCGCATTAATCCTGCGGACGTGAGCCTTTTGGCAAGCTTGGGCGTGGATAAGGTGCTTGTGTTTGCGCCGTTGGTGGTGGGGGTGCTTGCCACAGGTGATGAGCTTGTGTCTGTTGGCGCGCCTTTGACACACAGTGCGCAGATTTATAATTCCAATACGCCAAGCATCTGTGCGCTGCTTGCACGCTTACCCATCGTGGTGCGAGATTTTGGCATTGTTGCTGATGATTTGGACGAGACTGTCAAGGCGGTCAAACAAGCCATTGCCGAATGTGATGTGATTATCAGCAGTGCAGGCGTGTCGGTGGGTGATTATGACTTTTTGACCAGTGTGGTCAATAGCCTTGGCACCATCAATCATTATAAAGTAGCCATGAAGCCTGGCAAGCCTTTTGTATTTGGTGAATTTAAACATGGCGATAAAGAGGTGCTGTATTTTGGGCTGCCGGGCAATCCTTTGTCCACCATCGTCGGCACTTTGCAGTTTGTGCGCCCCGCCATTTGGCGACTGACAGGCTGTGCGGATGATGAGCTGCCAAGGGCGCTTAGGCTTACCGCCATCTGCCAAAGCGACATTCACAAAAAAGGCAATCGCCAAGAATTTATGCGTGCTCATTTTTGGCAAGACAGCGATGGTGAATTTTGGGTGCGCCCATTTGCAGGACAAGATTCGCACCGCGTCAAGCAGATGAGTCTTGCCAATTGCTTGCTTGTGCTGTCTGCTGATTGCGCAGGTGTGACAGCAGGCGAAAAAGTGCTGATTGAACCTTTTGAGTGGTGTTTTGGTTAGAATATTGGGCTGGCTTATTGTCAAATGGGCATAAAAACAGCCCACCCAAAATAACCGACAAAATCATTTGCTTTGGGTGGCGCTGTTGTGTGTTTGTATTATTGCGCGCAGGCAATGAGTGCGCGCTCTAGCATCATCACCACCAAATCCAATTCATCGTCATTGATGGCAAATTGGGGGGTGAAGCGCAAGGCGTTTTGTCCGCCATGAATGACGCCAATGCCATGCAAGCGCAGCCACTCTTCCACACTGCCTGCGCCATAGGCTTTGTAGTTTGGCGCAAGCTCGCAGCTGAACAAAAGCCCTGTGCCTTGTACGTTGGTGATGGTGTTGGGCAGTTTGTCTTTGAGTGCTGACAGCTTGGCAATGGCTTCATTGCCTTGATGGACGATGTTTGCGCGTACCTTGTCATTCATCTCATCCAGTACTGCACACGCCACAGCCAGTGCGCGCGGATTGGTGGTCATGGTGTTACCATACAAACCGCGCTGATAGTGACGGCTGGCATATTCGCCAAGCGCCAGTACAGACAGCGGATATTGCCCTGCATTGATGGCTTTGGAATAAGTCTCAAAATCTGGCGGCTCAATGCCCTCAAAACCTGGATAATCCACGATGGACAAATAACCTGTCGCGCGCAGACCTGCTTGAATGGAATCTACAAGCAAAAGACTGCCATGCGCACGCGTCAAGGCGCGCGCGGCGTCATAAAATTCACGCGGCACGCTGCGCCCAGGGTTGCCCTCGCCCATGACAGGCTCCATGAGCATTGCCTCAATGTACCAACCCTTGTTGTCGGCATCCACAAACACTTGCTTGAGCGCCTCAATGTCATAAGGCGCAACGGTGATGACGCTGTCCTCGTTTTGATAGCTTGCCAGATATTTGTCATAATTGGCACGGCTTGAGCTTGAGTATAGCGCAGGGCGGTCGGTGCGTCCATGAAATGAGCCTTTGATGGTCAGGCGTTTGATGACTTTGCCTGCGTGCTTGCCGCTGTCGGTTTGATGTTTGGCGTGCGCATCAATGATACGGGTCGCCAAGCCCACCGCTTCCGAGCCTGAATTTAGGCACATAAAGCTTGCGTAGGGGCAGCCGTTTTGGGTTTGACCGATGTGGGCTTTGAGTGCTTGAACAAAGCGGTATTGAGCGATGTTAGGCGTCATGATGTTGGCGGTGACTTGTGCTTTTGCCATTGCCTTGATGACATGGCTTGGCGTATGTCCAAAGCCAAGCATGCCATAGCCGCCTGTGTCATACAACACAGCGCCTTTGAGCGTGACAATCCATGAGCCTGCCGCCGCAAGCGCCACATAAGGATTGACCGAATCGGCATCATAAAAATTGACAAATCCGTCTTGTATTGCCTCAATCTGCGCCTTTTCATCCAATGCCAACAGCTGCGGATAGGCGCTTTTGATTTCTTCATAACGCACAAGCGCGTCATTGATGGCTTGTGTCAAAAATGTGTCGTGGGCAAATTTTTCAATAATCGCATCATCCAAGCCAACACAGACCATGCCGCCGTGCGCGCGTAATGTTGCTAGAGATTGTAGTGCTGTCATAAATTCCTCCCTGATACTACAAAACTGATACTACAAAGCTGACATAAAATTATCGTATGCCAATCATAATAGTTTGCTATGATTGACCCAACTTTTGGCTATTTTAGCACGAAATTTGGACAGGTTTATGGCTTTAAAATAGACTTTTTGTCATGGGCTGATGACAAAATTTCTTGGCAGATGGCTGGCTGTGTTTTTAAATGCCAACCAAAATACAAATTTTAAACACTTAAAAGTAATTTAAACACTTAAAACAAAACAGCCCACCGCCCGCTGCTACGCCTACCCCCAAAGTAGTAGTTTTTTGCCGTTAGTTGAGTATTTTTGCCAAAAAAAATCTTTTATAATGACCACTCACCCACCACCGAGGCAACGCTTAGCGAAGATGATTATGAAAACCTTATCAATCAGCCCACCGCCAACTGTTGGCATGGGGCAATCGTCCGACCACGATTTAACACACCAAATACACACCCCTGTTTTGATTGATAACTTTCATAGACAATTGACTTATCTGCGTCTATCGGTGACTGATTTTTGTAATTTTCGCTGTGATTATTGCCTGCCAGACGGCTATCAGGGCAAGCGTCCTGACAATGAGCTAAGCCTATCTGAAATAGATACTTTAATAGACGGCTTTGCCAAGCTTGGCACGACCAAGGTGCGTCTAACAGGCGGTGAGCCATCCATTCGCAAAGATTTGGCGGACATCATCGCCATTACCAAATCGCACGGCATCAGCAAAACCGCCGTCTCCTCCAACGGCTACAAACTGCACAAACACTTATCCGCATGGCAAACCGCAGGGCTTGATCAGTTAAACCTTAGCATAGACAGCTTTAACCCTGATATTTTTAAACAAATAACCGGCTTTGATATCCTGCCCACACTCCTAAAAGATGTGGATACGCTACTGAACACCACCGACATTGCCCTTAAGATGAACGGTATTTTGCTGGCGGATACTGCTTATGATAATTTGATGTCGGCTTTGGCATTTGTCAAACATCGCCCTGTCACTTATCGTTTTATTGAATTTATGCAAACAAGCGATAACAGCGAGCTGTTTTTTGCACAAAATCAAACCGCTCATCTGATTAAAACCTATCTGTATGAGCATGGCTGGACACCCAAAATCAAAAAGCACGATGACGGCCCTGCCATAGAATACAGCCACCCTGATTATGTCGGCAGTATTGGCGTGATTGAGCCGTATGCCAAAAACTTTTGTAATAGTTGCAACCGCTTGCGTGTCAGTAGCCTTGGCAAGGTGCATTTGTGTTTGTTTGACAGTCAAAATTATGACATTCGGCAGTTTTTACACCGTGGTGATACAAAAGGGCTAATTGACGCTTTGCAACATCTTATGCCGATTAAGCCTGAACATCATTATTTGGATAGCCACAGTGGGCTTATGAATAATTTGTCGCTTGTGGGAGGATAAGCTTGTGGGTGAATAATGGGTTGGATGGCTTTTATATTTGTGCTAAGCTGTTTGTTCAATTATCAATCAGGAAATATCAATGCAAACAGTGGATAATTTGCCCATATTTATCGGTACGCTCACCCAAGTTCGCACAGGCAAGGTAGCCCCTTTTGTGCGTGGGGTCAGTGCCATTAACAAAACACAAATACAAGGCAGTATGGCGGTTAATCTGCTTGGACTGGCAGACGATGAGCAAGCCGAGCATAAATTTCACGGCGGACATCTAAAGGCTGTCCACCAAATGCCCATCACCACCTATAACGCCATCAATGCTGAATTTGGCTTAAACGCTCAAATAGGCTCATTGGGCGAAAACTTGACCGTCATCACAGACGGCGAGCCGATGAGCGAGCGGACAGTGTGTATTGGCGATGTGTATCAGTTTGGTGAGGGCGATGACAATGTGCAGCTGCGTGTGGTACAGCCACGCCGTCCGTGTTATAAGATTAATGATAAATTAAACAATCCCAATGTTTCGCCTTTTGTCAGTCGTCAAGGCATTGCAGGGTGGTATTATCAGGTGGTCAAAACAGGCGTACTGTGTGCCAATCTGCCCGTGTATTTGGTGGCAAGACCCTATCCATTTGCCAATTTGGCGACACTGTGGCAATTAAGCAACCAAACAGCACGATTAGATAACGATACTGTCAATGCTTGGCTTGCCATAGACTGCCTAGAAGACAGCTGGAAGAAAAAATTAAGCAACAAACGCCAAATAACATAAAACTCAACCAAAGCTTAACCTAAAACTTAACCATAGGAAAATCTTATGTGTGAACTGTGCAACGATCCCAATCATACAGTAAACAGCCATAAAATAGACAGCCAAAAAGCCGACAAGCCTTTTGTGCCACTTAACATCGCTGTTTTGACGGTGTCGGATACACGGACACTTGCTGAGGACAGCTCGGGCAACTATCTGGCGGATAGCCTGATAGAAGCAGGGCATACTCTCATTGACAGACAGCTGACCACCGATGATATTTATCAGATTCGCGCGGTGATGAGTCGCTGGATTGCCGATAGTAATGTGCATGCCATCATCAGCACAGGCGGCACAGGCTTTTATCACCGTGATAATATGCCAGAGGCGGTGAGCGTGCTGTTTGACAAAGAAGTGCAGGGCTTTGGCGAGATGTTTCGTGCCTTGTCCAAAGAGGAAATCGGCATGAGCACTTTGCAGTCGCGTGCGGTGGCAGGCATGGCGAACAACACGGTGATTTTTTGTTTGCCAGGCTCCACAGGGGCGTGTCGCACAGGGTGGACGGGCATTATCAAAGAGCAACTGGACAATCGTACCCGTCCATGCAACTTTGTACCGCATTTAATGAAAGCCAATCCCACCCATGATTGATTTATCCGCCATTTTAATTTTGGCAGGGGGTGAGTCTCGCCGTATGGGTTCGCCCAAGGCATTATTGCCCTTGCCAACTGGTGAAAATTTATTACAATTTCATATTCGCCATGCTAAAAAAATTGCCAATCATTTAAATAAATCCATTCCGATTTTAATTGGTGATAATGACAAACAGTTTACAAATGTTGATGGCACAACCGCCATTCAAGATTACATCAAAAACGCAGGGGCATTGTCGTGTCTGTTAAGTGCGTTTTATGATTGTCAAAATCATCAATTAAATAACGGATTTATATTGGTGGCGAGCTGTGATAATTTAATCAGTATTGATGAATTGTATAAAAAATTGTGTGAAAATAACGACATCGCCCAAGTGATTTATTTGACCGACAATATCAAAGATTATCCATTATTAGGATTGTATAATATTAATTTAATTGATGATTTAAAAAATTATCTGGATAATGACAATCGTGCGGTGATGAAGTTTTTAAAAGATAAATCTGTCCAAAAAATTGCTATGAATGATGATTGGCGGTATTTGGCAAATTTTAATACGATGGATGAGTTTAAATTGGCGTTAAACAATTGTAATTCATTCTGTTAATTGTTGAATAGTTTTGAATAAAAAAGTACATGATGACCACGCATAATTTAACGCACCTAGACCAAAACGGCGACATCACCATGGTGGATGTCGGCGACAAATCCGCCACGCAACGCAGTGCTACAGCAAAAGGCAAGGTGATTTTTTTGCCTGATATTTATACGGCAATCAAATCGGTGGACGGACAAACCAAAAAAGGCTCCATCACCGCTACCGCCCACATTGCAGGCATTATGGCAGCCAAAAAAACACACGAGCTTATCCCACTGTGCCACGCCCTACCGCTGGATACGGTGAAAATAAGCTTTGATTATGACGATGACAACCATGCCATTATCGTCACCGCCACCGCCAAAGTGACTCACAAAACAGGCGTGGAGATGGAGGCTTTGACAGCGGTGTCGCTGGCGTGCTTGACCATTTATGATATGACCAAAGCAATGAGCCATGACATCATCATCGGCGATATTTGTTTGATTAACAAAACTGGAGGCAAATCAGATTATGCAAACTGATTTTTCTGCTCATTCATCAAAAAATACCAAAAAAATCAATGTCTTGTACTTTGCAGCCCTAGCAGACAGTGCAGGCGTGGATGAAGAGATATTGCATATTGGTGATGATAATTTGACGGATGTTTTTACTAAGTTATCCCAAAAATACCACTTTAGTTTAAGCATAGACAACATCGCGGTGGCGGTGAATCATGAATTTAGCGATTGGAATGCAGTGATTGCAGACGGTGATACGGTGGCGTTTATTCCACCTGTGGCAGGGGGCTGATATGCACAAATTACACCAAGGCTCATCCATCATCACGCTTAGCGAAGATGACGCGTATCAGACGGCTATGACAGATGGCTTTGCCCTGTTGGATAGAGCGATTGATGATAGACGGCTCAAACAAGCACTGCTAAACGGCAGCTGTGGGGCATTGGCGACTTTTGAGGGCTGGGTGCGTAACCACAACAACGCACGAGCGGTTAGGCATCTGACCTATTATGGCTATGAAAAACTGGCGATAAATCAAGGCAAAAAACTCATAGAATCTGCCAAACAACAGTTTGACATAGAGCACGCCGTTGCCATGCACCGCATTGGTGATTTGAGTATTGGCGATATGGCGGTGTGGATTGGGGTGACGGCTCATCACCGCTATCCTGCCTTTGAGGCGTGTCGCTGGCTACTGGACGCCATCAAGGCGGACATTCCTGTGTGGAAGCAGGAGTTTTATGCCGATAGCGATGAGAGTCTGTGGCTGTCTAATAATGGTTAACCATTATGTTTGATTTTTAAAATAACGTCTAAGCCCTGTCAATAATAAGTCGTCTTTGATGATGGGGAAATGGTGGCTGTCTGGGTTTGTCAGTTGCCGCGCCAAATTGACCGCGCCGCCCCCTGTCAAAATCAGCTCATAATCGCTGTGGCGACGACGAATCTCATTAACCGCGCCCACCACCGACAGCAAAATGCCGTGATTGACGGCGTCTGTGGTGTTTTGTCCGATGTCGGTGCTGTGAAACGAACCTGTCGCCACCTCAATTTGCTGCGTACCAGAATACAGCGCTTGTCTTTGCAGGTACACATTGGGAAAAATATAGCCACCCAAATGCACGCGCCCATCAATCAAATCAATAGTCAGCGCCGTACCGCAGCCCACCACACACAGCTTTTTGTCAGACACCGCGCCCAGCATTTGTAGCCATCTGTCCACACCAAGCTCACCTGCATGGTAGTTGGTGTCCATGGCTGGGTGGTGCGCCTGTACGCGCGCAAATTCAAAAGGCGCAGACAGCCCGCCAAGTGTACGGCTGATTTGTTGGTTTAGGCGCTCGCCCAAAACGCTTGAAATGCCAATAAATCCCACCCCAAAACTCTCAAACAAAGGCATGAGCCCAAGCAGCAGCTCATTGGGCGCTTTTAGGTGTTCTTTGGCGTCCATGGCAAGCATGGTATCGCCTGTCATCAGCCAGTATTTGAGGCGCGTATTGCCCATATCCAGCCACAGCTTGGGTGCGGTGGATTGGACTGTTTGGTCAAAGGGCGGCTTGATGGTTGCGTGTAGGGTTAATGGCATAACGGTGTCAATAAGCTTGCAATTGTAAAAGGGCGATTGTATCACAAATCATACGGCAAGTGGTGTGTTTGTGTCTATTGACAAAAGCACAGTATAACAAAAGCGCAGTATGTCAAAAGCACGACATGACAAAACACAGTGTCTGACAAAGCAGACGCGCTTGTCTTGTTAAATCGCCGTATCTTTTCATTAATTCAAGCATTTAAAAAATTACCCAACAGGCTACACCCAAAAAGTTGCCAACAAAAATAAAAAGGCGTATGATATATTTGGTTTTATTAAATTAATAATTTTATAAAACTATTGCGTATTTTGGCTTAAATTTTATGGCATCTTTTTGTGATGACTTAAGGACGATTTTATGAAAAAACTTACTCTCATCACCGCTTTGTTGGCGGCGAATGTGGCATCTGCCCAAATTAATTTTGATACACAAAAGATGTCGTACACGCCCCCAGCCAAGCTTGTTCATCTGTGCAAAACAGTGATTCAAAACCGCATCACACAAGCCAAGCAAGCAGACGAATACACGGACGACATGAAAGATGCCAGTCCAAAAACTGCCTGTATGGATGTGGATATTGACTTGGTCAAAACCAATCTGCCGTGGGTGGATGATGTGTTGAATGAATTTTTTGTTCAGCCCCAATTGCGGACTGAGCTTGATGAGACGTCCGATTGGGTGTATGACTACTTTGTGGAAGACGGCAGCAGTACGTTGACGTATCAACTAAGCAGTGAGGCTAAGCTTGTGGGTGTATCGGACAAAACGGTGCAAATCAGCCGTACCGATTATGAGTTTACTTTTGGACCGCACGGTATGCCCTCTGTGGAATTTTTTGTCATGGATTTGGCACACAAACAACGCCTAACGCTGGACGATGTGCTGGTGAGTGGCGACAAAAAAGATGAGCTTCGGGAGAAGTTAAAACAAAAATTTATAAAAGAACTCAAGAGCAAAATGGAGATGATGGACGATGAGGTGCAGGCACATTTTGAGCTGTGGGAATTTGATGTCAATGACAATTTTTATTTTAGTCCAAACGGCATGACCTTTGTGTACATTCCTTATGGGATAGGGCCTTATGCCATGGGCTTTACATCACTAAGTGCCACCAAATCTGAACTCAAAGGGCTTATCAAAGATAAATATCTGACCCAAAAATTTAGTCAGTTTGATGACGATGATTGGAGTGAATCCAGTCAAATTGAGTAGTTTTTTGGTAAAAGCAACACTTTTAAGGCTTAAATGTTGGGTTTATCATCGCCCAACATGAGCCTATGAGCAGGCTTTCACTTGTCTTTGACAAACTGGCTGGAATAATGAATTATCAGTCTATTCCATCTTTTTATCTATTGCACAGCCTATCATCATTTGGCACAATACCAACAAAGATTTATCACGCACCCATACAGGTAACGTTATGAATACCACATTTGCTCTTTTGACCATACTTGCGACTGCAGGGGCGGATAACTGCCCAAAACCGAACACATCTGTCAAATACGACCAAGTGTATTGCCTACATCAAGATACCGCCATTGTCAAAACCCATGACCGTTATGGCGTGGTCAATGCTCAAGGCGATATTGTCATTGCTACTGATTATGCAGACGTGGTTCGTATTGATAATGGTCATTTTGTGGCGACCAAAGAGGGTAAAATGGGCATTCTTGACCAAACAGGCAAAACGTTAGTCCCATTTATTTATGATGAAATCCCTACCCAAATTGACGACCAAACCCATTTTGTTACCATGAAAAAACATGGCAAATATGGCATGACCAATATCTCTACAGGGCAAGTGGTATTGCCCTATGAATATGACAGCGTTTTTCCCCATATTGTCCAAAATATCATTTACTTGGAGCAAAAGCAAAACGGTCAAACTAAAATCGGTTTTGCAGACATCAACACAGGCAAGATACTCTTAAAACCGACTTATGACGGCTATACATGGGTATATGGCAAACCTTTGGTCATTGTACAATCAAATGGTCAATATGGCGTGATTAACCATGAAATGCAGACGATTGTGCCGATACAGTTTGATAAAATTTACTGGCTAAAAGACCGATTTTATGCGTATCAAGGTGAAACTGTCGTATATTTTGATGAACAGGGCAATAGCATTCAATAGCGATATGATTTATCGCTATATTAAATCCACTTTATCAAGAATTTGAAAGCATAGACAAATGCTATCAATAATGATTTAATGAAAAAACAAGTTGGCAAAACATATTATTTTCCCTAACTCCATTAAAAGAGGTTTTTATGAAAAAAATTATTTTATCTCTAAGCTTTGCATTAATTGCAATCCCTGCTTTTGCAGAAACAGTATTTTTATGTAATACCACCAATGGCAAAAAAATTAAATTGGTAAATAATGGCAATACCTTTAATTATCAATTTAGCAAAGGTAAAAAAAGTGAACTTAACTTTAGTATTGCCAAAGATAAAATTGAATATACTGCAGGCAGTTGGAATGTGGAAGGCGGTCAATATATGACGATGCCTTATAAAGGTAATACTTATACGCTTTTTTCTCGTGAGGTTTATTTGGACGAAAATCATGAGGAATTAGCCACGCCCAAAAAAGAAGCAGGCGTGATTGTCAATCAAGATAAATCCAACTCAAAAACCATTTTGTGCAACCCAAAACAAATTAAAGTCAATGAGCTTGAAAATTTTGGCGTGCCAAGTTAATTTTTAAAAACGTATTTCTAAGTTATTTAAATTGGGGAATAAAATTCACCTTAAAATAAAATTAACTTCAAAAGGAAATTATTGATGAGAAAAATTCTGTTATCTGCTTTAACAGCGTTTTTATTTACCCAGTTCACAGGCTGTGTTACGCTCATTGCCCAAGCCCCTTATATCAAAGAGCAAAGGCAACAAGCCATTGCCCATTGCGATAAATTTAAAAAAGTAGAAGGACATCATTTTACCTATTGTCCAAATACACATTATGCCATTGCCAAAAAAGGCATTGGACAATATACGCTCATAAAACCAACAGGCGAAATGACGGCTTATTATGACGATATAAAATATTCCAATCATATTCAAGGGCAATATTATTTTACTATTAAGCGTGGTAAACATATTGGCGTGATGAATGTGGACGGTAAAATTATTCTGCCTTTTGATGATTATCGCACCATCAGCTATGAATATCCCAAAGGTTTTGCCATTTGTGGGGCGTTTGGCAGTATTGGCGATATAGGCTATCAAAGGCATTGTTATGATGAAAATGGTCAGAAGTCTAAACAATATTGACCAAGCCTGAATTATTAATAAGGAAAATTTTATGAAAAAACCATTAATTTTCATTGCATTAACCACTAGCCTAACCGCTCATGCCAGTCAAGAGAATACACTCACCATTTTGGCGGATTTGATGAAAAATGATGAGTTATTTAAACTCACCGCTATCAGCGAAAAATTAGGCGAACCTAAATTTGCTGATAATGCTATTTTTCAAGAAAGTGGCACAACTGTTCATAATGGCGGAGCATTGCTTTATCGTTATGATAGCCCCAAAGACGGTGCATTTTTTGGGCGGGGCATTACAAGTACATGGCATACGGTGAATGTTAAACTTAACGATAAGCCTACCATTTCGGTAAGTTTTCGCTTAAAATTTGACCCAGCACATTGCCCAAGCATTGATAAGATTGAACGTGCCTTTGACAAAACCGCCATCAGCTACCAACTGCCACAGCACCCGCCCCTACCCAATCCAAACGGCACACCCGTTATCATGCCAGTACAAGAACAAAAACCATTGTATTCCATTCATTTAGACAAGGATAATACCGTACATTTTAATCCCTATGTTTGTGAAATAGATTTGACAACATACAAGCCTTTGTCGTCCAATCCCATCAAAGAATAACAAAGAAAATACCCTAAATTATTTGTGGTGGGTGCAAAGCAAGATTTGACAATGTTGGTTTGTGCTTTGATTTGACTGATAATCACCGCTATTCTTAAGGAATTATTATGAAAAAATCCCTATCCATACTGGCAGTATCGCTCATATTGGCAAATGCTCCTGCACATGCTTGCATTCAGCCTAATTTTGACAAAAATACCGCCAAAGCCTACGATTTTATTGACTGTGCCTCAAGCAATTCGCCCATTCTTGCCAAGCAAGGCGATAAATACGGCTATTTGGACGGAAATGGCAACATCATTGTGCCCTTTGTTTATGACCAAGCGGACGCATTTTATGATCATGTCGCACGCGTCAGCAAAGACGGACGCAAGTTTGTGATTATTTATCAAAACGGTCAAATCAACAGCGATTTTGATGATGTCGGTGCTTATTACAATGATATGCGTGCGATTGTCAAAGGCGATGCCATCGGTATTATTGACAAAGCAGGCAACATCATCATTCCACCAGAATACCAAAAAACCCACGAACCTGCGTATTTTCGCCACGAAATTTTTGACAATAAAAGCTACTTTTTTGTCAAAAAAGACGGCAAGGCAGGCGTGATTGACAGCAATCATCAAATCATCGTACCCTTTGTCTATCAAGCCATCAGCCCTATTTATGACGGGCATTTTGTGCTTGTCAATGACGGACACAACATCGGACTGCTTGATTTGAATAACCCCCAACAATACCAAGCCTATGATGACGTGGAATGGCACGACAAAGACGGCTATTTTATCACGATGAATCATGCCTTGCTTGGTGCGTATTCTGAGTCAAAAAACATTGACATTGATATTGGTTATAAATATTTGCAAAGGATTGATGACACTCATTTTTTGGCACAAACAAACGGTAAATTTGGCATGATTGACAATCAAGGCAAGCCGATTTTGCCTTTTGAATATGAGGATATTGGCATGGATTTACGCCGTGAATATCAGGTGCTGATTGATGAAGTATTTAAATATCAAACCTTTCAAAAAGACGAGCAAATCTTGCGATTTGTGCTTAGTGCGTTAAGCGAGCTTCCAGTTGCTGATGTCAAAAAAGACGGCAAAGTGGGGCTTGTTAATCTTGCCACAGGACAAGTTGTTGTGCCTGCCAGTTATGATGATGTGGCGTATGTGGATAAAATACACTCAAATCGTGCGGTGGTCAAAAAAGACGGTAAATTTGGCTTGATTGACAGCACAAACGGCAGACAAATCACGCCCATCATCTATGACAGCATGAAAATCGGCAATGACAACAGCGTTGTTTTTCAACAAAACGCGGTGTTTGGGTGGATGGATTATGAGGGAAAAGTGCTTCGGCGTGCCAACGGAGTGGTTTGATGGCAAAGTTTGCCTAAGGCGATAAACACTCAGTCTGACAATAAGCGCGCCATGCCTGTATGCGCATGAACAATGCCTGTGTCTGTGGCAAGCTTTAGCGCACCATCGGCGCAGATGCCCAGACAGCGCCCTGTGTGTGTAGGTGTTGTCATGTTGCTTTGCTCAAAAATCCCAATGCGCTTATCGTGCAAGGCGTGCGCCGAATCATACGCGCGCTCAAAGGCTGTGATGAGCTGTTCATCATGGGGCAGATGGCGCAGCTTGGCACTTAGGGCGGCTGTCATTTGTTGGTGATGGGCGCAGGCATCAAGACAAGCGCCGCTGATTTCATCATAACAGCGCACCAAAGTAGGGACATCATCAGTCAAATCCGCCAAGGCGCACGCGCGATACAAGCCATCTGTAATGAGAGGCGCAACGGCGACATTGAGTCCCACGCCAATAACAACGCCTGTCATTTTTTGTTGGTATTTGACAGGTTCAATCAAAATGCCAGATAATTTACAAAACACCGTTTTGGCAGTTTGGTGATGGGTGGGGTGGTGCATGGCGTTATTCTCATAAAACCCCAAATCGTTCGCCCATTTGACGTCAATGGTCGGCAGATATTGTGCGCACCTTGCGTGGTTGATGGCGCTGATGATGGGCATATTGTATAAGTGCAGACCAATCATCGGCGACAACAGCCCTGTCAGCTGTCCCATGAGCGCGCTTGGCACATACAATGACAAATACACATTGCCAACAGGCGACACCCAGCTGCGGTCGTGTTGCCCGCGCCCATGCGTTTGTGAATCGGCGGTGAGCTGATGGATGGCGTTATTGTCAAGCGCACCCTTTGTGATGAGCGCTATCAGTTCGCTGTTGGTGCTTGCGCTTTGGGCGGTGTGATGGCGATGAATGTGCATATTTCAACTCGGACAAGGTGTTTTGGAATAGGGTGTCTTGAATAGGGTATCTTGGAATAGAGTGCCTTGCGTTTGGTTTAGGGCAGTGGTTTTATGAAATGCTCTACAGAATAGACAGTGCCATTTATTGTGAATATTTAAACTTTTGTCATTTGCGCATTTGACACAAAAACAGCGTATAATAACACATTTTAAATGCAAGGCTGAAGTTATGGAATATGTATGGTTTTTGCTTGCTGGCAGCTTTGCTGGGCTGTGCGCAGGGTTGTTTGGGGTGGGTGGCGGTCTTATCATCGTGCCTGTATTGGTGTATTTGTTTGCTCATCAAGGCATGAATCCAGATGTCATCGCGCATGTGGCGCTTGGCACAAGTCTTGCGACCATCATCATCACCTCAATCAGTTCATTTACCGCGCACAACAAAGCAGGCAATGTGCGCTGGGATATTTTTCGTCATATGGCAATTGGCTTGATGGTGGGCAGCTTGTTTGGGGCGTATGTGGCAAAGCTCATTCATAGCGACAGCCTACAAATCATCATCGGCGCAGGTGCAACATTGATGGCGCTCAAGATGCTGTTTTTTCCCAATCAAGAACGTCTTGAACGGGTTTTGCCAAGCCCTTATGCTCAAGGCGCGGCAGGTTTTGGTATAGGGGGCTTGTCGGCGGTGTTTGGCATTGGTGGGGGAAGCTTGACGGTACCGTTTTTGAATTATTGTGGCTTGACCATGCAAAAAGCGGTTGGCACCTCATCGGCGTGCGGACTGCCCATCGCTGTGGCGGGCGCGGCAGGGTTTTTGCTGTTTGGGCAAGGCAGCCAAACAGGCGTGGCAGGGACGATAGGTTTTGTGCATATTTGGGCATTTGTGTGTATCAGCATGGCAAGCTTTGTGACCGCCAAAATTGGCGCCAAAATCGCCCACAAACTGCCCGCACAAACCCTAAAGCGTGCGTTTGGCTGTTTGCTATTGGTGGTGGGCATTAAAATGGTGATGGGTTGATATAACTTAACAAAAGAAAAAACGTGATGAACAAAATCGTTACCAAAACTATTGATATAAACAATCCGCCCAAATGAACCCAAGAGCAATTAGAGCATCTTACAAAATTGGCGTAAATGGACGATAGCAAAATTGATTTTTCGGATATTGCTACTTTGACCGATGAATTTTGGATAAATGCGGTACAAAATCCATTTTTCTAAACCCAAAAAACAAACCATCACTGTTAGAATTGATGTTGGTGTATTGCAATCGCTAAAATCACAAGGTAAAGGTTATCAAACTCGCTTAAATCATATCCTAAGACAGAATATGATAGAAAACTCTTTGAATTTGTTGTTTGCTAAGTGGGGTGGGGGTTGAGTATAGTTTGGTTACAGGTTCTTCATTGTCTTGAATAAAAAACAAAGCATCGCTATATGGAAAATCACAAGAATAAAATTAAAAATATAATCAGAGCGGTTTTTTTCTTGAATTTTATTTTTGGTTGTTTGATAATCAATCACCATTTTGCCATTCACTTCCAAAGTGACTAATTGCCGATAGGGGTTGTCAAGAAATATAATATCAGGCTGTTGATACCAGCCAATTTTGGCATATTGATGGATATATTCGGTGGGTATGGCATCATAAAAACAACTATCACTGAAATGTATTTCGCCACTATAAGAACAGATATAGGCAACAGATTTTGGGCTTTCTAGACTTGGAGATAAATAAATAACAGGCATGGCTTTCTGTAAACCTTTACTGCCATGTCTAACGGCTATCTTTCCTGCTTTGATAAATCCTGTGCTATATTGCAATTCATTTTCTGGTGGAAATCCTATTCCTTTGTAATTAGAAAGTGTCAAGCTTAGCATCATAATAACTATAAACAAAGGAATTGCAGCATTAAATAATTGCCCAAGCCCCCTAAAAATAATACGTTCTATATCATAAATCGTTGCCATATCATTCCTTGTAGTAAACAGCTAAGATTAATTTTGCCTATTTTTGAGTTTATTGTCAAATGTTGTCAAGTTTTTTTGGGGTAATCTCATTATAAAAATCAACAAAATTTGTATAAATTTTAAGCAATTTTATTATTATTCATTTATATTTGATTTAAATTATTAATTGATTTACATAAAGAATATTAATTTTTTATAATAATAAAATAGTTTTTAATAGGATTTTTGTTAAAAAAATACACAATTAAATTTGTTGTTTAAATAACACTCATAGTGCGATTGCCATGAAATTTTATATTGCCATTCTTGACAAACATATTGATTAAATTTAAAATAAAAAATTACTAATGGATATATGAAATGAATTTTGAGATTATACCACCTATTATAGAGCAGGAAACTTTTGCAGAACGAGGTGAGATAAGAGTATTAAATCGTCTCAAAAAAGCTTATGGGGGTAAAAACTGGCGAAAGCGTAAAGGTGAGGCTTATGTTAAGGTTAATAATCAAATACTTAAAGCTGAGCTACATTGGTATGAGTGTCATGGCGTTGGTAAAGTGGAATATAAAATAAAGAGGTTTTTATGAACTGGGTTTTATGTATTGATAATACAGATTATCAGGCTTCATTGGAGTTAAGAAAATTATACGAAAAAGTAAGCGATCCTATCGCTGAACAACTTGGTATGATTAGAGTGATTGATGAAAGCCAAGAAAGTTATTTGTATGATAAAAAGTTATTTGCTGAAATGCCACTGGTGGTTAATCAAGTGATAGATGTTGCTTTTTTTGAGGCATAAAGCTTAAATTGCCAAGATGGTTGCTTATTCATACCCCCTTGCTTTGTCAAGGGGTTTTGTTTTTAAAATCACCCAAAATCTGTTAAAATACAACCTTTTGACTTTAGTATTTTGTTGTCATCATGCGTCTAAAATCCTTAAAAATGGCAGGTTTTAAATCCTTTGCCAATCCGACCACTTTTAGCTTTAAGTATGACATCACCGCGATTGTTGGGCCCAATGGTTGCGGTAAATCCAACGTCATTGACGCCATTCGCTGGGTGCTTGGTGAGTCGTCTGCCAAGCAGCTGCGAGGTGGCGCGATGAGCGATGTGATTTTTGCAGGGACAGATGGGCGCGCCGCCAAATCGGTCGCCAGTGTTGAGCTGACCTTTGAGCACACCCAAGATGAGCATACAGGCATTCGTCATGCGCTCAATTTGTATCATGAGCTTAGCTTGCGCCGTCAGGTGACACAAGATGGCAAATCTGATTATTTTATCAATGGTACGCGGGTGCGTAGGCGCGATGTGGTGGATGTGTTTTTGGGTACAGGGCTTGGTGCGCGCAGTTATGCGGTGATTGAGCAGGGCATGATTGGCAAAATTATTGATGCCGATGGTGCAAAGCTGCGCGCGTTTATTGAAGAGGCGGCAGGCGTGTCGCGTTATCAGGCGCGTAAAGAAGAAACTCAAAAACAATTGGTACAGGCGATGGACAATCTGGCGCGACTGAACGATTTGTATGCTGAATTGTCCAAAAATCAAAAAACCCTAGAGCGCCAAGCCAAATCCGCTCAAATCTATGAAAGTCTGCAAGCGCGGCTTAATGACACACAAAGCCAGCTGCTCACAGCCAGACTGTATGAGGCGCATTCTCACCAGCAGCGCGCCAAAGCGTCTCAAGAACAGATTCATCAAGACATTCAAGCGCTCACAGCGCTCATGGCACAGTCAAAGCAGCGTCATGAACGTCTAAGCGAGCAGGTCGGTGAGCTGTTGTGGCAAAAGGATGAGGCGCAAAGCGCGCTCAATCAGCTGACCTTGAGCACCAAAGATGCCGAGCACGCCCACCAAAGCGCCACACAAAAGCTGGATGATTTGCAGCACGCCATGGACGAGCTGACAACAAAGCACGCCTCTGATACGGCAGACAAAAGCACCCAGATGGCTTTGATTGAGGAACATGAGCATAAATTGATTGCCCAAAAACAAGCCTTGTTGGACATCACCGCCCATCTAAAAGCACAGCAGCAAGACAAGCAAACCGCGCAAACCGCGCTGCAACAGATGCGCGAGCGCTTAAATGACTTGTATGCAGACAAGCAAGCACTGGATAGTCGCATGGCGGTTGTGCGGGCAAATCATCAGTCTCATCAAAAAACGCACGCGCGCCTACAGCAAAAAATGCAAAACATGGCACTGCCAAGCGACATCATTGATGAGCAAAGGATTGAGCAATTGGCGCAGACATTGAGTCGCCTTGATGTTCAAATGGATGAAAAAAACCATGAGTTAAGCCAAAAAAATGATGAGCTTGCAAGCACTGCCAGCACCTTACAAGCGCTCACAGACAAGCTGACCACGCTTGAAAAACAGCACGCCGCTCATCAAGGTGAATACAATACCCTTCATGCACTGGTTCATAAGCCCACCCAGTCTGCGCGCAGCGCGCCAAATCCCCAAAGCACACTGACAAGACTTAGCGAAGCGCTTGTTTTGACAGCGCTTGGTGAGCGCTACGCCGACAAACTGGATGTATTGTTTGGGCTGTTTTGGCAGGATTTTGTGGGCGAATGTGCGGATGTGGCAAATTTGGCGCATTCCTTGTGGTTTGTGTGCGACCGTGCGCCCACCCAAGCGCTTGCACAAAATTCTGCCAGACACCCAGCCATTGTGTCGGTGCAAGATTTAATCAAAGCGCCTTGTTTGCAGATTTTTTCGTCTTTGTTTGTTGTGGATGATAGTCACGCTGCTTGGGCGGATGTCGCTTGGCAAACAACAGCGCCCGCTGTGTTGTTTGATGAATTGTCTTTACCGCAGTCTGCGCTGCTGCTTTTGCCTGATGACAGGCTGTTGACAGTATCGGGCTGTTTTGTGCTTGGGGCTGATGTCAGCGATGTCTTGCAAGTCAAAGCAGAGCAAACAGCGCGGCTGGCTGCGCTTGAGGCGGTGCTGATGGATATGGAAGACAACATGGCAAGTTTGGCGCAACATATCAAGCAAGCCAAAGCGCAATACGATGATTTGCAAGGGGGCGTGGCGGATTTGACAGGGCAAATCAAAACGCTCAATTTTGAGTATCAGCGCGCCAAAGATGACCATCAAACATTGACAGCTGCCAAAGAAAAACAGCGCATTCATCTGGACAATTATGAACAACAATACAGCGAAACCAAGCGCGACTATGAGCTTATTTGCGATGAAATGCTGCAAATGCAAGACCAAGAACGCAAGCTTGCCGAAGAATTAAGCACGCTTTTGGCACGTTTGGCGGAGGATGAGCATAGCCACAAACAGCATAAAGGGCGCATACAAGAAGTGGAAGAGCGCTTGGCTTGCGCACAAAAACAGCAGTACATCGTACAACACGACATCCAAAAAAGCGAGCAAACCTTGGCAACCGCGCGCGCTTTGATTGAGAGGATTGATGCCAGTGATGTGCATTATGCACAAAAAATGCAGCTGCTCCATGACAATTATGAAGCGCTCACCAAAAGTACGCCCGCTTTGTTGCAGACGCTCAAACAAGCGCAAAGCGCGACGCATGAACAAACGCGCGCGCTTGAATTGTTGGACAATCAATTAAGCGTGCTTTATCATGAACAAAAACAGTTGCAAAGCACCCAAACGGACAATCAAACCAAACTGGACTTGGCGCATGAAAGCATGGCAACCTTGCGCGCGGATATGGCGGTGGCAACTGCGCGCGTCAATGATGTGGCGCAAGCACTGCAAGCGATGAATGAGTCGTTTAATTTGACAAGCGTGCTGGCTGATTTTATGCACGATAATTTTAATCCAGCAACTGTGGGCGATGTGGAGAGTTTGGCGCGCGAATATCAAGAGCTGTCGGCACAAATCAGCAAAATCGGCGCGGTAAATCTGGCCGCCAAGTCCGAGCTTGACGAGCTAAATGCACGCTTGGCGCCGATGATGACACAGATTGAGGATGTGCAAAGCAGTATTGATAAGCTCAATCATGCCATCAGTCAAATTGATGGCAAGACCAAGACCTTGTTTTTGGCAAGCTTGGAGGCGGTCAATGCCGAGCTTAATCGCTTGTTTGTGCGTGTGTTTGGCGGCGGGCAGGCAAGTTTGCAGCTCATGGACGATGACACGCTTGCCAAGGCGGACAAATGGCAGGCGGGGCTTGTGTTGATGGCACAGCCCAAAGGCAAAAAAAACAGTCGCTTGGCGGTGTTGTCAGGCGGTGAAAAAACCTTGACGGCGCTGTCTTTGGTGTTTGCTATATTTAAGCAAAATCCTGCGCCTTTTTGTGTGCTGGATGAGGTGGATGCGCCGCTGGATGACGCCAATGTCGCGCGGTTTAGCGATTTGATCAGCGAATTGAGCAAAAATGTACAGTTTATTTTTATCAGCCACAACAAGCTTGCCATGCAAATCGCCCACGAGCTCAAAGGCGTTACCATGCCAACGGCGGGCATTTCAGCGCTTGTGAGCGTGGATTTGGACGAGGCGGCGCGCATGGTGGAGGCTGTGTAACTTAAGCGCAATGACTTCATAACTTAAGCACAAGGACAACGACAAATGACGACCATTATTTTGGCAAGCAACAATGCAGGTAAATTACAAGAGCTGCAAACACTGTGTCAGGCGCACAAGATGGATGTGACGTTTGTGGCGCAAGGGGCGCTTGGCATTCAAGACGCCATTGAAGATGGGCAAAGTTTTATTGAAAATGCCATCATCAAAGCGCGTCACGCCAGTGCGCACGGCAATTTGCCTGCCATTGCCGATGACTCTGGATTGTGCGTGCCGATACTCAATCATGCGCCTGGGATTTATTCAGCGCGTTATGCAGGCGAGCATGGCAATGATACGGCAAACAACAATAAACTGCTGCAAGCGCTTTTGCCTTTTCGTGATGAGCCAATCAGTGCTTATTTTGTGTGCGTATTGGCATTTGTGCGCCACAAAGATGACCCTTTGCCGCTCATTGCGGTGGGGCGTTGGCAGGGTGAAATTCACCACACACCCCAAGGCGTGGGCGGATTTGGCTACGACCCTATTTTTTGGTTGCCAGAGCTTAACAAAACTGCCGCCGAGCTTGACAAAGCAGCCAAAAACGCGCTGTCGCACCGCGCGCGTGCCATGCAACAGCTCATGCCGCTGCTACAGTCAGCGCTTTGTGAATGAGGGCGATAAGCCTGCCAGCTTGGTAGGGTTTGGAGTGTGGCGCTTTGGTATTTTTTGTTGTGTTTTTTTTGATTTGGCGTTATACTAAATGGCTTTTATTGCGCTTTTGACTGTGCGCAAGTTGTTGGCTTGTCATGCCAGATTGAGCCGTATTTATGGTTGAGATGGCGATGATTTTTATGCCCCCTATTTTTTATGTATTTGATTTTTAAGGTAAAATTATGAGCAATTTAGACATCACCGTCAACGTATTGTCAGACAAAGAAACACAGCTGACTGTTAAAGTGCCTGTTGCCACTTTGCAAAACAAAGTGGAAGCGCGCATTCGTTCGGTCGCCAAAACCGCCAAAATTGATGGCTTTAGAAAGGGCAAAGTGCCTGTTTCACACATCCGTGCGCAATACGGCGCTGGCATTCAGCAAGAAGTGATTAATGACACCATTCGCGATACGGTGTTTGAGGCGTTGAGCGAGAAAAAAGTACGCGCGGTTGGCGTGCCAAACATTGATGATGTCAAGCTTGAAGACGAATTTTTGGTATATCAAGCCACTGTGGAGGTGTTCCCAGAGGTTGAGGTGGTTGGTTTGTCTGAGATTGAAGTGGAGCGCCAAAGCGCAACCGTCTCTGATGAAGATGTGGATGCGATGATTGAAAGCCTACAAAAACAGCGCCAAACCTTTGAAGACAAAGACGGTGAAATCGCAGACGGCGACCAAGCGGTGTTTGATTTTGAGGGCTCTATTGATGGCGAGGTTTTTGAGGGCGGCAAAGCAAGCGATTATACATTGGTCATCGGTTCAGGTCGTATGATTCCAGGCTTTGAAGATGGCATGAAAGGCATGAAAGCTGGCGAAGAAAAAACCATCACAGTCACTTTCCCAGAAGATTATCAAGCCGACAACCTAAAAGGCAAAGAAGCGCAATTTAAAATCAACGTCAAAGCCGTCAAAGAAGCCAAATTGCCTGAATTAAATGATGCGTTTTTTGAACTGTTTGGGGTAACAGAAGGCGGTCTTGACAAGCTAAAAACCGATGTGCGCAAAAACATGGAGCGCGAAATCAAAAACGCTGCACGCAATCAAGTCAAGCAAGCTGCTTTTGATGCATTGGTTGAAAAAAATGAATTTGACATTCCACAAGCCATGTTGGCGCAAGAGATTGATCGTCAGCGTAACATCATGATTCAGCGCTTTACACAGCAGTTTGGTGGTAATGCCAATGCGTTTGGCAAAGACATGCTGCCTGATGAGTTGTTTGAAGAGCAAGCAGCGCGTGCGGTGCGCTTGGGCGTGCTTGTCAGCCGTATCATTGACACACAAAACATTGAGCTTGATAATGAGCGCGTTGATAATTTCATCAAAGAAGCCGCCGAAAACTATGAAGACCCTACCGAGGTGATTGAATACTACACCAACGACAAACAGCAACGCGCAGGCATTGAGGCGGTGGTGCTAGAAGACCAAGTGGTTGATTATCTGCTAAGCCAAGCCAAAGTCACCGACAAAGAAGTCAAATATCAAGACTTATTGGCAAGCGCCCAACAAGCGCAAGGTATGTTCTAAGCTTGATAGGACAAGACACCAATCATTACCCCAACACGGTTTGGGGTAATTTCGCTTTTTGAGTGATGTTTTTTGAGTGGCAATTTTAAGTGATTAAAGCCATTGTCCAAAGCTTGCAATGCTTGCGACAATGGTGCATTCATTAAGATTTAAAAAAATTTAAAAAAGGTTATTTATGAAACACAATCCTTATTATGAGCAATTAACAGATGCGTTTTATGCGCCACAAGCGGCATTGGTGCCGATGGTCGTTGAGCAATCTGGTCGTGGCGAGCGTTCATTTGACATCTTTTCGCGCCTATTGCGCGAGCGCGTGGTGTTTTTGACAGGGCAAGTGGAAGATGGCATGGCGAATCTGATTGTCGCCCAGCTTTTGTTTTTGGAAGCCGAAAACCCAGAAAAAGACATACATTTGTACATCAACTCCCCAGGCGGTGTGGTGACGTCGGGCATGGCGATTTATGACACCATGAATTTTATCAAGCCTGATGTGTCCACCATTTGTTTGGGGCAAGCTGCGAGCATGGGTTCGTTTTTGCTGTCGGCAGGCGCCAAGGGTAAGCGTTATGCACTTGCCAATTCGCGCATTATGATTCATCAGCCTTTGGGTGGTTTTCGCGGTCAAGCTTCCGACATTGAAATCCACGCGCGTGAAATCATTGAGCTTAAGGCAAAGCTTAACCGCTTGCTTGCCGAGCACACAGGTCAGCCGATTGAGCAGTTGGAAAAAGATACCGACCGTGATAATTTCATGAGTGCTGAGCGTGCGCTTGAATATGGTTTGGTGGATGTGGTGTTGGACAAACGCCCAAGCAATATGTAAGAGGATATGATGACAGATAAGCAATACTGCTCTTTTTGTGGCAAAAGTGAAGATGATGTTGAACGCTTGATTTCAGGTGAAAGCGCCAACATCTGCAATGAGTGCGTGGAGCTGTGTGGCGATATGTTGGTCGGTGCTGATGATGGCAAGCAGTTTGATACTGTGGATGACTGGATCAATGCCAAGCTACCAACGCCAAAGCAAATCCGTGAGCATTTGGATAATTATGTGATTGGGCAAGATACCGCCAAAAAAACCTTGGCAGTGGCGGTGTACAATCATTACAAACGTCTAAAAATTGGCAAAAACTTACAAGAAGACAATCGCACCACGCGCCAAGAAGAGGTGGTGGAGCTTGCCAAAAGCAATGTGCTGCTTATTGGACCGACAGGCTCTGGCAAAACACTGCTGGCACAGACTTTGGCGCGAATGCTTGATGTGCCTTTTGCGATGGCGGACGCCACCACATTGACCGAAGCAGGTTATGTGGGGGAAGATGTTGAAAATATTGTACAAAAATTACTGCAAGCGGCGGATTATGATGTGGCAAAAACCGAGCGCGGCATTATTTATGTGGATGAGATTGACAAAATCTCCAAAAAAGGCGAAAACATCTCCATCACGCGCGATGTGTCGGGCGAGGGCGTACAACAGGCGCTGCTCAAGCTCATTGAGGGCACGGTTGCTGCCATTCCCCCAAAAGGCGGGCGCAAGCACCCCCGCGAAGAGACCATTCAGGTGGATACGAGCAATATTTTGGTGATTGTGGGTGGTGCATTTGCAGGACTTGAGCGCATTATCCGTGAACGTACCGAAAAAACAGGCATTGGCTTTAATGCCGATGTCAAAGCCAAAGAAGAGGCAAACATCACCGAGCTGTTCAAAGAGGTGGAGCCTGAGGATTTGATTAAATTTGGCTTGATACCAGAGTTTATTGGACGTCTGCCTGTGATTGCCAGTCTTGAAGAATTGGACGAGGCGGCGCTTGTTGAGATTTTGACGGAGCCAAAAAATGCCTTGGTCAAGCAGTATCAGTACTTGTTTGGCATGGAAAATGTGGCGCTTGAGTTTAGCCAAGAGGCGCTGGCGGCGATTGCAAAACAAGCGATGAGTCGCAAAACAGGCGCGCGTGGCTTGCGTTCCATCATTGAAAACGCGCTGCTTGAGACCATGTACGATTTGCCTGACATGAACGCCAAAAAAGTGATTGTCACCAAAGAGGTGATTGAAGATGGCGCAAAGCCGATGGTTGAATAACAAACAATGACTGATTAGTGCCATTGACAATTGTAAATTATCATTGGCAATTGGTGATATGACGACTGTTTATTAACAACCGTCAAATACTCATGGCAGTCAAATGGCATAACCATGCAATCACACAAAATCCATACAGCTTGTATGGATTTTTTTGGCAAAAATTTATGGCAGTCGGCAACAGCTGGCGTGTTACAAAATGACTCATTGGTCATTTATCGGTTGCACAGTTGGCGATAATCATAGTAAACTAAATCAGCGTTTAGTAGTAGGCTGTTGTCAGGAAAAGTCAAGCAACGGCTTGTGTGAAACCAAGACAGCTAAACGACCATGTTATCAACCAAAGGGAGAATATAATGAGTGATACTCTATATCAGTCAGATACCATAACATTATCACGCTTAGACGATGGCATCGTCAGATTGCATTTTGACAATCAAAACGAATCTGTCAATAAATTTGACGCCGCCACCAATGCACAGTTTGCCGAGGCGGTGACGGCATTGGAAAAAGCCAATGACATCAAAGGCTTGGTGGTCACCTCAGGCAAAAAAGTCTTTATTGCAGGGGCGGATATCACCGAGTTTGTTGGTTATTTTCAAAAATCATTAGAAGAGCTTGAGAGCTGGCTGCTTGACATCAATGCGGTGTTTAATCGCTTTGAAGATTTGCCATTCCCCAAAGTGGCTGCCATCAATGGGGCGGCTCTGGGCGGCGGCTGTGAGATGACGTTGGTCTGCGACTATCGTGTGATTGGACAGTCGGCGACCATTGGTTTGCCTGAGACGTCTTTGGGGATTTTCCCGGGTTTTGGTGGTTCGGTGCGTACGCCACGTCTTGTCGGTATTGACAATGCCCTTGAAATCATCGCCACAGGCAAGCCTCAAAAACCTGCCGATGCTCTAAAAATCGGACTTGTGGATGCGGTGGTTGCCGATGACAAGGTGGTGGACGCTGCCATTGATTTGGTCAAAAAATGTATCAATGGCGAGCTGGATTGGCAAGCGCGCGTCAAAGAAAAAAAATCGCCTGTGCTACTAAACAAAACCGAGCAAGCGATGGCGTTTAATTCTGCTAAGGGCATGATTTTTGCCAAAGCCAACCCAAGCCAATACCCTGCCGTTGCTTTGGCGGTGGAAGCCATTGAAAATCATGTGAATCTAAACCGTGATGACGCCATCAAAATTGAAGCGGCAAACTTTGCGCGTGCCGCCAAAACACCGCAAGCGGCTGCCTTGGTGGGTTTGTTCCTAAACGATCAGTTGGTCAAAAAAACCGCCAAAAAATACACCCAAGGGGCACACGATGTCAATTTGGCAGCGGTACTTGGGGCGGGCATTATGGGCGGTGGCATTGCCTATCAATCCGCTGTCAAAGGCACGCCCATCATCATGAAAGACATCGGCAACAAGCAGCTTGATTTGGGTATGAGCGAGGCAAACAAACTGCTCACCAAACAAGTGGAACGTGGCAAATCCACCCCTGCCAAAATGGGTGAAACTTTGGCGCGCATTCGCCCAACCTTAAGCTATGATGAATTTAAAGACGTTGATATTGTCATTGAGGCGGTAACCGAAAACCCTGCCATCAAAGAAAAAGTGCTTGCCGATGTGGAACAGCAAGTCAAAGACAATGCCATCATTGCCTCCAACACCTCCACAATTTCCATTACACGCCTTGCTAAAGCTCTAAAACGCCCAGAAAACTTTGTGGGTATGCACTTTTTTAACCCTGTGCACATGATGCCATTGGTTGAGGTGATTCGTGGCGAACAAACGAGCGATGAAGCGATTGCCACCACTGTGGTTTTGGCTCAAAAAATGGGCAAAACACCAATCGTGGTCAATGATTGCCCAGGCTTTTTGGTCAATCGTGTCTTGTTCCCTTATTTTGGAGCGTTTGATTTATTGCTCAAAGATGGGGCAGATTTTGTGCAGATTGACAAAGTCATGGAAAAATTTGGCTGGCCGATGGGCCCTGCGTATTTGATTGACGTGGTGGGCATTGATACAGGTGTGCACGGTGCTGCGGTGATGGCGGAAGGTTTCCCTGACCGCATGAAGCCTGATTTTACTGGGGCGATTGAGCTTATGTACAAAAACAATCGCTTGGGGCAAAAAAACGACGTCGGTTTTTATAAATATGAGCTTGACAAAAAAGGCAAAAAAGCCAAAACCGCGGACGCTGCTGCCGATGAGATTGTTGCCCAAGTGGCAGGCAAAGCCAAAAGCGAGTTTGATGCCCAAGAGATTATTGACCGCATGATGTTGGCTTTGTGCAATGAGACGGTGCGTTGCCTTGAGGATAACATCGTTGCCACAGCTGCCGAGGCGGACATGGCGATGATTATGGGTATTGGATTCCCTGCGTTCCGTGGCGGTCCTTGCCGTTATATTGATCAAGTTGGCATTGCTGAATATGTCGCTTTGTGCAACAAATACGCACATTTGGGCAAGGCCTATGAAGCTCCGCAAATGCTGGTTGAGATGGCACAAAAAGGCGAGAAATTTTACGGATAAGGAAGATAAAGATGACAAATTTAAATCCACGCGATGTTGTAATCGTTGATGGCGTGCGTACCGCCATGGGCAAATCCAAAAATGGTATGTTTCGCAATGTGCGCGCTGATAATATGTCTGCCGATTTGGTCAAGGCATTGCTTGCGCGCAATGAGTTTGATGTCAATGAAATTGAAGATGTGATTTGGGGGACGGTCAATCAAACGCTTGAGCAAGGTTGGAACATTGCTCGCCATATCGTGCTGTTGGCTGATTTGCCAAAAACTGTGGCAGGTCAAACTGTCAATCGTCTGTGTGGTTCATCCATGCAAGCCATTCATACAGCGGCCGCTCAAATTGCGACCAATCAAGGTGATATTTTTGTGATTGGTGGGGTGGAACACATGGGACACGTCAATATGATGCACGGCGTGGATCTAAACCCATTGGCCTCAAAGCATTATGCCAAAGCCTCCAACATGATGGGCCTGACCGCTGAAATGCTTGGACGACTAAACGGCATTACTCGTGAAGAGCAAGATGAGTTTGGTGTCAATTCGCACAAAAAAGCATGGGCAGCCACCGAGGCAGGTCGCTTCAAAAACGAAATCATCGGCATTAATGGTCATGATGAAAACGGCTTTTTGCAGCGTTGTGATGTTGATGAGGTGATTCGCCCTGACGCCAATTTGGAGGCATTCAAAGCCTTGCGTCCTGTGTTTGACCCCAAAGGCGGCACAGTCACAGCAGCAACCTCTTCGGCGTTGTCTGATGGGGCGTCTGCCATGCTGCTTATGTCGGCCCAGCGTGCCAAAGATTTGGGGCTTAAGCCTCGTGCGGTGATTCGCTCTATGGCGGTGGCTGGCTGTGATGCGGCGATTATGGGCTATGGGCCTGTACCAGCCACGCAAAAGGCATTAAAACGTGCAGGTTTGCAGATTTCTGATATTCAAACCGTTGAACTGAACGAAGCCTTTGCTGCTCAAGGCTTGTCTGTCTTAAAAGGCTTGGGGCTTTGTGACAAACAAGACATCGTTAATCTAAACGGCGGTGCGATTGCTCTTGGACATCCGCTTGGCTGCTCAGGTGCTCGCATCACCACAACCTTGCTCAACGTCATGGAGCAGCAAGACACCCAAATCGGTCTTGCCACCATGTGTATCGGCTTGGGTCAAGGGATTGCCACCGTGATTGAGCGTGTGTAATTGCTCTTTTAATGGTAAAAACCAGTCTAATTTTTTAGGCTGGTTTTTTGGTTTGGGGTGTGTTAAAGACCATGGGCTTAAGCCTTTGAGCAAAACCCAATATCCTGACCCATTGATTTTATACCCACTCAACCCCAAACTTGCTACAAAATGTAAGGCGCGTATTACGCACTTGATGTTAAAAAACTAATCTTGTGATAGTTTTTAAGTTTTTAGGTATAGCAATCAACACACCCAAAAAACGACCTTAACAAAGACCAGTTATTTTCCAATCTTACTTTTAAATAAAAAAGCCCATTGACAAGAACACACAATCTTTATGACAGGCACATTCAACTTTGGGTGCGTTGCAGCTCAATCTTGAATGTGCTCTTTCTATCTTTTATTCCTCATATTCCTCATCGTCCGTTTTTGGCGGTACAGGGGCAAACCAACCGACCAGCAATAAGCCCAGACCCACGCCAATAAAGGATACAATTCTTGCAATGCCGCCGCTATTGCCCAAGTCAATCAAAAATAATTTAATCACAACCACGCCCACCAAACTTGCTCCTGCTATCCATAAGGTACGCGCTTGTTGTTTATTGGCAATCACCATCACACCAATGCCAATCGCTGACCACACCAGTGACAGGCTGGCCTGTACACCAAAATCCGCCACCAAGCTTGAAAAATTCCATGCAATATCGCTATAAAAATGCCATGTCCGCATCACAATTGAGCTGATGGTGATTAAACCAAGTCCAGCGCCTGCCATCATGAGCGTTGGTTTTGATGTTGCCAGTTGTTTGTTTTGTATGCTGTGATACCACAGTACTGCCAATAAAACAGTCATTATGTCTGTCGCGTTCAAGAGCGGCAATCGTGTTCCGATGACTATTGGGGTGGAAATTGCCACATCCAATAGCCAAATGGACGCAATCAGCATACAAAGCAGCTGCCCCCATTGTTGATAGGCTTGCACAAAGGCTGTTTTCCATGTAAATGGTACATAAACCAAGCCTGCCCATAGCATTAAACTTGCTATACCCCACAAATAGGCGACATTTGGATTTAAACTTTGACCAAACAAATAACTTGCAACCCCAAGCACCAAGCCCAAATGCACAAAATGTACCCAATTTGACGTAGATAGACTTAGACGTTGTTCTGCCAGAATCCATAGACTAAGCACAAGACTGACAACGCCAAGCAGAACAATATGGGCTGTTGTGTGATGGTTGTCGGCCAAACTGACAAGCATTATGCTTATCATCACCATAAAGCTTAAATTGACCGACGCCAGACTTTGCCAATGTCGCCCCATCAAGAATTTGACGATATGAAACGCCAAAGCAAAAACAGCAAAACTTAAAAACATTGCCCACGTCAAATCAAACTGCACGTCCAAATCAAAGCTGTGTTTGATTTGGAGATTAAAAGTATCTATCAGTGTAATCAGGCTTATCAGTAAGGCAAATAAGCCCAAGATGAAATAGGTGCTCGGAAGTTTTTTGTGTGGATTTTGCCAAGAGGGCAGATGTAAGCCAAATGCGGCTGTCAATATGGCGCCACTGGCAGCCAAGCCTAAGACAATCAATTTAATGTCGTACGCTGAGCTTTGGTTGATAAAAAAGTAACACAAAGTCCAAACCGTTATGATGGGTACAAACAAGGCGACGACTGTATTTGCGGCGCGATACAACCACACCCCAAGCCCGACCAAAGCGATGATGAGTAGCCAAGTTGTGGCAAACACGCCGAACCATAAGCTTGGCAAAATCATGGCATGGATTAAGGTGAATGCCAAAGCGATTTGCTGGGTTTTGATTTCCCATTTGGCAGAATACTCTCGCCCTTGCCAATGTTGCCACAAGCCATATACCAAAGCACCTGCCAACACCAGCCACAATGTGCCGTAGCGATTGCCCCTTAAAATATGATCTTGTGCTTGTAGCCATGTTTGATAATCATCAAACCACAGCACGCTGCTACAGACCAAAACCATCAAGGCAAAACAGCGTGCCATCGGTGCTTGCTGTTTTAGACCAAACACATAAACCAAGCACGCCTGCAATGCCCATAGCCCAACCGCCAGCTCGTCATCAAAAGCAAGCCCAATGCCAAGGCTGACAAAACCGCCAACTAATAGCCATAAGGCTTGCGATAAGGGGTTATTGGTGGGCAGTGACTTGGCGACAGCAAATGCAAATCCACCATACAGTACCGCCAAACCCCACGATAAATATAGGCTGACATAATCAAACCAACCTTTTGTCGCCACATACAAAAACAAAAATCCTACCAAAGCACTGCCAAACAGCACGCTGCTGTCCAGTATGCCCACCTGTAGACCAAATTGTCGGTACTGATGGTAGATTTGTTTTAGGCTTGCCTGATTGGGCAAAGAGGGTGTGGATTGGGTGTGTTGTAGCTGCAAATGAGCGTATAGGCACGCCACATAAGCATACAGCCCCACAAGATAAACGCCAAACAGCACACTTGCCAAGCGAGCTTGAGCCAACTGCACTGTGGATAATTGCTCTTGCCATAAAAAGGCGATGGCAAACGTACCCAACAAGCTTATCGCATTTAAGCTGCGCCATGTTTTAAACTGAGCGATAATTGCAATCCCTGTATTGAGCAGTGCCAAATAAACAAACAAAACAACATAATGATTGCCGCCTGATGAAGTCAAAATCGGTGTTGCCAAGCCGCCAATGAGTGCAATTTGAGCCAAAATTTTGGCATCTTGACGTAATGCCAATATAATTTTGCCAATCACCGCCATCAGCATTAACACAAAAGCCGTTGATGGCGTGATTAATTGCGGTAATTTTAATGCTGCCAAAATGGTCAAATACATGACCGCCAAGCCAAAACCTTGCAAAATCAAGCCATATTCACGGCGTTTTTGAGCCAAATAAATCCCTGCTCCTGTCGCCCCCAAACCAGACAGTCCAACCGCCAAATAGCGTAACCACAACGGCGTGTCAATATAATCACTGGCAAATCGCAACAAAAAGGCAAGTCCCAAAAACAAAATCGCCACGCCAATTTTTAACATGGGATTGCCCGTACTAAACCAAGTCCAGATAGAATGTAACAATGTTTGAGCGGAGCTTGGCGTGGTCTGAGCGGAGCTTGGCGTGTGATGAGTGTTTTTGTTTTTGAGTGGAAATTGGTGTTTTTTTAATTTTTGGCGATTGACCTGAACAGGATTGACAGATGAAGCGCTATGCTTTTGTGCATTTGCGGTGGCGTGCTCTTGGGTGCTTGCTGCGCTTGCATGGGTTTGTTTGGCTGTCATCGGCTCGGTTGCCAAAGGCTTGTTAAATTCTTGTGAGGGTGTTGTAGGTATTGTTGGAGCGGATGTGATTGTTGTTGGGGCAGGATGGGCGGTTTTTTGAGTATTTGTGGGTGCATGAGACAAAGGGGTGTGCTGTGCGGTGGTTTGTTCAACTGGCGTGACTGGTGGGGCGGATTTAAGTCGCTCAACTTCTTGGCGCAGGGCTTTGAGCTGCTTGTGCAAATCATTAATCAGCCGAGTGTGTTCGTCTAGGGTTTGACGGTGCATGGCGACAGTAAAAAGAAAAATCACAAAAAATAAAATCAAAAAACCAGCCATAATTTATCCCTTGATGCTCTTAAAAAGAAGCTATTTTTAGTCATTTTTGACAAAAAGCCATGATGTTGAATGAAATATTTACAAAAATATACAAGCGTAATTCATTGTGAACAGCTTATTAAATTGAGTTTATTGTATCAATAAAACCATTCAATAAAAACATCAGATTTTGGATACAAAACATCATTTAACGACATCAAACTGCCAAAATATACGGCTTGTTGTGCTTTTGTTGTGGTGGGGGAGGAAGGGTTGTGTTTGGGTATTATTTGGTTTCAGCGTTTTTGACAAAAATCACCTTGTGCGCATCATCATTAGGATAGCGCTCTTCCAGCTCAAAATAACGTGGGTAGGCGCGCAAAAAGTCGCTGAATTTGTTGTAATGAAATAAGCGCGCGTCAAAATCAGGCTCAATTTTTAGAATGTAGTTTTTGACAGGGGCGATGTTTGCCCAGCCTTGCTCATCGGCAACCGATTCAATGGCAAGTTTGACAAGCGCAATGGCGACATCCACAGGCTTAAACTGATTGCTCATGGAAAAAATCATATCGGCAGAATCATAAAAATCCACATCCGCCACAGGCTCTTTGCCTTCAAATACCTCAAGATAGGTGAAGCGGTCGCACGCTTGCATGAATGCTTTGGGCGTGTGTTTTTTGCCAAAGCCATATACCGACATGCCTTGCTCGCGAATGCGCTGCGCCAGCCTTGTGTAGTCGCTGTCGGAGGTGACAAGGCAGACGCCATCAAAACGCGCGGTGTACATCAAATCCATGGCGTCAATGATGAGGCTTGAATCGGTGGCGTTTTTGCCTGTGGTGTAGGCGAATTGTTGAATGGGCTGAATGGAGTGCGACAGCAGGACATTTTTCCAGCTGGCAAGCTGTGGTTTGGTCCAGTCGCCATAAGCTCGGCGAACCGACGCGCGTCCAAGCGTGGCAATTTCGCTCATCAATTCATCCAGATAAGCAACCGACGCGTTATCGGCATCAATTAAGACCGCCAACTGTGTTTCTTGTTGCAAGACAATGCACCCAAAATAAAAATATCGCTCTTATTATAAAAAAATTTTTGACTTGGCTCAACTTAATTTAAAAATAATTATAAAGAATAATGATTCTTGTGCCTAATCTTGATACAATGGTTGAGTTTTGGTGCAACGGCCAAATAAACCATCAGCACCAAGCATTTTGGGGTAAAAGATGTTTAGAGCTATTCTGCAAAAAATAAAAAAACCTACAAAAAATAAAAAGTGGGTATTGTGGCGAGATTCCAAAAACTGGGGATATCGGCAATGAGCATATTCAAAGGCTTGGGCTTGAGTTTATTGGTTTTGGCAAGCACCGCACAAGCGCAGACGTGTTTTGGTGATGTTCAGCTTGCCTATCAGCATTTGCTGCGCACGCAATCACAGACGGCGCGGACAATTAATATCAATACCGCCAGTGTGGCAGAGCTGACCGATTTGTCCGGTGTTGGCACAAAAACTGCAGAACAGATTGTGCTGTACCGCCAAACCATGGGGCGCTTTGACAGTATTGACGAGCTTGCGCAAGTTAAAGGCATTGGCGAAAAAACCTTGGCAAAAAACCGCCATCGTTTGACTGTTCATGATTAGACAACTGTTTATGATTAGGCATGAGGCATATTAACAGCAAAATACATCAGCACACCAAAACAAACACATTTAATGTATTCTTGTATTCTTCCCAAAACATATCTTTAGCAAAACTTATGTTTTTATTCGCATTTTGGGGTCTAACAATGATACAATATATAAGAGGCGAGGGGACGCCTTTTGTTATGAAGATTAGGAGAAGGCATGGCACGCCAAAAAAATAAATCCGCCACCGCGCAAACAGCACTGACAGATGTTCCACAAAAAACAACCAAACCTACTGCTGCCAAAGCACCCGCTAAGCGCGCAACCACCAAAAAGTCTGCCAAATCGGCGCACACATCAGACATCACCCCTCAATATTTGAGCGCCAAAGAGTTGGGGCTTGGCAGACACGCCTTGCCGCACAGCATCATTGAGGTGATTGCCACACTCAATCGCGCTGGATTTGTAGCGTATATTGTTGGTGGGGGTGTGCGCGACAGCTTGCTTGGACTTGAACCCAAAGATTTTGATGCCGTAACCAACGCGCGCCCACATGAAATCAAAGACGTGTTTGGCAGCCGCTGTCGCATTATCGGCAAGCGCTTTCAATTGGCGCACGTCTATTCTGGGCGTGAAATGATTGAGGTGGCGACTTTTCGTGCAACGCCAACAGGTGATAATCACACCACCGATGGCGGCATGATTGTGCGTGATAATGTTTGGGGCGACATTGCAGATGATTTTGTACGGCGCGATTTTAGTATCAATGCCTTGTACTACGACCCCATCAAGGCTGAAGTGCAGGATTTTTGTGGCGCTTTGCAAGACATTCAAAATAAAACATTAAGACTGCTTGGCAAGCCTGCGCTGCGCATTGAAGAAGACCCTGTGCGACTGTTGCGCGCGCTGCGCTTTAAGGCAAAGCTTGGGTTTGAATTTGATAAAGCATTGGCAAGGCAGTTTTCTGCGCAAAATTGGCAGCTGCTTGAGCAGGTGTCTGCGCACCGCTTGTATGATGAGACGCAAAAAATGTTTGCAGGTGGCTATTTGTATGCACTGCTCCCAATGTTATACCAATACGGCGCGATGAAGATGTTGTTGGCGCACGCAGAAGAAGCCCCGACGCCTTTGATGATGGCGGTTGCCAAAAGCAGTGATGAGCGCGTTCTTCAAGGTCGTGGCGCCAATCCAGCTTATTTTTATGCCACGTTGTTGTGGGACAGCTATTTGCATCATCTGGAAAAATTCACCAAAAAACTGCCGCTTTATGAGGCGCAAGTCAAGGCAGCCGCGCGCACCATTGACCGTCAGCGCACGCGTACTGCCATTCCGAGATTTGCTGAGGAATTTATCAGTCAGATTTGGCTGTTGCAACCCAAATTATCCGCGCCACGCGCCAAGGAAATCCATGCACTGATGACGCATCCGCGGTTTCGTGCGGCGTATGATTTTTTGGTTGCGCGTGAGGCTGCCGAAAACAACCCTAAACATCCAACCAATGGCATGGGTGCGTGGTGGACGCAGTTTATTTTGTTTGATGACAAAGCGCGCCAAAACATGGTGGAAGAATTATCAGGCGGTACGCGCCGCCGCCGCAAAAAAGACCAAAATACAGACGATGGGCAATCCAATGCCGAGTTTTTGCAAATTCAGCAGCTGTCTTTAAATGACGACGCGCTTAATGACAATATGCTCAATGACAATGCGCTCAATCATACAGCACCCAGCCGCGCTCACAATACAGCGCACGCTGCGCCAAAGCCTTTGTTTGAGGCAAAAAATCTGTTTGAGGCAAAAAATCGCAACAAACAAACGCGCAATCCCATCCCATCTGTATTGCACGCGGTGCATTATACAGATGAAGATTTTGCCAAATTGTTGATGGATGAGCCTTTTGTACCTGCACGGCGCAAACACAAGACCCGCCCAAGCACGCGTCAATACGCCGCCAATGGGAGCGTGTGATGAGCCGCGTGACGTGTCATGTCGGGCTTGGCAGCAACCTTGCCAATGAACTAGGCTCGCCCATTCAGCATATAGAGCGCGCCATCGGTTGGCTGTGCGATGAGCCTAATTTTGCTGATGTGGTGGTGTCAAGTCTATACATCTCAAAGCCTTTTGGCGTAACCGATCAGCCAGACTTTATCAATGCGGTGGCAAAATTCACCACACAATTAACAGCGCTGCAGGTGCTGGATGTGTTGCAAGCGCTGGAGCAAAAGGCGCGCCGTGTGCGCGTGCGCCATTGGGGTGAGCGCAGTTTGGATTTGGATTTATTGACTTATGGTGATGAACAAATCAATCATGAGCGCCTGATTGTACCGCACCCAGGACTGCTTGTGCGCAGTTTTGTGGTGATTCCCATGCTTGAAATTAGCCCAAATGCACACATACAAGGACAAGCGCTGTCCGATGTGCGCGCTGCCAATGATTGGCAAGACATTCGGCTGTATGAGCGATGAAACTAAGCCAATGTGTGCTTGGTCGGTGCAGGTCGCGCGATGTTCTTAGATGAAGTCCCTAAAAAGGCAAAATCCTTAAAAATCAAGGTTTTTTATGAGTTATTTATCTGATGCCCCCAAAAGCCCTGTAACGCTGTCCACGTTGCAAAAATACAAAAAAAATGGCGAAAAGTTTTCTTGCTTGACGTGCTATGACGCAAGCTTTGCTCATCTTATGCAACATGCGCAGATTGACACCATTTTGGTTGGCGACAGTCTGGGCATGGTGGTGCAAGGGCAAGCTTCCACTTTGCCTGTGACGGTGGCGGACATGGCGTATCACACCGCCAATGTCGCGCGCGCCAATCAATATGCGCTTATTTTGACGGATTTGCCATTTATGAGCTATGCCAATTTGGACGACGCCATCAAAAACACGCGCACCGTCATGCAAGCAGGTGCGAATATTGTCAAGCTGGAGGGCGACAGACAGCTTGCGGATATTGTGTCGGTGTTGGCTGCCAATGGCGTGCCCACTTGCGTGCATTTGGGGCTAACCCCACAGTCGGTCAATATTTTTGGTGGCTACAAGGTTCAAGGCAAAACCGACACCGCCGCCAAAAAACTTTTGGAAGATGTACAGATTTTGCAAGCGGCAGGCGCGGCGATGTTTTTACTTGAATGTGTGCCAAGCGCGCTTGCCAAACAAGTGACTCATGCGGTGAATGTACCTGTGATTGGCATTGGCGCAGGTGCGGACACGGATGGGCAAGTGCTTGTCATGCACGATATGCTTGGGGTCTATACGCGCAAACCCGCCAAATTTGTCAAAGATTTTTTAAGCGATGACAACAACCCAACAGGCGATATTTTGGGCGCATTCAATAATTATCACAACGCCGTCAAGACAGGCGCCTTTCCAAGCGCCGAGCACAGCTTTAGTTAGTGCTGACCCATATTCATATCGTGACTTTGGCGAAGGACATCATCATTGCCAAAGCGCACGCAGCCATGCCAGATGCGCACTCAAAACAAGCGATCAAAAAGGCGCAGCAAGCGGCGGTGCGCGCGTTATTAAGACAAGTCATGACAGCTGACAAGCGCTTTGATTGCTATGTTTTGAATGAATCCCACCATCCTTTTTGTCTTAGCCATTTTGCTTTGCCAAAGTATTATGTCAGCTTTAGTCACAGCTGTTGCCAGCATGGCTTGGCGCATTTGTCTGTGGCGCTTGTGATTGCGCGCACGCCTTGTGGGATTGATGTGGAATGTGGTGCGGTGTCTGTTGCGGTTGCCAAGCGGTTTTTTCATGCCAATGAGCTGATGGCGCTTGCTGTCATGAATGAAACAACGCGCCAATGCCTCATCAAGCGCTTGTGGCAACTCAAAGAAGCTTGGATTAAAGCAAAGCAAAGCACGCTCGCCGTTGGTATGGGCGTTGATTTTTCGCCACTGCTGACACAACTGGGGCAGACGGGCAATCATGCGCTACCCTTTGGGCGATTGTATGTGGATGAGACGGTGGTGGCGCTTGTTTTATAAAGGGTTGCCCTTGTTTTATAAAGACAGGCGCAAAAGTTTGCCCAAGCTTGTCAGCGATTGCCCTGTATGAGCCATTTTGGTGCGCAAGCAATTTGTCACAAATCAGGATATACATTGAAGGCTAATTATCCTATAATGATTCAAATTTTTTGGGGTGTGTTGATGTTTTGATTTGAGTGAAAATTTAGACCCAAGTTTTTAAGATGGTTCACGCAAAAGCATGATTTGGCTTATTTTTCACCAACAGCACAACCAAATCCTAATTTTCAACATTTTTTTCTTAAGGCGTGTGAAATACAGTACGCCTAAAGGTAAGACGATTTTATGCAATTATTTCATACCATCAGCAAATTACAGACCGCACTTAAATCACGCCGACATCAAAAAATCGCGCTGGTGCCCACGATGGGCAACCTGCACGAGGGACATCTAAGCTTGGTGCAGCTTGCCAAAAAATACGCCGATGTGGTTGTGGTGAGTATTTTTGTCAATCCCACGCAGTTTGGGGTAGGCGAAGATTTTGACAGTTATCCGCGCACACTTGACGAAGACGTCAAAAAGCTTTATGGCGTGGGCGTGGATTTGGTGTTTGCGCCCAGTGTGGATGAAATGTATCCTGTGTATCCACCCAATGTGCAGGTGTTGAGCGGTGATATTACCAAAATACTGTGTGGTCAATCGCGCCCCACGCACTTTGATGGTGTGGGACTGGTGGTGAGTAAATTATTCAATATTGTGCGCCCCGATGTGGCGGTGTTTGGCAAAAAAGACTATCAGCAGCTTGCCATCATTCGTCAGCTGAATCAGGAACTTAATTTTGGCATTGAGATTATTGGTGCGCCCATCGTGCGCGCCGAAGATGGACTGGCTTTGTCATCGCGCAATGGCTATTTGACGGCAGATGAGCGTCAGCGCGCGCCGATGATTGCCCAGACCTTGACGCAAATTGCACAGGATATTGCGCAGACTGCCTTTGAGGATTATCCAGCGCTTATGCAAAAACATCATAAACAATTGCAAGAAAATGGCTTTGTTGTGGATTATTTGGCGCTTTATAATGATAAGCTGCAGGCGCCAACGCCTGACGACAAGCATTTGGTGGTGCTGGCTGCTGTGTATGTGGGCAAGGCGCGACTGCTTGACAATCTACAAATCAATCTGTAAGCCAATCAATATCGGCACGGCTGTGAGTCAATTATGAATAGTACGCAAATCATCATTGTTTCGGGGCGTTCGGGCTCTGGCAAAACGTCCATTTTGAACGTTTTGGAGGATTTTGGCTTTTATGCCATTGACAACTTGCCTTTGGCGCTCATTGAGCAGGCGGTGGATAATTTGATTGCCAATCAAATTTACAAAATTGCGCTTGGTATTGATATTCGCGCGCCCAAGGCGGATTTGGGCGGTTTTGGCGCGGTGTATGACAGCCTAAACCGCCGCTTTGATAAGCGCGTGCAGGTGGTGTATGCCACAGCCGATGAAGGGGTGCTTGTGGCGCGTTTTGGTGCAACACGGCGCGTACACCCACTCATGGCGACCGCCAACAATCTGCCCAATGCCATCAAGCAAGAGATTGCACTGCTTGAGCCCATTGCCATTTATGCAGACATCAAAATTGATACAAGCACGCTCAACATTCATGAGCTCAAAGAAAAAGTGCGTGATTATTTGGGACTTGCCAATCAGGTGGTGGTCAATGTGCTGTCGTTTGGGTTTAAATACGGCACGCCGATTGATGCGGATTTTGTTTTTGATGTGCGCACATTGCCCAATCCGCATTGGCACGAAAACTTGCGCAAACAAACAGGCAAAGATGCAGCGGTGATTGAGTTTTTTCAAGGCTTTGCCGAGGTGGATGGCATGGCAGATGACATCGCTGGCTTTTTAAATAAATGGCTGCCGTCTTTTTTGAACAACAATCGCCACACCATCACCGTCGCTATCGGCTGCACAGGCGGCAAGCACCGTTCGGTATATGTCAGCGAAGCGGTCGGCAAGCAGCTGGCTTTGGGGCTGCCTGCACAAATGCCTGTTGTGATTAAGCACCGAGAAAAGCGACACTGGTAGTGTTTGGGTGGACGGCTTTTGGGCAATTGGTTGATGGTTTAGGAATGATTATGATTGATTTTAGTAAAATTGATATGCGAGTGTCTCGCACCGAACAAAAAAAAGCGCACGAACGCTTGCAGGCATTGTCCATACCTTTGTCCAAACTCTCCAAAAAACAATGGCAAAGCTTGCCTGTGTCTGAATATTTTTTGGATGAATTAAATCAGCTGACCACGATTCCAACGGCTGCCGCCAAAAATCGCCAAATCAAACGCATTGGCAATCTGATTGAAGAAGAAAACCGCTTTGAGCTCGTGTCGGCGCTGTTTGAGCATACTTTTAGTCAAGCACAAATCGCCAAAATCAACACATGGCAAACGCGTCTTAATATTCATGATGACAACACCCTAAAGCAATTTGTCAAGCAATTTGGCGCCAGTGAGTACAACACGCTGTATCAGCTGTTGTTGTGGATTGAATACGCCAAGCAACAACAAGATGATGAGCTGTTGGCAGAAAGCGTGCGCGATTTTGAAAGCTATCTAAAAGAAGTGGCGATTTTGTCGCAATAAGCCTTTGTGCATTGCCGTTCAATCAATTGGGTGTGGCTTATCAAATCCGTCAAGCTCATCAAACAAATCAGGCGTGACTGCCAAAAACAACTGCAAAGACAGTTGAGATTGTTGCTTTAGGTGTTCGTATTGCAATTTTTGTAGCTTGGCTTTGCGTTTGGCGAGCAGTTTGAGTGTGTGGTGCTTGGCATCATCGTCCATTTGGTACCATGTTTGGCGTTCGTTTCTATTGCGCAGACAGCCGATACACAAGCCATTTTTGGCTGTTTGGCAGACGCCGATACAGGGGTTTGGGATATCAAACAGCTCAATTTGAGGCATAATCAGGCAGCGTGTGGGTAAAGTCAATAAAAGCGATTGTCAACAATAAAAGCAATCGCAAGCAAAAGCACACAACAGATTATCAAAAAAAGGACAAATAGGCAATGACAATTATTTATTTGCATGGGCTTGACAGCGATTCCAATGCCGTCAAAGCAAAAATCACCGAACAAGCCGCCACAGCGCTCGGTTTGTCGGTTGTTTGCCCTGATTTGAATATACCGCCAGCATCGGTGGTACAAAAAATTAGCCATCTGATTGAGACACACCCTAATGCGGTGTTGATTGGCTCGTCATTGGGTGGTTATTTTGCCAATTTATTGAGCGATCAAACTGGCGCGCCTGCCATTTTATTAAATCCAAGCATTCGCCCCGATTTGTCGTTTCGCCGTTTTTTGTCGGATAATTTTAAAAAAGACACCGCTTTGGCGGCTGACAGCGTGATTTATACGACCACAGGCGGTTGGCAGATTGTGTACAGTGATTTGGCTTGGTTTGAGGCGCACAAACTGCAAGTTGAGCACCCCAAACGCTTGCGCATATTGCTTAAGATGGGCGATGAGCTCTTGGATGCGCACAAAACGCGCGCATTTTACGAAAGCAAAGGCGTTATCATAAACGCCCAAGATGGCGGCGATCATCGCATCAGTGATTATGATGTGCAGGTGCCAACAGTATTGGCATGGGCGCAAACACTGATGACACAAAACAGCAACCAAGCTTAAGATACTAGCTAAGCTCAAGCGGATGAAGGCGCATGAGCCCTTCTTGCTGAGTTGTGGCAATCAGTTGTCCATTTTGCCAAAATTGACCATGATTGAGTCCTTTGTCGTGGCTTGTGGTGTCGCTTTTCATGTCGTACAACAGCCACTGCGTGATGTCAAACGGACGGTGAAAGTGCATACTGTGGTCAATGCTGGCAAGCTGCAAACCTGCGCTGCCGTAGCTTAATGCGTGTGGCAGCAGACCTGTACTGACCAAATAAAAATCTGAACTGAATGCAAGCAGTGCTTGGGGCAGCGCTATGCTGTTGTTTGGGAATTCTGGTACGCACAGCCATACGGCTTGTTTGGGCTCGGACAAGCTTGGACGCAGTGGATTGTGCGGCGTCACAGGTTTGATGAGAATATGGCGGCGGCGCATAAAGCGTGTTCTGATGGCGGCAGGTACAGTGTCCAAAATGGACTGCTTGTAGGCTTGTTCGTCCACAAGACTGTCTGGCAAAGGGTAGCTTGGCATGACAGCCTGATAATCCAACCCACCATCCATCGGCGAAAAAGACGCCATCATCATAAAAATAACTTGCTCATTCATCTGCCCCTCACTTTGATTGGGTGCTGAGGGAATGTATTGCACCGCGGTGATGTGGCGCGCCGACAGACTGCGCCCATCGCGCAAAATGCGCACTTTGTAGGTGACAGGATAGCGAATGTCGCCCCCACGCAAAAAATAACCGTGCAAGCTGTGGCAGGGTTTGGCATCAGGCAGTGTGTGTGCCGCCGCCATCAAAGCTTGCCCCAACACTTGTCCACCAAAAATACGACTGCCCACATAATCAAAACTTTCACCAATAAATGTTGTGTCATCCACGCGCTGCAATGTCAGTGTTTTTAATAGCTGTTCGGCAAGTTCCAATTCACTGGCTTGCTCATTTGAATCCATATCAGAACAATCATAAATCATGCTTTAGCTCCTTAAAAAAACAGATGTGCATTATAGCACAAAACACATGATGTCTAATCAGATTTGCATGAATGACAAGGTGGGTCAAATTGGTTTTCATTTGATGGGATAAATGCTAAAATAGGGCAAATTTTACAGTGCGCCAAAACCATGATTAACAAAACTTTCAAAAAATCCAGCTTGGTCAATAAGCTGTATCAAGGCTACAAACAACTATCCGCCAAAAGCTTGTCGGTTGCAGTAACACCGACGGTGCTTGGTGAATTGCCCACCGCCAATAATGTGCCGACTTTTTATGTGTTGGATGAGTATTCGCGCGCCAACAGTCTATTATTACAAAATCAAATCAGCGCTCACCAAAAAGACCATCCTGAGCTGCCAGATCCGTTGTCTGCTGTCAGTCAAGCGGGCATTACCGAGTCGTCTGCCTTGATTTTTTTGAAGCATCGCCGTGCCAAAAGTGAGCTGTCACCGCGCTTGGTGCGCTTGGTGCAGGCGTGTTTGGATGATCCGCAGTTGGATGTGCATTTGGTGCCGACCATCATTTTGTGGGGCAGACAGCCTGAAAAAGAAGAATCGTTATTCAAATTGCTGATGGCAGACGAATGGCGCGCGCCCAGCATCAGTAAGCAGCTATTTAACATCGGCGTGATGGGGCGTGATACCTTTGTGCAGTTTTATCGCACCCAGTCCTTGCAGCAGCTTATCGCCGAAAGTGCCGTCAGTAATGGCGATGTTCATGAGATTGTCAAAGACATTCAACTTCAGCTCAAAGGCTATTTGCGCCGTCAAAAAACGAGCGTGTTGGGTCCAGATTTGTCCGATAAGCGCAACATCACCATCAATATTTTGCAATCAAAGCCTGTGCAAGACGCCATTGTTGCCAAGGCTTATGCCACCAACAAGCCCATCAACACCATCAAAAAAGAAGCCGAAAGCTATGTGGATGAGATTGCCAGCGATTATTCATATTCTGTGGTGCGTGTGTTTGACCGCTTTTTGACGTGGCTGTGGACGCAGCTGTATGATGGGGTCAATGTGCGTCATTTTGATAGGGTGCGTGCGCTTGCGCCAGATTATCAAATCATTTATGTGCCGTGCCACCGCAGTCACATGGATTATTTGCTGTTGTCCTATGTGATTTTTACGCGTGGATTGCGCGTGCCACACGTTGCCGCAGGCGCCAATCTCAACATTCCCATCTTGGGCGAGCTGCTGCGCAGTGGCGGCGCGTTTTTTTTGCGCCGAAGCTTTCGCGACAATCCTTTGTATGGCACGGTTTTTAAAGAATATCTGCACAATCTCATGCAGCGCGCTGCGCCCATTGAGTATTTTATTGAAGGCGGGCGCAGTCGCTCAGGCCGTCTGCTTGCGCCCAAGCTTGGTATGCTTGCGATGACGGTATCCAGCTATTTGCGTGAGCCTGCCAAGCCTGTTGTTTTTATTCCCACCTATATCGGCTATGAGCGCATTATGGAGGGGGCGACCTATGTGGGTGAGCTCAAAGGCAAATCCAAGGAAAGCGAAAATCTGCTTGGACTCATCAAAACCGCCAAAAAAATTGAGCGTATTTTTGGCACGGTGCATTTGTCGTTTGGCGATCCTTTGTATTTGTCGGATTTTATGGAGAAATTCAACATCAGCCATGCTGATGATGTCAATGCACGAGATTATGAAGACAAGCTGTCTGCGATGATTGCTAATTTGGGCGTTAAAATCATGCAGCACATCAATCGCACCGCGGTGGTCAATCCTGTGTCGCTGCTTGCGCTTGCTTTGCTGTCCACGCCAAAGGCTGCACTGGATAAGGCGCAATTATTCACCAATTTACAGCTGTATCAAACCATTGCAAATAAATTGCCTTATGACGCCGATGTGGATGTCACCAACATGACCCCAAGTCAAATTGTCGTTTATGGCGAAAAGCTGCGTTTGACTGAAACCAGCCATCATCCGCTGGGCAGTGTGATTAGGGTTGCCAAAAATCAGGCGCCACTGCTCAGTTATTTCAAAAATAACATCTTGCATTTGTTTATTATGCCGTCATTGTTGGCAGCGTTGGTACAAAAAAACAATCGCATTCACATTGATAATTTGCGCCAAATCAGCGAGTTGCTGTATCCTTTTTTACAAAGTGAATTTTTCTTAAAAATTGCCAAGCGCAACATCCATAAGCTCATCAGCGAAGCGGTGCAAGTGCTGACCGATGAGGGCGTATTTATTGATTTGGGTGATGGAGTGATTGCCAGTGCCGATGGCAACAGTGCCAATTATCAAAAGCTTGATGTGCTGGCAAGCCCTGCCAAACAAAGCCTTGAGCGCTATTTTATGGCAATCACCTTTTTGTCCGAGCAAGGCTCTGGCACCATGAGTGCCGAGCAGGTGGTGAATTTGTGCCATGCAATTGGCGAGCGCTTGAGCGTGCTGTATGGCGAGGATTTGCCAGACAGTTTTGATAAGGCGCTGTATTCTGGGTTTGTTAATACGTTGATTCGCACCGAGTATGTGCGCGCAGACGATGAGGGATTGTTGCATTTTGATGAGCGCCTTGAAAGCATCGCACGCTTTGCCAAATTTGCGCTCAATGTGGACACCTTAAACCTATTGCAACAAGCCACAAAATTGCCCAGCGCTGACATTGATGCCATTGGTCACAAAGATAAACATAAGTTTTCGCTCAAAGCCAAAGCATCGTCTTTATCCAATGAGTGATGGTTGGTTTGCTGATGGGTAAAAGGCGTGTAAGCTTGATTGTTTTGATGTAATGGCTATCTCTTAGCTATCAAAAAAGCCTCTTAAATTTAAGAGGCTTTTGTGTTCATCAGATTTATAATGATTGAAAATCAATAATCATCATCATGACAAAACGCTTGCCATGGCATTGGCAACATAATCCACGTTGCTTGAATTTAGCCCTGCCACGCACATACGACCATTGGACACCATGTACACCGCAAACTCCTCTTGTAGGCGTGCCACTTGTTCTGGCGTCAGTCCTGTAAAGCTGAACATCCCTTGCTGAGTGGTGAGATACTCAAAGCTGCGATTGGGCACTTTGCTTTCAAGCACGTCGCGCAGGCTTTGGCGCATTTTGCGAATGCGATCGCGCATGACGTACACTTCTTTGACCCATTCTTCAAACAAAACATCATCATTCATGACGATATCCACCACATGACCGCCGTGCGAGGGTGGACTTGAATAAATGCGGCGTACGGTGAATTGCAATTGACCTTGTACCAATTTGGCTTCTTCGGCGGTTGGACAAACGACCGACAATCCGCCCACGCGCTCGCCATACAAGGACAGATTTTTTGAAAATGAGTTGCTGACAAAAAAGGACAGCCCCATGTCGGCGGCACGGCGAATGGCGTACACGTCATTATCCATGTCCTCACCAAAGCCTTGGTAAGCGATGTCCATAAAGGCGATGAGCTGTTTGTCTTGAACAACTTGAAGTACTTTGTCCCATTGCGCTTTGGTCAAATCAACGCCCGTTGGGTTGTGGCAACAAGGGTGCAATAACACAACGTCATTTTTGTTTAGGCGGTTAAAAAATTCAATCATTTCGTCAAATTTAACGCCGTTGGTTGCCCCATCATAATAAGGGTATTCGCCCACCTCAAAACCTGCACCCTCAAAAATGCCGATGTGATTGCCCCAAGTTGGCTTGGATACATAGCATTTGGCGTCCTTAAACCACGCATGGATAAAATCAGCGCCGACTTTGAGTGCGCCTGAGCCGCCGATGGTGGCGATTGTAGCAACGCGTTTGTCGCGAAGTAGTGCAGAGTCTTTGCCAAACATCAAGTTTTGGCACGCTGTGCGATAGCCTGCCAATCCGTCCATTGGCAGATAAGGGCGTGGTTTTGGTGGATTGGCGATTTTTTCTTCGGCTTTTTTGACGGATTCTAGGACGGGCAATTTGCCGTCATCATCATAATAAACGCCCACGCCAAGATTGACTTTGTTTGGGCGCGTGTCTTTGGCAAACTTATCCATCAGACCCAAAATCGGGTCGCCAGCATAGTGCTCAACATGATTAAACATAATAATTTCCTTAAGGTGTCATCAAATGGGAGAGTTATTCGGTGTGACGGTTGGAGATTTTATTATAAGCCAATGCCCCAAAAAAACCAACCATCAAATCATTTTTTTGCCATCTATTCAAAAGAGTAATGTTCAAGAGACTAAAGTTAATCCAAGATGACTGAATTGCCCTCGTTCATATTGGTCAAAAACGCTTGACTGTTTTCTTTGACAAACTCATAAAACGCTTTGGCAGCAGGCGATAAAGAGCGGTTTTTGTGGGTGTATAATAAAAATTTGCGCTCAACCACAGGGTTGTACAAGGGGCGCATGATAAGACCGTTTTGGTGTACCCACTCGGCGGCATACAACAGACACAAAGTCACACCAAGCCCTTGGCGCGTCATGCCAAGCGCGGTGGACAAAAAATTAATCTCATAATCTGGATTAAAAATGTGCGTTGAGATTTCTTCTGGCAGCTGATTTTGTAGGGATTTGATAAAAGGACCATTGAGCGTAATCAGCTTTTCGCCAAGCAAATCCTCCCAATATACCATCTGCCGCAGCGCCAAAGGGTGATGTTTGGGAATGACCAAATAAAAAGGCGACTCAAACAGCACTGTTGCCGATACGTCGCTGCTATAGCTGCGTTCAGGCGCAATGCCCAAATCGGTCTGCAAGTTTTCAACCTGTGCAACCACATCATCAATGGAGCAGTCCACCAAGGTCACCTGAATGTTGGGATAAGTGGAGCGGAATTTGGCAATGAATTGTGGCATGGCGGACGCCGCCAATTGCTGACTGACTGCCAGACGCACATGACCTTGGTGTAAGGATTTTAGCCCAGCGACTTTTTCGTCCAGCAGGGCAACTTCATTTAAAATCCGCCGCGCTTGAGGCAGTAGGCGCACGCCAGCGTCGGACAAATGCATTTTTCGTGTTGTTCTGTCAAATAATTTGATGTCAAGATTTTGCTCTAAGTCTTTGATGAGTCCGCTCAATGCCGATTGAGTGAGCATTAAAATCTCAGCCGCTCGGGTAAAGCTGTTGTGCTCTGCCACCAGTACAAAGGCTTTGATTTGACGCAAAGTAACGTTCATGATAAATCCTTTTATTTATAAGTTTAGCTAATATTTTACACCATTTTTGTGAAATATCCTATTCAAATTATGATGAACGCTCAAAAGGTGGGGCTAAAGGTTCATGAATTAAAACCAAAATGCACACAAAACAAAATCCCGCAAAATGTGACTTTTGCGGGATTTCCCAACCAAAACACTTTCAAAGAAAATTCCAAACTCAAAGAAAATCCCAAAAAAGCGCTCAGTTTACTTATCCATAAGGTTTATTCCATCAAGCAGCGTATCGTCCATGTCGTCTGTCCGTAGACTCTCTCCTTGTGCTTGGAAGATATTATGCCTAATTTTGTGGCGGCGCGCAATTGGCTGATGACTTCAATGTGTGTAAGACATTTCTTACAAAACAGACAACTCGTCTTACAAAACAGACAACTTGCGCACCAAGCCATCAATGACAATCAATTATGGTGTTTGAGCATCAAACATGACCATCGCCGCCTCTTGGATATAAGCTTCTTTTTCGGGCAGTTTGGGGCGTTCATTTTCTTTTAGACGACCCCATTCTTCGTACAGCGCATCTAGACTGGCTTGATAAGTTGCCCAATCGCTGTGTGGCGCTTGCCCTGCGGCTTGTCGGCGCGCGTTTTCGGCGGCAAGCGTTTTATTTTCAATGGTGCGTGCAACTTGTTTGCGCTCGTCCAGATTGACCAGTTTGGGCTTTTTGTCATCATCACTGTTGCGAATGCTGTTCAGTGTTTTTAGATAAATGAATTCAGGATTGCTGTTTTGGCGCGCTTTTGATTTTTGGTTGAGCGTATCAATCAAAGTACGGCTGTATTTATGCTCTGGCGTATAGGGCGCGGTTTTGATGGTATCCCAAGGCAATGGGTTTTTGTATTCGCGCTCACCAAAGTTTGCGCCTTCATAAATATTGACAAAAGACACATCAGGCACAACCCCTTTATTTTGCGTGCTGCCTCCAGTGATGCGGTAAAATTTGCGCTGTGTGATGGTGGCAGAGCCCAGCATGAGATCGTCGCGCTGCACCTGCGCTGAGCCTTTGCCAGTTGTGGTGCTGCCCACCACAATACCACGTCCATAGTCTTGAATGGCGGCGGCAAAAATCTCGCTGGCGGAGGCGCTTGCCAAATCAGTAATGACCACCATGTCGCCTGTGTACAGTTGTTTGCCACCGTCTTTGTCGGCATAGACGGTAACGTTGCCTTGATTGTCGCGAATCTGTACCAATGGGCCTGATTTGATGAATAAGCCCAGCATTTTGGCGACCTCATCCAGTGAGCCGCCAGGATTGCCACGCAAATCCACAACAAGTCCATCAATGTTCTCGGCATTCAAGGCCTTTAGGGCTTTTTCGGTATCGGCACTCACGCTGCGATAGTTGGACTCACCGCTGCGGCGCGCTTGAAAGTTTAAATAAAAACTTGGAATTTCAATCACGCCCACGCGCTTATTGGTGCCGTTGTAATTCACCTCCACCACGCGGTGATGCAAGCCTGACTCTTCTTGTTCAATGACATCGCGCACAATCGGCACAATGCGCGCTGCCGAATCGGGGTCGTTGGGCTGTTTGACTTTGATGGTGACGGTAGTGCCACGTTTGCCACGAATGAGCGCGACGATTTCGCGAGTACTAAAGCCCACCGTATCCACCATCGCCTCACCATCTTGTGCCACACCGATGATGACGTCATTGGCGCGCACTTGTCCAGTTTTGGCGGCAGGGCCACCGTCCACTAAGGTGATGATGCGTGTATAATCAGGGTTTTTGCGGTCAGGGCGAATGGATACGCCAATCCCCTCCAGCTGCAGATTGGATTGCGCTTGCATTTCAATGGTTTGCACAGGTGCAAAATAATTGCTGTGCGGATCGTATGCCATCATTGCACTGTTCAAAATCAGCTCCATAATCTCATCGCTTTTTAGACGCGATAATTGAGCCTCTTGGCGCTGTAGGCGGTGCAGTAAAATCTCACTTGGACTGCGCGTTTCGGCTTTGATGAGATCTTGTCCGCGCGATAATTCTGGATTGTTCAAAAACGCGGCGTCTTTTGCCTTGTCATCTTCTTGATTTAAGGTCATGCCAATAAGGGCGTACAGCGTCTGATTGCGCCAATACGCCTCTTGCTCTTTGCTGGTTTTAAAGTGGGGGAGCTTTTCTCTGTCTAGTATGATGCTTTGATTGGTATTGAGATTTAATTCATTGTTTTTTAATAAGTTTTTTGCAAACTGATAATACTGGTTGGAGCGCGTGCGATAGCGTTCAAAAATCTCAATCCCTGCGGACAAATCGCCTTGCTTGAGCTGAATGCCAAAATTTTTGCCGTATTTTTTGCGAAATTCATCAATGTCCGATTGCAAAAACAAGACATGATTGGGGTCAAGACTGTCCAAATAAAAATCAAGCACAGTTGCGCCCATTTTTTCGTCCAAGGGCTGCTCCAAATAATGTGATTTGTCAAGCAGACCCGCCACTTGGCGCGTGGTGATTCGTTGTTCGTTGTTTGGTGTAAAGCCTGTCTGGTCAGCAGCGTTTGCGGTCATGGCAATGCCATAAGAAAATATGACGCTTGATATGCCAATGCTCAGTGCGCCCAAGGCAGCTTGGTGGGTTTGTTTCATAACTTGTCCTTTGTGTAAAATAGAATTGTGCAAAATAAATCAATCAGCTAAAAAATACCCTATCTTATCATAACCTTAGCTTGCTGTGTTAAGTGTTTTTGTGTTTTCGTTTTTCTTACTGTGTTACAATAAGCCAAACCAAAACCACAGCCGCAAGCGTGTCATTTTAAACCATTCAGCCGCCAAAAGCGCGACAAGCAATCTGCTGTGATGAAATTGTGCACCAACCAACCTACAAGGTGATTTATGACTACAGTGATTCCAACTCTTATGATTGATGTGGCAGGCACAACGCTTGACGATGAGGATGCGCATTTATTGAGAAGTCCTTATGTATGCGGTGTGATTTTGTTTGCGCGCAATGTGGCGCAAGCGTCCGATGTGCGTGCACTGACTGATCAAATCCGCGCCATCAATGACAAGCTCATCATCGCCATAGACCAAGAGGGTGGGCGTGTGGCCAGGCTGCGCGAGGGCTTTACGCCGCTGCCTGCGATGGGTAGGCTTGGCGCGCTGTACCAAAATAATCCGCAACTGGCGCAAAGCTTGGCGCGCGATGTCGGTTATTTGATGGCGTGTGAGGTGCTGGCGGTGGGCGTGGACATCAGCTTTGCGCCTGTGCTTGATATTGATAATGGCAGTTTGGTCATCGGTGATAGGGCGTTTTGTCAGACGATAGAGGGTGCAAGCGCGTTAGCGGCTGCTTTTATTGAGGGTATGAACGAAGCAGGCATGGGTGCAACTGGCAAGCATTTTCCAGGGCATGGCTCGGTCATTCCCGATTCGCACGTTGCCGATGCGTGCGATACGCGCAGTTTTGATGAGATTTTTAATACCGATACCCAAGTGTTTGTGCGCAATTTACAAAAACTGTCTGCGCTGATGCCTGCGCACGTTGTGTTTAGTCAGGTGGATGATAAGCCAGCAGGTTTTTCAAAGATTTGGCTGCAAGACATCATTCGCAATCAGCTTGGCTTTGATGGCGTGTTGTTTAGTGATGATTTGTCTATGAAAGCTGCGCACGTGGCAGGCGATGTTGTCGCGCGCATTACAGCCGCCTTGCAGGCAGGGTGTGATGTGGCGCTTGTGTGCAATGACCGAGAGGGCGCCAAGAGCGCCATTGTAGCGGCAGCCGACTTGCCAGCGGTGTCCGTCAATCGCATTGGTCGGATGAAATCTGCATTGCCAGTTTGGCAGGGTGATTTAGTGACGACTTGCAGGGCGTTTGCGCGCTATGATGAGGTACGCGCGCGCGTGTTGGCGGCGTTTTGAATGCTTGGTTGTTATTGAGTTATGATAAAATCAACACAAAAAAATCGGCTGCTTTTGACCAATGGCTCGTTTACCAAAGAGCTTGAAGCATTGGCGGGTACAAAAATTACCGTGCAGGTTATTTTTTCTGGGCTGCGCCTTTTGAGTTTTGCTGAAAAAAAGCATCTGTGCTTGCCGCCAAAGCCCACTTTGGGCTATGTGCGTGAGACGATTTTGGGTGCTCACGGTCAGGCGTGGGTGCAAGCCAGCAGCGTCATGCCTTTGAGTAGCTTACAAGGGGACGCTAAGCGCTTGCGCTACCTAAAAAGCACGCCGATAGGCTATGTGTTGTTCAAAAGACAGACCAGTTTGCCGTATAAAAGATTTGTGGATACCCATCATGGTGTGCGCCAAAATGTCTATGATTGGCATGGCAGAAAGTTTTTGATCAGCGAGCGCTTGCTGCCAGATTTGATGGATTATTTTGATGCAAGCGCAAAACACATCAAGCGTGCACCCCAATAGCCAACTTAAACATTCATTAAAGCATCATTTTTGGTTGTATTTAAAATAAATTTAATTGGGTGATGTTGTAAATGTGGGTTTTAAGTAAAAACTTGCCTAAAGTTGATTTAGACAAGTTTTTAAAATCAATTATTTGCGTTCAGTTGTGGATAAACTTTTTGCTACTTTCACTAACTCAACAAACTCTTCACGCAAGCCATGTGGGTCTTGACCAACATTTTGCTCGGCAAGCTCTAAAATATGATTCCACGTCATCTCGCTATTATACTTTCCGCCACGCAGTTGCTCACCATAGGCAAGGGCGGCAGTCGCAAATTTAGTGTCGCTGTCTGCTTGGCTAAATGGTCGGCTTGTTGCCAAAATAGGGGTTTCTATCAACAAACTTTTGCTTTGATTTGGTAATTTATAACGTAATTTTAAATAGCCATATTCGCTATCTTTAGCGGTTGTGCTAGATTTATTAGCTTGATAGCGGGATTCTTCTAGCCAACCTGTCGCCCCTGTTGGAATAATTTCATAAAAGGCGGTGACTTGATGTCCTGCTCCAATATCGCCTGCATCAACTTTATCATTGTTAAAATCTTCTTGCTTTAAGGCTCGGTTTTCATAGCCAATTAAGCGGTATTCTTTGACTGTTTTTGGGTTAAATTCAACTTGAATTTTGACATCTTGGGCAACGGTAGCAAGTGTAGAAGACAGTTGGCGGTCAAGCACTTTTTTCGCTTCTTTTTCGTTATCAATATAGCTGTAATTACCATCGCCTGCATCGGCAAGTTGTTCCATTAAGTGTTCATTGTAATTGCCTGTACCAAAACCTAAGGTACTAAAGGAAATACCGCTTTTGCGTTTTTCAGCAACCATGCCTTTTAAGGTGTCAAAATCGGTAATGCCAACATTAAAATCGCCATCTGTAGCAATTAAAATACGGTTAATGCCATTTTTAATAAAGGATTTTTCTGCTTGTTGATAGGCTAATTGAATGGCTTTTTCGCCTGATGTTGACCCTTGTGCTTGCAGACGATTAATCACCGCTAAGATTTTATCTTTTTCTTTGCCTGATGTTGGCTCTAACTCCAATTTTTCACCAGATGCGTAGGTGATGATGGTGACTTTATCTTGTGGGCGTAATTTTTCTGTCAAAATGCGTAAGGTTTTTTTCACCAACGGCAATTTATTTTCATTGTCCATACTGCCTGAAACATCAATTAAAAAGACTAAATTGGCAGGGGGAAGTTCTTTGACATCAATATCTTGGGCTTGAATAGCAAGTTTGATGAGTTTAGCATCTTTTTTCCATGGCGAATCGTAATTGGCGGTGTGTAGGGCAAAGGGTTTGCCATTGGTTGGTTGTGGGTAACGGTAATCAAAATAGTTTAAAATTTCTTCTAAACGAACGGCATCAACTGGGGGTAATTTGCCATAACTGAGTAACATTCGGCGGATATTGCTATAACTGCCTGTATCTACATCAATACTAAAGGTTGAAATTGGATTTTCGCTGACTTTTTGAATAGGGTTAGGTTTATTTTTTTGATATTGTTCGGTATTTTGTTCTAAAGCTGCATAAGATTCAAGCATCATCGGGGCTACGGTCGTAGCAGATGCTGGCATAGTGTACGCATCAGCACTCTGAAGTCTTTTTACCGCCATCGCAGTTTTATTCGCGGTTGGTGCTTGACTCTCCATTGTAGGGGCTGGCATATTGATTTGTTGAACAGATGATGTTGTTTCAGATTGTGGGGTCGCACAGGCAACAAGCAGTAACACACTACTGCTGAGTAAGGAGAGTTTAAAGTGGTTCATTGTCAGTTTTCCTAATGGTATTCATTTGTTTTAGAATAAGTGAAAACAAATTTGATTGTCAAGTGAAAAAATTCACCAAAACATTGAAAGTTGTTCACAATTTAATTTTGATTGCAAAAAATAATAAATATAAGATTTTAAAAATCAAAAAAGCCATTCACTATGAATGGCTTTTGGGTGATGCATCTTTTATTGGTTTGCACATCAAAAAGGCACGCCGCCAAATCCAAACATCCCCACCAAAAACAGCACAAACACACCAATGCCCCATTTGGCAGATTGAATTTGCCATTTGCCCATATCTACGCCAGTCAAGTGCAAAAGCAGATAAATAAAGCCAACCAATGGGCTTAGCAAATGAAATGCTTGTCCAGCGGTGGAGGCGATTGCCATATCCATAGCGCTAAAACCGTATTTGATGCCCACTTCGTTCAGTACAGGCAACACGCCCAAATAAAACGCATCGTTGCTCAAAAAGAAAGTGCCAGGCACAGACACAATGGCGACAATGAGCGGCCAATGACTGCCAAAGCGCTCTGGAATCCATGTGGACAGCGCCTCGCCCATGGCATTGCTCATGCCTGTCCCTGCCAAAATCCCCATAAATACCCCTGCAGCCAGCACCATAAAAATCACCTGCACTGCCGATGAACCGTACAGTTCAATGATTTGGCGTTGGTCTTTTTGGTTGGGGTAATTTATGACAAAGGCAATGGCAATACCGATGGCAAAAATCAGCGCCGAGCTTACTTTTGGAATAATCCAAGTGCCACCAAAAATCAGCAGCGTCATCAAAATCATGGTCAAAATAAAGTTAAACCACACCAATTTTGGACGCGCCAAGCTGACATCACCTTGCGCGTCTGCGATGATTTGCTTTAATTCGTCTTGATTGATGGTGTGAATGCCAAGGCGCTTGCGTTCGGATAGACCGCGCAGCACAGCGATGATGACAACCCAAATGCTTGCCAAAATCATACCAGGGATGATGGCACGCATGAGTGCGCCCTCATCCACCTGCAAGGCAGCGATGATTCTTGCGGTTGGTCCGCCCCATGGCAGTAGATTCATGATGGAGTTGGATAAAATAATCAAAACCGCCAAATCCATCATTTTCATGTTTAAGCGCTTATAAATTGGTATCATTGCCGAGCAGACCACCAAAGTGGTGGTTGAGCCGTCGCCATCAACCGACACGCCAAGCGCCAAAATCGCTGTGCCAACCAACACGCGCAAAGGGTCGCCTTTGACCATCTTGACAATAAAATTGGTGAGTGGGTTAAACAAACCAACGCTCAGCATGAGCCCAAAATACAAAATGGCAAACAGCAGCATCACTGCAGTGCCTGCCACACCTTTGATGCCCAAGTCAGCATCGCTTGTAATGCCTGCAATGGCAAATTTGGTGATGTCTTTGGCGGCAAAATCGCCATAGCCCAAAGTAGCCGCGCCCAGCCCAACAATCAATGGCACAAGCACAAGTGCGGTGAATGGCGATGCTTTGCGCGTCATGATGAGCGCCATAAAGCCAATGACGATGAGTAGTCCTAATCCTGCGAGCATAGAACACCTTCCTATGGTTTTACAAGTGTTTTTTGACAAAATTCCAGCGCAAAAAAATCGCCCGATTGTCACATACCAGACAGTCAAGCGATTCGTTTGTGATAATTGTGTAAAATATCACACTCTTTTTGTTAATGCAATCGGTTATTTTGTCACAAGCTTATTCAATTTTTCATAAAGCTCGGTTGCTTTTTGTTTGGCAACGGCAACCACTTCATGTTCATTGGCTTGGGTGTCAATAAACTCATTGACTTTTTCAAACAGCTCATGGGCTTTTTGGTCAAAGCTTGCATTGCGTTCATAGACAGGAAACTCTTTGCAGATGGCTTCTACTTTTTGGCGTACCTCAGCAAGCACTTTTTCGTCGCCACGGCTGTCCAATACATCACAAATCCAGCCTGCCAATTGCCGCACCTCATCTTCTTTAAAGCCGCGCGTGGTCACAGCAGGTGTGCCAAGACGAATGCCGCTGGTGACAAAAGGCGATTTCGGGTCGTTTGGCACCGAGTTTTTGTTGACAGTGATGTGAGCGTCACCAAGCCATTTGTCCGCTTCTTTGCCGGTAATTTCTTGTTTGATTAGGCTGATGAGCATCAGATGATTTTCGGTACCGCCTGATACCACATCATAGCCACGCGAGATGATGACTTCCGCCATGGCTTTGGCGTTTTTGACGACTTGCTGTTGATACGCCTTGTAATCATCGCTCATCGCTTCTTTAAAGCACACTGCTTTGGCGGCAATGGCGTGCATGAGTGGACCACCTTGTGTGCCTGGGAACACCGCTGAGTTTAATTTTTTCTCAATTTCTTCGTTTTTCTTGGCCAAAATCAAGCCTGAACGTGGACCACGCAAGGTTTTGTGCGTGGTTGTGGTGGTAACATCGGCAATTTGCACAGGGTTTGGATAGACGCCCGCTGCCACAAGCCCTGCCACGTGTGCCATGTCCACCATCAAATACGCGCCAACTTCATCGGCGATGTCACGGAATTTTTGCCAGTCCATGACTTGTGAGTATGCCGAAAAACCAGCGATAATCATCTTGGGCTTGTGTTCACGGGCTAGGCGCGCCACTTCGTCATAATCAATCAAACCATTGTCATCAATGCCATAATGCACCGCGTTGTAGGTTTTGCCAGAGAATGACACGCTTGCACCATGCGTCAAATGCCCACCGTGGGCAAGGCTCATACCAAGCACGGTATCACCTGCTTCTAGCAGTGCCAAAAACACCGCAGCGTTGGCATTGCTGCCTGAATGTGGTTGCACGTTGGCATAATCCGCCCCAAACAACTCTTTGGCACGGTCAATGGCAAGCTGCTCCACCACGTCCACGTGCTCACAGCCGCCATAGTAGCGTTTGGTAGGGTAGCCCTCAGCGTATTTGTTGGTCAAATCAGAGCCTTGAGCCTCCATCACCGCAGGCGAGCAGTAGTTTTCAGAGGCGATAAGCTCAATGTGGTTTTCTTGGCGCGCACTTTCGTCATCCATGGCGCGAGCAAGTTCTGGGTCGTATTGGTGTAGGCTTACTTGTTTGAACATAAAAAATCCTTACAAAAAGATTGAAAAAGACAGGGCTAGTGTAGCACAGATTTGTCCAAAAAATGTAGTGTATTTTTCAAGCAATGCTGAAAAATTTTTATGCCGCTCATCCATGCAAGCCAATTTATAAGGGCAAACCAACTTATAAGGTTCAAATACCATAAGGGTCAACTGTCTGCTGGCGGTCAGGCGCGCTGTCATGATTTGTGTCACCGCTATTTATGTCACGGCTTTGTCATTGTTTGCAAGATTTTCACAGCTTATCAAAAAATCTGCTAAAATATCGCAATATTTTTATCAAAAGGCAATATCATGCACATTCATTTTTTAGGCATTTGTGGTACTTTTATGGGCTCGCTTGCGCTGCTTGCGCGCGATTTGGGGCATACTGTCACAGGCTCAGATGACAATATTTATCCACCGATGTCCACACAGCTGCAAGAGGCGGGCGTGGTTATCATGCAGGGCTATCACGCCGAGCATTTGCAGCCTGCGCCCGATTTGGTGGTGGTGGGCAATGTCATGAAGCGTGGCGTGGCGGCAGTAGAATATATGTTACAGGCGCGCTTGCCTTATACATCAGGGCCACAGTTTTTGAGTGAGCAGCTGCTTTGTCATCGCCATGTGTTGGCGGTGGCAGGCACGCACGGCAAAACCACGACGACCACCATGCTGGCTTGGATTTTGCAGTACGCAGGGATTGATACTGGCTTTTTGATTGGTGGCGTGCCACTTGTGCACACGGACGATGCGCGCTTGCAGAATGCCTTTAAATACAGTTCGCATTTGGGGCAATCCGCTTGTGAGCAAACAGAAGGCTATTTTGTCATTGAGGCAGATGAGTACGATTCGGCGTTTTTTGACAAGCGCTCAAAATTTGTACATTATCGTCCAACCACCGCCATTTTGAATAATTTGGAATTTGATCATGCCGATATTTTTGCCAATTTGGAGGCGATTCAAACGCAATTTCATCACATGATTCGCATGATTCCAAGCAATGGCAAAATCATCATGCCCGCCCATGTCAAAAGTCTTGAAGAGACGATTGATAAGGGCTGTTGGACGCCGATTTGGCGCACCGCCATCATCAATGAAAACCAAAGCTGTGACAGCGATTGGCAGGCTTGGTTATTAAAAGAAGACGGCTCAAAATTTGGCGTCAAACACAAAGAACAACAAGGTGTTGTTGAATGGCAAATGAGCGGCTTGCACAATGTTAATAATGCGCTGGTTGCCATGGCGGCGGCGATGAATGTGGGTGTGCCCTTGCAGACGGCGTGCGCGGCGCTGGGGTGCTTTGCAGGTATCAAGCGGCGCATGGAGCTGGTTGGTCAAATCGGTGATGTGGCTGTTTATGATGACTTTGCTCACCACCCAACGGCGATTGCAACCACACTGGACGGCGCAAGAAAAAAACTGGGTGAGCGCAAAATTTGGGCGATTATTGAGCCGCGCTCCAACACCATGAAGCTTGGGGTGTATCAAAGTGAGCTTGCGCCATCTGCCAGCATTGCTGATACGGTCATTTGGTATGAGCCGCCCACGCTTGACTGGTCGGTCAAAGATGCCATTGGTGGTGCTGCCAATCAGCTTGTTTTGAATGATGTTGAAGCCATCATTCATCACGTCTGCCAGCATATTGGCAAAGAGGATGTGGTGATTGTGATGTCAAATGGTGGTTTTGAGGGCATTCATACGCGTCTTATTACGGCACTGCGTGCACAACAAAGCTAAAAGTCTGCGCCAAGATTGGGCGTGTTGAGATTTTGCGCGCCTAAAATGCTTTTAAGGCGCTTTGGCAAATAAACATAACGACGACACAAACAACATTCCATTACAAAACACGACATCAACTTACTCAGTCGGCGCAGGGTTTTGACAAAACAGCGCAAAACTTTACGGTTTATTGATATATTTTTTGACCAAGCTTACCTATAATGACTGCCAATGATACAAATTAAATGATTTGTAGATTAATTTGTAAATCAATTAATGTAAATCAATTATTAGTTAGGAGAGATTATTATGGGTATTATTTGGACATTGATTGTAGGGTTTGTTGCTGGTGCGATTGCGCGCGCCATTAAGCCTGGTGCGGATGCGATGGGTTGGATTATGACCATTGTTTTGGGCATTGCAGGCTCGTTTGTTGGCGGATTTTTGGCAAGCCTATTGGGGCTTGGTGCCGTGGGTAGCTTTGGTAGTCTTGTATTATCAGTGATTGGCGCAATCGTACTGCTGTTTGTATATGAGTTTGCAACTGGCAAGCGCCGCATAGGCAAATAATAGGCAAATAATAGGCAAATAAACCGTATGGGTAAAAAGTCTGCAAACCCCTGACTTTGACCAACTGTTTCATTGCAAACCAAAAACGAACTTCGGTTCGTTTTTTGCTTTTAAGTTTTTGTAATGACAGGCCCAACTAAAAAGCGCATGATAAGCGTGTTTAATTTGCCTGATTGATGGGCGCTGCCCTAGAAAAATCTGCTGTTTTTGTTTATAATACAATCCTAAAAAAACACAATGGACATCTGCCATGAAGCTACAATTAAGTCAAGAAATCCTATTGAAAGCCAGTGATTTGGTTGCCAAGGCGGCAAGTAAACACCATCGTTTTGTCATTTTAAGCAACATCAAGTTTGTATTGAGTGAAGAGTTTTTGACATTGACCGCGTCTGATTTGGAGGTTGAGATGACGACGCGCGTGCGCTTGCCTGAGGGTGCTTGTCTTGAGATGGGTATGACAACCATCAGCGCCGCGACTTTTCATGAGATTTGCCGCTCTTTGCCAGCAGGCGAGGTGTTGCTTGAAAGCACAGGTGATGGGCGCTGCTTGATTAAGTCAGGAAAAAGTAAATTTACCTTAGCCACTTTGCCTGCAGATGACTATCCGAGCATTGGCACGCCTGAGCTGACCGAGCAAATCACCATCAAGCGCCAAGATTTGTTTGAGATGATTGCGCGCACGCGTTTTTCTATGGCAACACAAGACGTGCGTCATTATTTGACGGGAATGTTGTTTCATATTGATGGACAAAATTTAACCACAGTTGCCACTGATGGCCATCGTTTGGCAGTTGCTCAGCGCATCTTGGAGCAAAGCCATGCAGAAAATCAAATCATTGTACCAGGCAAGGCGGTGGTTGAGCTTGAGCGACTGTTTAATGAGCTTGGCAAAATGACGGGCAAAGACGATTCGGTCACGCTTGGCATGGACAATGAGTTTTTGCAAGTGTCTTTAAATTTTGGCGCCAAACAAGAAGACGGCACTGCTGGCGATGATTTGGTGGTATCAATGACAGCGCGCTTGATTGAGGGTAAATTCCCAGATTATCGCCGCGTGATTCCCAATAATAACGATAAATTCGCCGTGGTCAATAAAGATGCGTTGATGAATGTGCTGCGCCGCGTGTCCATTGTCAGCGATGAACGCAGTCGTGGCGTGGTGTTTGACTTCAAGGACAGTGATTCGGTGGTGGTGCGTTCGCATTCCATCAGTGTGGATAAGGCAGATGAGGCGGTGGAGACATTGGCTGTCAATTATGAGGGCGCTCCCATTGAAGTGTCGCTCAATGAGGCGTATCTAAAAGCGGTGCTTGGCGTATTGTCAGGCGAGGTGAACATTGCCATGAATCAGCCCAACAGCCCAACGCTCATCACCCAAATCGGCGATGAATTGCATCAATATGTTGTGATGCCCATGCGAATTTAGTGCATGACAGCGCATATTGATAAGATAGTCATCAGTCAGCTGCGCAATCTAAATGCAGTCAAGCTGAATTTGGGGCTCATTAATATTTTTATTGGTCATAATGGCAGCGGCAAAACTTCAATGGTTGAGTCGCTGTTTTTGTTGTCTCGGGGCAAAAGTTTTCGCCATCATCAGCCCAAGCATTATATCAATCACACAGCAGAGCAATGTGTGGTCTGGGCGCAGCTGTCAGATAAGACAACGCTTGCCATTGCCAAAACAACAAACGCAAACACAAGCTTGCGCCACAATGACAATATTATTAAATCACAAAGCGAAATGACCAAAAAACTGCCCTTGGTGGTCATTGATCCAAGCGGTATGGATGTGTTGGAAGATGGGGCGGCAACACGTCGTCAAATGCTGGATTGGCTAAGCTTTCATTTGAATGCTGAATTTTATGAGCAATGGCTGACTTATCAGCGTTTATTAAAGCAGCGTAACAGCTTGTTAAAATCACCCAATCATGACCACCGCCATTTTTTACAACTGACGGCGTGGGATAAGCAGTTGTCAACAGCGGGTGAGCGCCTTCATTTGTATCGTCAAGCTGCTTATGAGGCGTGGCAATCTTGCTTTTATGAGGCGTGTGCGCTGTTGTTACCGCATTATGTTGAAGATTTGTCATTTGATTATCAGGCGGGGTTTGACACCAGTGATGGGCTTGCCAATGTGCTACAAGCCCGTTTGGCGCAAGATTGCGAGCTGGGTTATACGCGTATTGGCGCGCACCGTGCGGACATCAGTCTCACCCTAAAAGCCAATGGGCGACATCAGGCCATCAATGTGCTGTCGCGTGGTGAAAAAAAGCTTTTAATCGCCGCTTTAAAATTATCCAAATTAAAGACGCTCATCGCGCACGTAGCCCATGACGACAGCGCGCTACCCATTGTGCTGATTGATGATATTGACAGCGAGCTTGACAAAAAAGCGGCAGCTTTATTGATGACAACGCTCAGTCAGATGTCTTGTCAGCTGTTTGTAACAAGCTTGAATGACGAGCTGTTGTCATTCTTGCCATCTTGTGGCGATGTTTGTGTGTTTGATGTGCAAAATGGCGTCATTGCGCCAGCAGCATACAGCCAATACTAAATTGACCAAATGTCAGATTGCCAGCTGTAAATAATTTTGGATTTGTGCGTTTGAGGTGGGACTAAAACAAATCTTGATAAAAATAAAATGGGCATAAAAAAAGCACCCATGCGGATGCTTTTTTGAATTTCATTTTTTTGAATCTTAATGGATTAAGAGAAATCCAATTCAGTTTCAAAGCTCTTCAAGCTGTGACGAGCCATTGCTAGGTTAGATTTTTGACGATCAAGTACTAGGTACAAGAATAGGTTTTCGTTACGTACCAATGGACGGATTAAGTGGTATTGACCGCTCAAAGTGATTAGGATGTCTTCAATTGACTCGTTAAGACCCAATGCTTTTGCAGTTTTACGCTTAGCACGTACCACTTCGGTGTTACCAGCGGCTGCCAATTCTAGGTCAAGACCAGTACCCAAAGTTGCCAAAGCCAAACCTGATTCGCTGTCTACTAGAGCAGCTGCTACGAAACCGTCGATGTCGCTTAGATTGTCAAGAGATAATTTAGCCATGATGCCATTCCTTATAAATAAAGTTAAGTTTAATTTATAAGTAATAGTTATTTGAAATTGTTATGAGCATGATAGTTGCCTAAAATGCCATAACAAAGACAATCAACAAATTACTTACATGAATTAATGCATGATTAATTCATGTGTATATTAAACCACAGCTTACAATGCAATGCAACTTATTTTTGCTACAAAAAGATAATTGGTTATTAATTTAAGATAAATGGATTTTTAAGCAAATATTTGTTTTAAAAATAGCTGTCTTGAGATTGGGAAAGAGTAATCAAAACTGGCACCAATTGATGCCAGTTTGTACTTAATGTCTTGTATTCAAATAAAATTTTGTGCTCAATCAAATAGAAAAAGACGACCCACAGCCACACGTTGTGGTGGCGTTTGGATTATTGACAATAAACCGTGAGCCTTCAAGCCCTTCGGTGTAGTCCACCGTGGAGCCATTGAGATACTGATAGCTTAGACTGTCCACCACAAGTGCCACATCGCCGTTGTTAAATGTGGCGTCATCGTCACTGAGCTCTTCTTCAAAATTAAAGCCATACGAAAACCCCGAACAGCCACCGCCTGTCACATAGACGCGGAGCATTAGATTGGGATTGCCTTCTTGTTCGCGTAGTTTGCGGACTTTGTCGGAGGCTTTGTCGGTCAAAATCATGGCGTTATTCATCTTTTTTCTCATTTTTATTACAACAAACACGCATATTATGGGGTAAATGTTTGGTACTATCAAGGTTTTTGCACATAAATAGGGTGAATTTTTTAGATAAAGTCAAGATAAATGAGCTGTTTTTGTGATTTGCCAAAGCCAAAAGACAGTTTGTCAACACCATCAATTTTTGTTGATTTATCTTTATTTTTGTGTCAATATGGTTTAGGCTGTGTTGTATATTGGTATCTGTGATAACACAAAAAAGCAAAATTTGGTTATTTTTTGTGCAACAAGCAAAACACGCCCTTAGCAAATTTTTTTCATAATTATCACTGTTCAATACATTCTAATCATCAAAGGAGTTTGTCATGTTTACACGTCGTTCTTTTTTGAAGGCAGGGGGTGCGTTGGGTCTTGCCAGTGCGATGCCTGCTTTTGCCAGCAATTCTGCTATAAAAACTGCCACATTTGTACCAAGCAAGGCGACACCATTACTGCTTAATTTTAATGAAAATTCGCTTGGGATGTCGCCCAAGGCAAAAAAGGCGGTTTTGGACAGCTTAAATTTATCCGCCCGCTATCCCGATAGTCAGCGTGAAACTTTGGTTAATGAGCTTGCCCGTGTCAATGGCGTGGACGCCAAGCAGATTTCTATCGGTAATGGTTCATCGGAGAATATTCAGGCGTTTGTTCAAGCGATTTACACTCAGGCGTTACAAAATAAGCAGGCTTTTCAGCTAGTTGTGCCAGACCCGACCTTTAATTATGCCGAACTGCACGCCAATGCACTTGGGGCAAGCGTTGTCAAAGTGCCTGTAAACCAAGCAGATTTTGGCTTTGACATTGCCAAAATGCAAAAAATCGCCAATGACTTTGATGGGGTAACGTTATTTTATTTGTGCAATCCTAACAATCCCACAGGCACCATCACTGCAAAAAATACGCTGTCAAACTGGATAAATAATGCCCTAAAAAATCATTATTTTTTATTGGACGAAGCCTATGGCGAATATGTCGCCAATCCCAATTTTGAAAGTGGTTTGACATTCATCAAGCAAGGCAATGACAATGTTTTGGTCGCCAAAACGTTTTCAAAAATTTATGCCCTTGCAGGATTGCGTGTAGGCTATGCCATTGGTTCAAAACAGCTTGTTGAATTGACCGAGCGTTTTATGTCGCTGGATAATACCAATTTGGCAGGTGCGGTGGCGGCACTGGCGTCCTTACAAGATGCTCAATTTTTGGAATACAGTCGTACATCAAACCTACGCTCTCGTCAAATCGTAGAGACCGCCTTAAAAGAGCTTGGGCTAAAATACGCCGAATCCAATGGCAATTTTATTTTTCATGAAATCAAAGGCGATGTGAAAACCTATCAAAATCGTATGAAAGAGCGTCATATTTTTGTGGGACGTGCTTTTCCACCTATTGAAGGCTATAATCGTCTAACGCTTGGCACACCTGAAGAGATGACAGCGTTTGTCAAGACACTAAAAGAGTTTCGCACCAAAGGCAGGGTGTAATCTAGCAATCAGTCGCTTTTGATAAATCATTCAAGCTTATTGGCTTTTGCTGATAAGCTTGATTTAGGGTTTAATAAAGCCAGTAAACATTCAAGCACAGTTGCTTGAATTTTTTTAGACAAAAACAAACTTTTGTCTATTTTTTTTATCAAAATTAAAGCGTTTATATTGTGGGGCGAATGCTTTATACTATCTAGGGCGTGTTGACATTTCACACGCTTTAAGAAAAAATGTTGAAAATTAGGATTTGGTTGTGCTTTTGGTGAAAAATAAGCTAAATCTTGCCTTTTGTCGTTAATAAATTTGCCAATATTATCATATTGGCAAATTTATTAACGACAAAAGGCTTGCGATTTATCTAAATTTTTCACTCAAATTGAAATGTCAACACGCCCTAGCAATTTTTATAAAAATTTGTGATTGGAAAAAACATGATAGAGCTCAAAAATGCCAGTATTCGCCGAGATGGGCGTATTTTATTTAAAGATGTCAGCTTGCAAATCCACCCCAACTGGAAAGTGGGCTTGACAGGCAACAACGGCACAGGCAAATCGTCCTTTTTTGCGGTGCTTTTGGGGCAGTTAGGCTTGGATACTGGTGAGCTGACCATTCCCAATAACTGGACAATCGGTCATATGGCACAAGAAATTGAAAGCTCTCATCAATCGGCGATTGATTTTGTGTTAAGTGGCGATAAAGAATATTTTTATTTAATGGATAAAATGAATCACCACGATGATTTATCCGAAAGCGAACTTGCCCAAATTCATGCAAGATTTGATGACATTCATGGCTATGCCATTGCCTCCAAAGCGTCTATTATTATGGCGGGGCTTGGTTTTAATAAAGCACAAGAAAATCAATCGGTTGGGGAGTTTTCTGGGGGTTGGCGAATGCGGTTAAACCTTGCCAAAACCTTGATGAGCCGAGCCGATTTGTTGTTATTGGATGAGCCGACCAATCACTTGGATTTGGATGCGATTTTGTGGCTTGAAGATTGGCTCAAAAACTATGATGGTACGCTCATTATGATTAGTCACGACCAAGCGTTTTTGGATAATGTGGTGGGTAGAATTTTGCACATTGAAAACGAGTGCATGACGCTGTACACGGGCAATTATTCCACTTTTGTACGCACGCGTAGCGAGCGACTTGCCCAACACGAACAAGCCTTTGAAAAACAGCAAGCAACTCGTGCACATTTGGAAGATTTTATCCGCCGATTTCGTGCCAAAGCGACCAAAGCCAAGCAAGCCCAAGCGCGCATAAAACAGCTTGAGCGTATGACGCAGCTTGCCCCTGTTGTGGCGGACAATCCGTTTAGTTTTCAGTTCTATGAACCCAAGCAATTAACATCGCCACTCATCGTTATGGATGACGCCAGTACAGGTTACAATGGCGAAATTTTGATTGATAAAATTCGCTTGCAAATCACCCCAGACAGCCGCATTGGACTTTTGGGCATGAATGGGGCGGGCAAATCCACGGTGATAAAGGCATTGGTGGGTGAGTTGCCGATTTTGAGCGGTATTCGCAAAGTGGCGGACAGCTTGGTGTTGGGCTATTTTAATCAGCACCAAATGGACGCACTGGATGGTGATGCGACACCCATGCTGATGTTGCAACGTTTGGCAGGCAAGACATCAGACGCTGATTTGCGAGCGTTTTTGGGTAGTTTTGATTTTAGGGGCGATAGGATTGACACCCCAAGCCGACTGTTTTCAGGCGGTGAGCGTGCAAGATTGACATTGGCATTAATCGTTTGGCAACGCCCCAATGTGCTGGTGCTTGATGAGCCGACCAACCATTTGGATTTGCAAATGCGTCAGGCTTTGTCTATGGCGTTACAAAATTTTAGCGGTGCGGTGATTTTGGTGTCGCACGACCGTGAGATGATTGCCAATGTTTGTGATGAGTTGTATTTGGTGCATGACGGCAAATGCGAAGAATTTACCGACGACATCAATGCCTACAGTGCGTGGTTGTCACAAGCCAAAAAACAGCAAGCCAAAACAGCAAATAGCAACACCGAACAAAATGTTTCACGTGGAACATCTGCCCCAACAGAAAAAACAAGCAACGATAAGCCAGCTTTGTCCAAAGAAGAACAACGCAAAAAAAATGCCGAACAACGAAAGCTTACCGCACCCATCCGCAAAAAAATTGAACACCATGAGCAGACTTTACAAGCGCTGACCGACAGTTTGGCAATCATTGATGAGACGCTGTCCGATGTGACGCTGTATGAAGAGGCGCGCAAGTCTGAATTGCTGCAATTATTGGACAAACAGACAACCATCAAAGCCGATATTGATGCCACAGAAGAACAATTAATGGCGCAAATGATGGCGCTTGAAGCGCTTGAGGCGCAATTTGATGAGTGATTTTTTGATAAATTCTCGTTATAATAGCGACAATTGAAATAACAAACATGGAGTCTGTGATGAATAAAACAACGATGGCGACTGCCTTATTGACCGCATTTATGATGGTGGGGACGAATGCTTACGCCGAACTGATTGAATTTGATGGCGATACGCCCAAAATCATCAGCGCAAATGACGAAGTTGCCAGCGTCAATACGGATGATTATGGCAGCAAAATCATTGGTATATGGGAATGCCACGCTGATTTTGAGGATAAAGAGACAGGTTTGACAGGGCGCAGTCGCGAGAAAATGATATTGACATCAGATGGCTATTATCTGACGCACTATGTGTTGGATGAAAAATTAGATGAGCTGTCTGGTGTCACAGAGTCAAAAGAAATGGGGCGATATACCATCAAAGCAGATAGTTTTTATACCAATGTATTGGAAAGTCTGTTTTTTAAAGATGGCGGCAACCCAATCAGTCGGCGATTTGATTACAAAGATGCGGTTTATAATAACTTGGACTATGTTGCGCACAATAAAATTGAGCTGCTGAATGACACGCAGATGGTGCTGCGCTATATGCCTACAGATGGCTATCGGTTTATCATGAAAACTACCTGCGAGCGTCAAGCCTCCAATTAGCTTAATTCCTAATGGCGGTATGACGCATAACAACACAAATAAAAAGTAGTGCAAAGAAAAAGGCTTGTGTTTACAAGCCTTTTGTACAAGCATTCAAATGAGGTGAATGCTGTTGATTTGAATGCAATCAAATGCCGGCGGCAGCCTTGAAGGCGGCTTCATCAAAATCATCACCGTGAGTAACCACCATGATGCCCGTAGAGGCATTGACATTGACAAACTTAACGCCAGCCACGTTTTCGGTTTTGGCAACCAGTTGATCGGCAGCGGCTTGGTCAGCAACTTTAACTTCGTATTGAGTTTGAGGCATGATGCCCTCCTATTTGAACAAAAGATGATTTTGTAAAGATTAAAATTAATTTTTTGTTTAGAATTTATTAATAATCATAAAGATTAATTAAATAAATGCCATATCACATAATTTAAATCCAATCCCATTTAAAGTCAAGGGATTTTACAAAAAGATACTTATTTTTAGATAAAATGAACAATTTTTTGGATAATGTGTCGCCAGTCACAAAACTACACATTCAATTCTCCACAAAAGCACATTGCAATGATAAAACATATCGGCAAAAAATGATATAATGCGCAATCTTTAATTTATTATTAATAAAATCATGAAACGATATGTATTTTTAATTATTGTGATTGGCATTGTTCAACTGCTCAATGTTGGCATGGCAAAAGGCGTGCAATGGTGGTTAAAGCCATTTGTTGATTTAAAGTTTTCTGTGGTACTGTTGGCTTGTGTGTTGCTTGGCAATGCGTTTTTGCTGGGCTTTATGTTTCATGCCTATCGCTATCCGATGGGTTATTTAAGCGTTTTGTGGCTTGGCTTGTTGTCGGCGGTGGCGAGCGCGGTCATGATTGTTGTCATGCAAAAAATGGGGGTGGGCGGCGCGCTGAGTTATCGTGCGCTTGCGCTTGTCAGCTTGCTTGGGATGATTGGATTCGCGCTTTATAATGCTTACAGCCCTGTGGTGCGTCATCTAACAATCACGCTGGATAAGCCTGTTGCTGCGCCTGTGCGTTTGGCGGTAGCGTCTGATTTGCATTTGGGTGCGCTCGTTGGCAATCGCCAGCTTGCCAAGCTTCACCGCCTGTTGGTGGATGAAAAGGTGGATGTGCTGCTCATGCCAGGCGACATTATGGACGATGACACCCATGTGTTTCAAAGCGACAACATGGCAGCTGCTTTTGAGCAAGTCATCCGTGCGCCTGCTTATGGGACGGCGGTCAGTCTGGGCAATCACGATTTGTATCGCGTGCCAGCTTATGACAGCATTAATGAGGCGATTAAGACGAGCGGCGCTTATTTGCTCAATGACGACATCAAGGTCATTGACATCACCAAAAATGGCAAAACCACGCATTTGCAAGTGATTGGGCGTTTTGATGATCATAAGCAAGACCGCTTGCCCACAAAGGCGTTATTACAAAAAGCAGACAGCGCATTGCCAACTGTATTGCTTGATCACAGACCCACGCACATTGAGGCGCACGCCAAGCTGCCCATTGATTTGCAGGTGTCTGGTCATACCCATAAAGGTCAGGTGTTTCCTGCCAATTTTATTGTGGATCGCATCAACCGATTGGGCTATGGCTACGAAAAAATCAACAATACGCATTTTGTGGTGTCGTCAGGCTTTGGTTTTTGGGGTGTGCCATTTCGGTTGGGTTCGCGCTCGGAAGTTTGGGTGATTGACGTGGTGGGGCAATCTTTGTGATGGTCAAATGGATATAAAAGCTTATGTCAATGCTTTTTGCATGATAAGCGCGTCGGTGTGGCCATGAGTGTTTTGATAATAGTTTTTGCGAATGTGAATCGTCTCAAAGCCAAATTTTTGATACAGCTCAACAGCGGCGCGATTGGTTGTATCAACCTCCAAGATTGCAAAACAAGGCGCGCCAAACATCGCGTCATTTTTTTGTTGGATAACATCAAACCAATGACACAATAAGCGCTCGGCAACGCCCTGCCTGCGGTGGCTTGGGTGTGTGCCAATGCGCAACAGTTGTGCCACATCGCTCACTTGATACAGCAGATAACCAATCAACACGCCATCACAAAAAGCACCAATGCCCCCTGCGCCCATCATGCCAAAAATCTCCGACAAAGCGCGCTCATCCCAAGCGTCATCAAAAATCTGCGCCTCAAGACTTGCAATAAATGCGCCGTCATCTGTGCTGATGGCGCGATGATGAATGGGTGTTGACTGTGTCATCACAATGCCTTATCAAGCAATGCGCTTGGGAGCATTCGCCAAAATATCAAGCAATACCTGCCAATATACGTGCACACTGTCAATGTGAACGCGCTCATCTGGGCTGTGCGCATCTTTGATGGTGGGACCGATGGAGATGATGTCCATGTCAGGATAGGCGTTTTGAATCAAGCCGCATTCCAATCCTGCATGAATGACATTGAATTTGGCGGGATGTCCCAGTATTTTTGTATAAACCTCTTGGGTCAGCTTGGCAAGCGCAGAGTTGGGATTGGGCGTCCAGCCGATATAATCGTCAGAAAATTGACAATCCAACAAAGCAAGCTTTGCTGTGGAGGCAAGCAGTACTTGCGCGCTTTGCTTGCCAAGTTCATTGAGCGAGCGAATCAAGCTTGTGATGTGCAATACGCCATTATCAAGAGTAATCCTGCCCATGCTAAGAGAAGTCTCAACCGCCTCTACAGTATCGCTGTTGCGAATGACGCCGTTTGGCAGGGCGTTGATTAGATGAATGATTTTTTTGCTGTCAGCATAAGACAGGCTGCTGTTTGGCGTATCGGCGCTCACAAGCGACAAAGACAGCCCATCTTCATAACCTCCGATTAGGCGACTGATTTTGTCGTATTCATCGTTTACAGCGCTCAAAAATGTCTGTACGTCTTTTTTGTCAATGACAATGGTCGCTGTGACCGTGCGAGGAATGGCGTTGCGTGCCGAGCCGCCTTTGAGATGGCTTAAGGCAAAATCAGGGGTGATGTTGGCTAACATCAGTGCCAATAATTTGATGGCGTTGGCGTTGTTTTTGTGAATGTCAATGCCAGAATGTCCGCCTTTGAGCCCAGACAAGGCAAGCTCATACGTCACATGATTGTCATTGACAGGCACGATGCCAAAACTGCCTTTGATGTCGGCATCCACGCCGCCTGCACAGCCCAAATAAATTTCACCAATCTCTTCGGTGTCTGTGTTAATCATCAATGTGCTGGACAAAATCGTGCCGTCCAATGCGCGTGCACCATCCATGCCAGTCTCTTCGGTCATGGTCAAGACCGCTTCCAAAGGTGGGTGAATCACATCATCGCTGTCAAAAACAGCCAAAATAGAGGCAAGCCCAATGCCATTGTCCGCGCCCAAGGTTGTACCATTGGCGGTCACCCAATCACCCTCAATATAAGCGCTGATGGGTGTGTGCTTAAAGTCAAAAGCCTCGTTGGATTCTGTAACCATATCCAAATGCGCTTGCAGTGCGATGCTTTGGCGGTCTGCCATGCCAGAGCTTGCGTCTTTTTTTAAAAAAATATTGCCAGCACTGTCGCGCGTGGCAGAAATGCCTTTTTGGGCTGCCCACTGCATGATGTGGCAGGCAAGCGCTTCTTCATTGAACGAACCGTGTGGAATGCTGCAAATCGTCTCAAACCATGACCACAACTTGGTAGGCTCAAGCTGATTAAGAGCGGTGGCTTGTGGGGTGTGTGTTGTCATAATTTATCCAAAAAATACCATTGATGATGACAATTGATAGCCAAGATGTTATAGCAAATGATGAAATTTGGCAAGCGCTTTTGATGAAGATTGGGCTGGGTACGCGTGAGCATGAAATTATTTTGCAAAAAAGACAAAATTGTTTTATAATAGCTGACCTTGGTGACGTGGCTGAGTGGTTGAAAGCGCACGCCTGGAAAGTGTGTATACGTTAATAGCGTATCGAGAGTTCGAATCTCTCCGTCACCGCCAAATCTACTTTTCAACAATTTCTAAGATTTTTCAAAACCCTCAACAATCCCCTGTGAATACAGCCTTTGAGCTGTTTTTTTAGCCTTGAACTTACAATTTAACCGCAACACCAAATAAAAAAAGAAGTGTTCATCAATTTAATGTATTATTAAGTTACCACACAAAACAAAGCATTAAAGCATATGAACACTTCTTATAAACATCTTAACATAGATGAACGTGAAAAGATAATGGTTTTATTATCTTTAGGCAAATCCATTGGTATGATTGCTAGGCAGTTGGGCAGAGCCAAATCTACCATTTGCCGTGAGATAAAAAGAAATGGCTACAATGGCGATTATTCAGCAACCAAGGCTAACTGCTTATACCAAACAAGAAGACAGGCTTGTCATCCTAAGCCAAAGCTTAATGATCCACTTGTATTTAACTTGGTACAAGACAAGTTGTTTAACCACTAATGGTCGCCTGAACAAATACAGCATCGTTTAACCCATGAAGGCAGTCAAATACAGATTAGCTATGCATCCATCTATCGTGGTTTATACAAGGGTTTATTTGATGTGGACGGCAACTGAAATCGCCGAATGGATTAATAACAAAATAACTAGCCGTTAAGGTTAGTGGGAAAATAAGCTCACAAGTGTGGGCTTATTTTTTTGTCATTTTTTCATGCAATTACCAATTAAGAATTTATGATATACTAATCAACATCTTATTTTTAAAAATCTAATATGGACTTTATATGACTATCCAAGCTCCCATCACTCTACAACAAATCCTTGATAAGTACCGTGAAATCAGCCATACCCAAAGAGATTCAGGGACGTTATTTGAAGATTTGATGATTGTTTATTTTAAAAACGAACCGAAGTTTCAGACGGAATATCAAGATGTCTTGACCTATGCTAAATGGGTGGAAAAGTATGGCAATGAGCTTGGGCTGGATAGCAAAAAGGATACAGGAATTGATTTGGTAGCGACAACCTTTACAGGTGAGCATCATGCCATTCAATGCAAAAATTATGTCAGTACGCACAAAATGGCAAAATCTGATATTGATAGCTTTATGAGTGCGTCAAGTAAGACGTATTTTAGTTATCGCATTGTAGTGAGTGCGGTAACGGATTGGACGGACAACGCCATTGACATGGTGCAAAATCAGCAACCGCCTGTGAGTACAATCAGCTTGTCAGAGCTAGAGCAGTCGGTCGTGGATTGGAATAAGTTTTATCAAGAGCATACCGTTGAGTTGGTGGCAAAGAAACAGCCACGACCACACCAAATAGATGCGATTAATCACGTGGTCAATGGATTGGCAACGGCTGACCGTGGCAAGCTCATCATGGCGTGTGGTACTGGTAAGACCTTTACATCATTAAAAATTGCTGAGCGTATGGCAGGCAAAGGAAAAAAGGTACTATTTTTAGTACCGAGCCTTGCTCTGCTTAGTCAGACGTTAAATGAATGGACTCAGCAGTCAAGCATTCCCTTGCGTAATTTTGCGGTGTGTTCTGATAGCGATGTGGGTAAAAAGAAAAAATCTGATGATGATTTGGTGATTGCTACTGTATCGGATTTGGATTTTCCTGCAACAACCAATCCAAAAAGCCTGTCTTATACACTACAAGCTTTGCATAATGACGAACACATGACGGTGGTGTATTCAACCTATCATTCACTAAGAGTGATTAGCGATGCTCAGATGTCATTTGGGTTGGATGAATTTGATTTGATTATCTGTGATGAAGCTCATCGTACCACAGGGGCAACTTTTGACGGTGAAGATGAATCAGCGTTTGTCATGGTGCATAACAATGACAATGTCATGGGCAAGAAACGCCTGTATATGACCGCCACGCCACGAATTTATGGTGATACTGCCAAAGCGACTGAATCAGTCCAGCTGTGTTCTATGGATGATGAAAAGCTGTATGGCAAAGAGCTCTTTGTGATTAATTTTTCACAGGCGGTGGCATTGGGTTTGCTTGTGGATTATAAAGTGGTCGTGCTTGCGGTAGAAGAAGCAGATATTAACCGCCAGTTGCAAACGATTCTAACCAATGAAAACAATGAATTAAATGTCAGTGATGCGTCTAAGATTGTGGGATGTTGGAAGGCCCTAACCAAGCATGGCTTGGCTGAGTCTGAGAATGGATACGACCCGATGAAGCGTGCAGTAGCGTTTTGTCAGGTGATTGAAAAGGATTATAAAGGTTCTAAGCACAAAGTGTCATCAAAACTGATTTCTGAGATGTTTGCAGAAGTGGTTAAGGAATACCAAGCCTTTGAGATAAAACAATTATTGGCAAAAGACCCCAATGCCGTAATTCCACCACATTTACAGTTGGCGTGTGAGTGTGAACACGTGGACGGTGGTATGAACGCCACCGAAAAACAAGGCAAAATTGATTGGTTAAAGCAGGAATTGCCTGATAATACCTGCCACATTTTATCCAATGTCCGCTGTCTGTCAGAAGGGGTGGATGTACCGTCACTTGATGCGGTGATGTTTTTGACACCACGTCAGTCGCAGATTGATGTTGTGCAGTCGGTAGGACGTGTGATGCGTTTAGCTCCGAATAAAACCAAGGGCTATGTGATTTTGCCTGTGGTGATTCCAGCAGGTATTGAAGCGGATGAAGCATTAGACCAAAATGAGCCTTTTAAAGTTGTTTGGCAGGTGCTAAATGCTTTACGCTCGCATGATGACCGTTTTGATGCGATGATTAATAAGCTTGAACTAAATGGTCGTGATGCATCAAAAATGGAAGTAGTGGCAGTAAGTAACACCGTCACTAAGGCAGCCAAATCATCAAACAAACCCAGTCAAAAAGCCAAATCAAGCAACAGCATTGGCAAAAACAACGCACCACCCCAGACTCAGCTTGGATTTAGCTTTGAAGTGGGTGAGATTGAAAAAGCGTTGTATGCAAAGATTGTCAAAAAAGTGGGCAATCGTCGTCATTGGGAAGAATGGGCAAATGACATTGCTCAAATCGCCAATACGCATATTGACCGCATCAATGCCGTGCTAGAAAATCCTGCCAATGTGGAAGAGATTAAAGCCTTTAATGACTTTGCCAATGAGCTAAGAGATGATTTAAATAACAGTATCAGCAATGGCGAAGTGGTAGAAATGCTGGCTCAGCACCTTATTACCAAGCCTGTATTTGATGCTTTGTTTGATGAATATGATTTTACTGACCATAATCCAATTTCTCGTGCAATGCAAAAAGTGCTGGATATACTTGAAAAACAGCATTTGGAAAAAGAGACCAAGCAGTTAAATAGCTTTTATGCATCTGTCAAAATGCGTGCCGAAGGCATCAACACCGCTCAGGGTAAACAAAAAATCATCGTCGAGCTGTACGATAAATTCTTTAGAAACGCCTTTCCACGTATGACGGAGCGTTTGGGCATTGTTTATACACCGACCGAAGTGGTGGATTTTATCCTACACAGCGTTGAGAATGTGTTAAACAATGAATTTAATGCAAGTCTTGCTGATAAAGGTGTGCATATTCTTGACCCATTCACAGGGACAGGGACGTTTATCACTCGTCTATTGCAAAGTGGTTTGATTCCGCAGGATAAACTGACTGATAAATACAAACACGAAATCCACGCCAATGAGATTGTCCTGCTGGCTTATTATATCGCTTGTATCAATATTGAAGCGGTATATCATGCGATGATTATTGATGAATACACACCGTTTAATGGCATCTGCTTGACAGATACCTTTGAGATGTACGAAAAAAGCGATTTTATTAGCGATATTCTAGAAGATAATAGCGACCGCCGTAAACGCCAAAAAGAGCTGGATATTCGTGTCATTATCGGCAATCCGCCGTATTCAGCAGGGCAAAGCTCAGAAAATGATAATAACAAAAATATTAAATACCCTTATTTAGATAAACGCATTGAAGAAACTTATGTTGAATTATCTACAGCTGGATTGCAAAAAAATCTTTATGATACTTATATAAGAGCTATACGCTGGGCTACTGACCGCATTGGTCACCAAGGTGTAATTGGTTTTGTGACTAACGGAGGTTTTTTAGATAGCAACTCTGCTGACGGTTTACGCAAATGCCTAGTCGATGAATTTAGCAATCTGTATATTTTCCATTTGCGTGGCAATCAGCGTACCAGTGGTGAGCGGTCAAAAAAAGAAGGTGGTAAAATTTTTGGCTCTGGTAGCCGAGCACCAATTGCTATTTCTATTTTGGTAAAAAATCCACAAGCCAAGCAAACAGGTAATATCCTGTTTTATGATATTGGTGATTATCTAACTCGTGAACAAAAATTAGAAAAAGTCGCTGAGTTAAAAGATATTAACGGCATCACAGCGATAGATGGTTGGCAACAGATTGTCCCTGATGAATTTGGCGATTGGCTCAATCAACGTGATGGCAGTTTTGATAATTATATCTCAATGGGCGATAAAAAAGATAAAAATGCAGTGACGATTTTTGATAGTTTTTCATTGGGAGTTGTAACAAGCCGTGATAGTTGGTGTTATAACTACTCCGCAAGCCAGTTACAGAGCAATGTTGCTACTATGATAAATTTTTATGAGAGTGAGTTAGGTCGCCTAAATAGATTAATTGATAGTGAAGATATTGACATAAAATCAATAAATATCAATGACTTCGTAAATAATAATTCTCAAAATATCAGTTGGTCAAGAGCGATAAAAAACGACCTCAAAAAACTAAAACAACATAAGCTTGACAAAAACTGTTTTAGACAATCTTTATACCGCCCATTTACCAAACAACACATGTATTTTAGTCGCTCTTGGAATGAAATGGTCTATCAGATACCGTCTTTATTTCCTAATGAAAACTTAGAAAACGAAGTTTTTAGCGTTACTGGACGTGGAGCAACCAAAAATTTTTCCGCATTAATAACAAATTCAATTCCTGATTTGGAAATGATTTCAAAGGGGCAGTGTTTTCCAAAATATATTTACGAAGAAGACTTGACAGCTGAAAATACTATGGACACACTTGTAGCGAACAGCGAACAGCGAACAGCGAACAGCGAACAATTGTACGACTTGTCGCATAGAAAATCAAGTGATTTGTCTGACCGTATCGGGCAACAAAGGATTTTCGGTGATGATAACGGACACACTACCAGATTATCATGTAATTGGGGACAGTCAATGCTTTCCGATGTACATTTACGAAGAAGTGGAAGTGGAGGTATAGACATGAACAATCAAGATTTATTTAGCGACAATCAGACCACCACCCAAAAGAAAACCGTCAAAAAATGGGTACGCCGTGATGCCATTAGCGATGACGGTTTGGCTCATTTTGCCGATTATTATCAGCAGAGCATCAGTAAAGAAGATTTGTTCTACTACATCTACGGTTTGCTCCACAGTGAAGATTATCGTGAAAAATACGCCGACAATCTCAGTAAGCAGTTGCCACGTATCCCACGAGTGAAGTCGTTTGATGACTTTATGGCGTTTAGCCGTGCTGGGCGTGCGTTGGCGGATTTGCATTTAAACTATGAATCGGTGGATATGTACACAGGTGTGAAGTTTGATACTAAG
>JBGXSA010000064.1:0-17670 GCA_041811915.1 Moraxella sp. | reverse complement strand
AGAGTTTCATAATTAATTATGCTTTTATATTTTTGAAATATTTACGCCATTTTCAACTTTAGTTAACTCGTTGATTTTTTATAAAAAATAAATTGTTCGTAAGCTCGGTAAAAGAATGACACTCAACAATTTTTTTAATAAATTTTTAAATAAAATCAATCATTTAAAATGTTGGGTTTTGCAAGCTCAACCACAACCTACAACACGTTTATTTATAAATTTTTTAATAAAATCAACAATGTAGATACCATCTCTCCCTCCCTCTGTCAAGTCAAACTTTTAACTGAGTTTCACTTGGCTTTGGTAAGGAGTTTGGTGTTTAATCACACCAAAACAGATTTGAACCAATTTACGCATACACGCACATAAAGCCTGCATTTTGCATTTGCCATTTTGTTGTAAGCGTTCATATTGGTCTTTAATATCAGGATTGTATTGAGTAGCCACCACTGCTGCCATGTATAATTTGGCACGAATGCTTGAGTTGCCGGTTTTAGCCAGTCTTGATCTGCCCTTAAATAAGCCTGATTCTTGCTGCTTGGGAATCAGTCCTAAAAAGGCGGATACTTGCTTGGCATTATTAAATTGTTTGGTATTAAACAAAGCAAGCATTTGTCTTGAGATGACTTGTCCTACGCCTTTGATGCTTTGTAGTAACGCTTGATCGGCTTTGAGTTTGGGGTGGCGTTTGATGTGATTGTCTATATCGTCATTTAATGCTTTGATGGCTTGTTTCAGATGGGCAATGACCGCATCAATGGAGTCTTTGACTGCCTTTGGTGTGTCCGTTGCCTCTGCTTTTTCTTTACGATTTTCTTCTCGTTGTAAGTCTTCATGTAACGCATCAAGACGAGACAGCAGAGATTTTAAATGACGAGCTTCATGACTTGGAGCAATCCAGCTGTCGGGCTGTGTGGTTGCACCGTATTTGGCAAGGATAATACTGTCTTTTTTATCGGTCTTTTGTCTCACACCCAAGCTGTCAGCATAGTGTTTGACAAAAGCAGGGTTAATGATACTCACCTGAAAGCCTAAGTCATACAAGTAATAGGCTAGGTTTTCATGATATACCCCTGTGGCTTCTAGAACGATGTGAATGTCGTTAAAACTGACATCAGAACCTAAATTGACTGTTAGCCAATTGGCAAGCTGTGTAAAGTCTTCAAGTGTGTTGTTAAAGGTTTTGGTTTTAACCTTCATGGCAGTTAAGTCTTTTAACCAAGCCACATCAAGTTTGTGTTTACTGACATCTATACCAATATAATAAGTCATTGTATCTATCCTTGTTCATTCAGCATCATTGAAGTGATTGGTTGATTACCAAACCAAGTCAAGTGCTTGGATACCATTCAGATTTACGATGATTAAAAAGTTACTTGGGTTTAATCTACGACACAGCATCAAAGTACTCAGGTTGGGCAGAAACTCACAAGTAACTTAGGTTGATGGTATAATCTACCATGCTACCACCAAGATAGCTAGTCTTAGGTGGTAAGATACAAGGTTGAGCAGAGGTACGACACCCGACGTTTTAAGCCCTTTTATAATGTTGGGTTTTGCAAGCTCAACCTAAGCCTACAAAAACGGTTTAAAGCCTAAAAATGACGTGATACTTCATTAAAAATAATTACTTTTTGTCAAAAATGGCTAAATCTTGATTTTCATTGTCAAATTGCTTGAAAATCTTACGATTTTTTGTCATTTTTGCCCAAAAAATTAATCATGAACAGACTCTTAAGTCTTGAATATTAATTAAACACTTGTTGTGATTGACAATTCACCGATAATCAAGTTGATTTTTTTTGGCAAGCTGTTATCATAGAGGCTTATGCCAAACAAAGGATATCATATGATTGATGCTCAGACGACTGCCAGCGTATTGACCACCGCCCTGCCTTATATGCAGCGCTACAAAGATGCCATCATCGTCATCAAATACGGCGGCAATGCCATGACTGATGAGACGCTGCAAAGTTTGTTTGCAGGCGATATTGTGCTTCTTAAAACACTGGGCATTCATCCAATTGTTGTGCATGGTGGCGGGCCTCAGGTGGATGATGTCATGGCACAGCTTGGGCGCAGCTCTGAGCGCATTGATGGCATGCGCGTGACAGACAAAGACACCATGCAAGTGGTGGAGATGGTTTTGGGCGGCACAGTCAATAAAATGATTGCTCAATTAATCAATCATCATGGCGGACAAGCCGTCGGTCTGACTGGCAAAGATGCCAATCTCATCAAATCCAACAAGTTGCGCATTCACAAAACAGACGATGAGGGCAATTTAAAATTCATTGATTTGGGCTATGTGGGTGATGTTGCCGCCATCAACACCGAGCTTTTGACCATGCTCATCAACAGTGATTTTATCCCCGTCATTGCACCGATTGGCGTAGATGACGCAGGCAACAGCTACAACATCAATGCTGATTTGGTTGCGGCGGCTGTTGCCAAATCCATGAATGCCAGACGTTTGCTGCTGCTCACCAACATTCAAGGCGTTTTGGATAAAAATGGTCGCGTCATCACCACATTGACACCCTCTGCGATTGACGCTTTGATTGCCGATGGCACCATCTCTGGCGGTATGATTCCAAAAATAGAAGGCGCGGTGGATGTCGTCAAAGCAGGTCTTAAAAACGTCACCATCGTGGATGGCCGTGTGCCGCACGCCTGTTTGCTTGAGATTTTTACCGATGACGGTGTCGGCACTCAAATCTGTCGAGACATTTAGCCTATCCAAGACTGATGGCTTACAAGATTAATGGCTTAAAAGTTATACTGATAAAGAGTTATACTGATAAATTGCATCGCGACATGATGTTATCAAATTGAGTTAAGTTAAGTTAAGCTGTGTTATGTCATGACATTGTTAAATCATGCTGCTGGTTGTTGTGCTGCTGCCTGTAACCATCGGCATTTGTAGCATGAATTACAATCCATCAAAAGCCAAAATATTGGGGCGTACTGCCATTTCACACGTTTTCTTAAATGTTCACTCAAATTAAATGTTCAATGCACCCCAACAATCAAAACCAATACTCACAAATCTTCTGCACAAATCATCTGCATAAAAAGCTTGCCCTCGCCCCCATGATGGGCTAAAATATCCGTTGGTTACTTTTTGTATGAATAAAACAAAATTGCATAACCTTTTGTTATATCCAAACAAATTCATCAGTTATCAAAATTTGTCATACTTGCTCATTTAAGGATAAAAAATGGCATTAATTGTACAAAAATACGGCGGCACCTCCATGGGGACAACCGAACGTATTAAAAATGTGGCAAATCGTGTCAAACGTTGGCATGATAATGGGCATCAGATTGTCGTCGTTGTTTCAGCGATGAGTGGTGAAACCAACCGATTGATTGGACTTGCCAATGACATCAGCAAAAATCCCAATCCGCGCGAATACGACCAAATGGTCTCCACAGGCGAGCAGGTATCCATTGCATTATTAAGTATGGCGCTGCAAGAAATTGGTGTCAAGTCCAAGTCAATGACAGGTGCTCAGGTCGCGATTCACACAGACACAAGCCACACCAAAGCGCGCATCACAAGCATTGATGACAGCAATCTACGAGCCGCTTTAGACGAGGGCATGGTGGTGGTTGTAGCAGGCTTTCAAGGCATTGATGAGCATGGCGACATCAACACCTTGGGTCGTGGCGGCTCTGACACGACAGGCGTAGCACTAGCAGCCGCCCTGCAAGCAGACGAATGTCAAATCTACACCGACGTGGACGGCGTGTACACCACCGATCCGCGCGTAACGCCCAAAGCAAAAAAACTTGCCAAAATCACTTTTGAGGAAATGCTTGAAATGGCATCTTTGGGCTCAAAGGTGTTGCAAATCCGCTCGGTGGAGTTTGCTGGCAAATACAAAGTCCCCTTGCGCGTTTTATCCAGCTTTGATGAAAATGTGGACGGCACATTTGACGATGATTTTAAAAATACTGTAGGCACATTAATTACCACCGATGAGGGAGAAACTATGGAACAACCCATTATTTCAGGCATTGCCTTTACTCGCGATGAAGCAAAAATCACATTGCGCGATGTGCCAGACAGACCAGGCATTGCCTCTGCCATCTTGACGCCCATCAGCGATGCTAATATTGAGGTTGATATGATCATTCAAAATCTATCCACCGAAGGGCTAACCGATTTTACCTTTACCGTCAATCGCAACGACTATGAAAAGTCTGTGGCAATCTTAAACAAACACCTTGACGACATCGGCACAAGCGAAGTAGTCGGTCAAGACAAAGTAGTGAAAGTATCTTTGGTGGGTGTCGGTATGCGTTCGCACGCAGGCGTGGCAAGCAAAATGTTCCAAATTTTGGCAGAAAATCACATCAACATTGAAATGGTTTCAACCAGTGAAATCAAAATTTCTGTCATCATTCAAGAGCAATTTTTGGAAAAAGCCGTCAAAACACTGCACACAGGCTTTGGGCTTGACCGCGAAGATGGTGAAAGCAAAGTGGCTGGACTTTAACTTTAATTTAGTTTTTTATCGGCACTGATTTTATCAATGCACCACAAGCAAACGCATGATTGACGACTTGTCCATATCATTTGATTGATTTGACAATTTTGTTGATTGCGTTTGCTTTTTTAAGCCACCGCACTTAAGCTACTACACCCAAATTGCCCGCAATCAACCCCGATTGATTAAGCATTATCCCCCAAGCCAAGCAATAAAAACAATTGGCTTGACCAACGGCATAAAACTTGCTAGAATTTCGCTGATAAAAATCCATTCAGTGTATATTATTTGTGGTATATTATTTGTGTTATTTTTAATGACATATCTAGCTTAGAGTGCGCAAGGCTGTGGTCATAACAATTTGCTTTTAAAAGGCAATGAATGACAAACTTAAAGCAAAATTTCATAACTGATTTTAATTGTACAAGGTTATGAATCATTGCACAAAGTTATGAATGCAAACTCCAAGCTAAAGCAGTGTTTTCATAAAAAAAATTAAGGAATGACATCATGTTGATTTTAACACGTCGTGTGGGCGAAACTTTGATGATCGGAGACGAGGTGAGCGTGACCGTACTTGGCGTCAAAGGCAATCAAGTACGCCTAGGAGTCAATGCACCCAAAGACATTGCGGTTCATCGCGAGGAAATTTATCAGCGCATTCAACACGAGCGCGCCTTGCAAATGCATATGAGCCATCTGGAAAACAATCGCATTAACAATGATTTTCCACCATCCTTTGAAGATGATTATTTTAATCGCTGATCACACTAGACTAAATAACCGAGGTAGGCATGATTGCTGTTTCTGCCCTATTGACCGCCATTGATGAATCAAAACTCAATTTTAATGACGTCATCAGCTTTATCAATGATAATTATCATTACACGCCAGTTGCTTTTACCAACGGTGCACTACACAACAATGCAGGCACCAATGAGGGCAGCGCGAAGATTTTTGGCTTTGCCAAACTGCAAGGACTAAACGCTGTGGATACTCTAAAGCTGTTTTGTGAGCATTATCAAGCTGTTTTGGCGACACCCAATGGCAATGACCATGCCAATATCCGCAATTTTATGCATTGGGGATGGCAGGGATTTGCCATGCCAACCAACAGCCTAACACCGCGCAGTTAGGATGTATTGAGATTGGCAGATTTTCATTATGCATTTTAATTAACACAGCCTAATTAACGCGCTTTACAAATATTGAATTTACACAGCGTGAATTCAAAAAGCATGGTGTTGATTTTGATAAAATATCTTGACCAATATTTTTCTTGATTTTTAAAAAATTATCAAGTAAAATATTGGTTTTAATTTTCTTGCTGATGATTTTTGTTGTCGCCTTTAACTTCAAAATCAAAAGCCTAATCATGAATTGTGTGATTGGCATTTTGCATCGTCCATACCGCATAAATGCAGTCAATCGCTCGGCACCTAAGATACCGCTCAATATCCGTGCCTTATCTATTTTAGGAGTACACCATGTCTAGAGTTTGTCAAGTGACTGGAAAACGCCCATTGGTGGGTAACAATGTTTCTCATGCGAATAACAAAACTCGTCGTCGCTTTTTGCCAAACCTACACAACCATCGTTTTTAGGTAGAGTCAGAAAACCGCTTTGTGCGTCTTCGCGTATCTTCAAAAGGCATGCGCATTATTGACAAGCATGGCATTGAAAAAGTATTGGCGGATTTGCGCGCCAAAGGCGAAAAAATCTAATCTGACACAAGGAAAATTACCATGAGAGATAAAATTAAGTTAGTATCAACAGCAGGTACAGGCTATTTTTATACCACAACCAAAAATAAGCGCACCATGCCAGAAAAAATGGAAATCAAAAAATTTGATCCAAAAGTGCGCAAGCACGTTGTCTTCAAAGAAGCAAAAATCAAATAATTGATTTTGTTGCACGATTAACCGTTGCATAACTAACCAAAGCCACTTAACATATGAATGATGTTAGGTGGCTTTGTTGTTGATGTGTCATCATGTATTAAACCACTGCACACATCGCCATGAATATTCAGCGCATTAAATTAACAACAATCACACGCGCAAAGTGTCAATACTAAGCCCACTCATTTTCAAACTTGCTACAAGATTAAGGTGCGTATGACATGCCGCTTTAAATCAAAGCTCTTTAATTATGCATAACACGCATTTGATGTTAAAAACCAATCCAAACATTTTTAAAATAAATAGTCCCATAAAATCAAATATTACCGCTAACAATTTTAAAATTTGCGCCAAAATTTTGGGCAAAAGCAACTTATTTGGTAACAAATTATGACATTTTAATGAAAAAAGACCAAAACATCATTTATTTTTGTGATAGTACTTATCATTTTACGCAATCTATGATTTAATATGCAGGTTAAACCCATAAATAGCGAGAAACTTATGACAGCTGTAAACGCGCCAGATTTTGTTAAGCACCAATCTTTGATTGATTGGGTGCAAACGATTGCCGACCTAACCAAACCTGCCAATGTGGTATGGTGCGATGGTTCTGAGGAAGAAAATCAACAATTGATTGAGCTTATGATTGCCAATGGCACCATGCAAAAATTGAGTGACGACAAACACCCCAATTCTTATTTGGCAAACTCAAGCCCTTCTGATGTGGCGCGCGTTGAAGATCGCACATTCATCTGCAGCGAACATCAAATTGATGCAGGGGCAACCAATAATTGGCGAGAACCTACTCAAATGCGCGCAAAACTCAATGAGCTTTTTGATGGCTGCATGGCAGGACGAACCATGTATGTGGTGCCTTTTAGCATGGGTCCTTTGGGCAGCCACATTGCTCATATTGGTATTGAAATTACCGACAGCCCTTATGTGGTTGTGAGTATGCGCAAGATGGCGCGTATGGGCAAAGCGGTTTATGATGTATTGGGGACGGACGGTGAATTTGTGCCTTGTGTGCACTCGGTTGGTATGCCACTGGCTCATGGCGCCAAAGATGTGGCGTGGCCTTGCAATGATGATAAATACATTGTTCATTTTCCAGAGACGCGCGAAATTTGGTCTTATGGTTCAGGCTATGGTGGCAACGCCCTACTCGGCAAAAAATGCCTTGCCTTGCGCATTGCTTCCGTTATGGGACGCGAACAAGGCTGGCTTGCTGAGCATATGTTGATTTTGGGTGTCACCAACCCACAAGGTGAAAAACATTACATCGCTGCCGCCTTCCCATCTGCTTGTGGCAAAACCAACTTTGCCATGCTCATTCCACCAAAAGGTTATGAGGGCTGGAAGGTTGAAACGGTGGGCGATGACATTGCTTGGATCAAGCCAGGTGAAGACGGCAAGCTCTACGCCATCAATCCAGAAGCAGGATTTTTTGGTGTGGCGCCAGGTACCAACACCAAAACCAACTCAAACTGCATGAGCACATTGGCGTCCGATGTAATCTACACCAACGTAGCTGTCACCGATGATGGCGAAGTGTGGTGGGAGGGCAAAACCAAAGAAACCCCCGACAATCTCACCAACTGGAAAGGACAGCGCCACACTGGCGAAGAAAGAGCAGCTCACCCCAATGCGCGCTTTACCGTATCTGCCAGCCAATGCCCATCCATTGACCCTGATTGGGAGAATCCAAAAGGCGTGCCAATTTCTGCCTTTATCTTTGGTGGTCGCCGTGCAGACACTGTGCCATTGGTTGCCGAAGCGTTTGATTGGGTGGATGGCGTTTATAAAGCCGCCACCATGGGCTCTGAAACCACAGCAGCAGCTACTGGCGAACAAGGTGTGGTACGTCGCGATCCATTTGCCATGCTGCCTTTTGCTGGCTACAACATGGCGGACTATTTTGATCACTGGCTCAAGATGGGTGAAAAATTAAGCGAAATCTCCCAAAAAACTGGTACGCCATTGCCCAAAATGTATAAAGTCAATTGGTTCCGTCGCAACAGCGAAGGTGATTTTGTCTGGCCAGGTTTTGGTCAAAACATGCGCGTGCTTGAGTGGATTATTAATCGCGTTGAAGGACGCGCAAATGCAGTTGCCACTCCAGTTGGGCTTGTGCCGACCTATGATGATTTGAATTGGCAAGACATTGATTTTAGCCAAGAAGACTTTCATCTTGTCACCCATCAAGACAAAGCGCAATGGCTTAAAGAAATTGACAGTCATTCTCAATTGTTTGAAAAATTGGGTGAGCGTATGCCGACACAATTGATTGAACGTCAAAAACAGCTCAAACAAGACATTCAATCTGCTTAATTAAACACAAGCCTAAGCGTCATTTGTTTGGTGATTTTACCAACAATGCCTTAGGCTTGTTTTTTGTGTGTCATCAACATATACAAATCACTGTGATTTTTAAGCCATAGTTTATGGACTATGGCTTATGAGTTATGGCTTTTGGGCTATGGCTTTTGGGCTATGGCTTATGGACTATGGTTTGTAAATATGAGCTCTAAAAGCCAGATACCTACAATACACACCTGACAATCTTAAATAATACACTCTCAAATAAACAAAAAACTATCAAAATTGGCTAAAAAATGCGTTATAATAAATGGTTTATAAAGCTTTAGATGTCAAATGTCATGTCAAACACTCTTAAACCCAATCCAACCTTACACACGATTGACTTTATTGGCAATGCCAAAACTGCCATTTTGACAGAAATAGACGCCCTGCACACATTGATTGGTGAATTGGACGAACGCTTTGAATTAGCGTGCCAAACAATCTTGGCGTGTCAAGGGCGCGTGGTGATTACTGGTATGGGCAAATCTGGTCATATTGGTCGCAAGATTGCAGCCACGCTTGCTTCAACTGGCACGCCTGCATTTTTTATGCATCCAGGTGAGGCAGGTCACGGCGATTTGGGTATGCTTGTGCGTGGTGATGTGCTGATTGCGATTTCCAACTCTGGTGAGTCGGATGAAATCCGTATGCTGCTGCCTGTAGTCAAACACTTGCAAATTCCGCTCATCAGCATCAGCCGCTCAAGCCGAGGTGTCTTGCCAATGGCAGCAGACATCGCACTGACTTTGGGTGCAAGCATTGAGGCTTGTCCTTTGGGGCTTGCGCCAACCTCCAGTACCACCGCCACTTTGGCATTGGGCGATGCGCTGGCGGTGGCCTTATTGTACGCCAAGGACTTTACATCTGCTGACTTTGCAATGAGTCATCCTGCGGGCGCTTTGGGTCGCAAGCTGTTGACACGTGTAACAGACATCATGCACACCAAAAATTTACCACTAGTACCACAAAGCGCAAGCCTCAACGATACTTTGGTCGCCATGACGACAGGCAGGCTTGGCTTGGCGGTGATTATGGATAATGGCGCAGATGATGCGCGCGTTGTGGGTATTTTTACGGATGGTGATTTAAGACGCAAGCTGTCGCAAAGCCCAGATTTAAGCTTGCCGATTCATGCCTTGATGACCAAAAACCCAAAAACCATCAATCCAAATACCAAGGCGGTTGATGCGCTCAAATACATGAATGACAACAACATCACACAGCTGCTTGTCACTCAAGAGGATAAATTGCTTGGTGTTATCAGCATTCATGATTTGGTGCAAGCAGGCATCTCCAAAGATTGATGAGTTTACAAACAATCACCAATGTTTGTTAGCTACAGATGATAATTTTGATTCACAAGACAAACAATTGCCATTGGATTTAAAAGCTCTTAAAAACAAAAATCATTGCTTGAGTTTTATAAAAGGACTGTATTAGACAATGACGCATTCGCCACAATTAACAGAATTATTAGCCAAACTGCAAGACATTCAGCTGTTTGCAATGGATGTTGATGGCATTTTGACCGATGGCAAAATCATTTATGACAGCGCAGGCAACGAAACCAAAGCCTTTCATGTGCATGATGGTGTGGGCTTGTCTGCCATCAAGCAAGCGGGCGTGCAGCTTGCCATCATCACAGGTCGCAGCAGCGTCATGGTTGAGCGCCGCGCCAAAGAGCTTGGTATTTTGCACATCATTCAAGGGCGCGATGACAAATCGGTTGCGCTCAGTGAGCTTGCTCATACACTGTCCATACCGCTTGAAAAATGCGCTTATATGGGCGATGATTTGCCAGATGTTCGGGCGATTTTGGCAGCAGGCGTGGGCTTTAGTGTGCCCAATGCGTGTACAGCCGCCAAAGATTGCGCGGATTTTGTTACACAACAACAAGGTGGGCATGGCGCGGTGCGTGAGGTGTGTGAAATCATCTTGCAAGCCAAAGGTGAGTATGCTGCGTTTTTGGCGCGATTTGGGGTCAATCTGTGAATGGTAAAATTTTAGCGCTTATTGCGCTTATAGCCTTTGCATTGGCAGTGTGGTTATTTAACTACAATCGCCCCGACACTGTCAGCATCACAGCACCCAATGCTGATATTCGCTCGGAGGTGAGCGACATTACTGCAAGTCAAATCAACCCACAAACTGGCAAAATTGAATACACCTTAACCGCCAAATCTTTGATACAAAATCAAGCTGGGCAAAACGAACTCAAAGAGATGGTCATGACTTGGACGCCGCCGTCTGGCGAAATCTACGAAATCAAAAGCGCAACTGCGATTTTGGATGACAAAACAGGCGATATGATGCTGACTGACGGCATTGTTTTTACCAAAAAAGCAAGCGACCAAAAAAACGATATGATTATGACCGCCCAAGGCTTGACTGGCAATACCAACACCCGCCAAATCCAAAGCACATCTGCTGTACACGTTGTGCAAGGCGGTAATGAATTTAGTGCACAAAGCATGGCAGCGGATTTAAACAGCGGTGATTATGAATTTTTGAACATCGTCACCGAATTTACACCACCAGCACGAGACAACAAGGCATTATTTTAATTTTATAGAGCACACCCATGATTCATCCAATGTTAAAAAAAATTCTTGGCGCGATGATTGTCCTAGTATCTGCACAAACTGCAAGCGCCCTACCCAGTGACGCCAATCAGCCCATCAGACTGCTTGCCGATCGCGCCACCTACAGTGAGCGCACAGGCGTAACCACTTATTCTGGCAATGTCATCATCACCCAAGGAACGCTCAAAATCACCGCAAGCAACATCACGGTTAATCTTAATGACGACCGCAGCATTTCGTCTGCACTTGCCACAGGCTCACCTGCCACTTTTGAACAAATCATCACCCAAGAAAAAGGACTGACCAAAGGCGTGGCTCAAAAAATTGATTACAATGCCGTCAATGGCATTGTTACCCTAACAGGCAATGCCAAGCTGACCCAAGCTGGCGCAAGCTTTAGTGGTAATGTCATTCGCTATAGCTTGGCGCTTGGGGATGTGGAAGCAAACGCAGGCGGCGGGCAGCGCGTGGAGCTGATTATGCCGCCCAACCAAAACAGCAGCCGCACAGGTGTTCGCTGATGCAAACGTTGTCCATGCACCATCTTGGCAAGCGTTATGGTGAACGCTGGGTGGTCAAAGATGTGTCTTTTGAAATCACTCAAGGGCAAGTGGTTGGTATTTTGGGCCCAAATGGCGCAGGCAAAACCACCAGTTTTTATATGGTGGTCGGTCTTGTGCCGATGGACAAAGGCCAGGTGCGCTTGGGTAATTTGGATTTGTCCACCAAAGCCATGCACGAGCGCGCACAGGCAGGGATAGGTTATCTGCCCCAAGAAGCCTCTATTTTTCGCAAGCTGTCCATTCAAGACAACATCTTGTCCATTTTGCAAACGCGCAAAGATTTGAACAAAGCTGCGCAAAAACAAGCGCTTGAAAAACTGATTGAAGAATTTCATTTGTCGCACGTTCGGCATTCATTAGGCATGAGCGTCTCTGGTGGTGAAAGACGCCGCTGTGAGATTGCGCGCTGCTTGGCGTCCAATCCCAAATTCATCTTGCTGGATGAGCCTTTTGCAGGCGTGGATCCAATTTCGGTGGGTGACATCATGCAAGTCATCATCACGCTTAAAAACAAAGGCATTGGCGTTTTGATTACCGATCACAATGTGCGCGAAACCTTGTCCATTTGCGAAAAAGCATACATCGTATCCGAGGGCAACATCATCGCCCAAGGCGATAAAGATGAAATTTTGAGTAATGAATTGGTGCGCAAGGTATATTTGGGCGATGATTTTGTCATTTAACCAATTGTTATTAACCAATTGTTATTTACTATTATTACGCCATTCTCGGGCTTTAAACCGTTTTATAGGTTGGTGTTAAGCTTGCGAAACCCAACATTTTAAATAATTGATTTTATTTAAAATTTATTAAAAAAATTGTTGGGTGTCATTCTTTCACTGAGCTTACGAACAATTTATTTTTTATAAAACAATTGAGTTAAATAAAGTTGAAAATATCGTTATTATTCTAAAAATTAAGTGAGTTAAACCATGCAATATTCTATTTTTTCCAAACAAAAAAACAACGCACTGATTGAACCCATGTTTTTTGGGCAGCCTGTCAATGTGGCGCGCTATGACCAACAAAAACATCCGATTTTTGAGCAATTGATTGAAAAACAATTGTCATTTTTTTGGCGCCCTGAAGAAATTGACGTCAGTCGCGATAGAATTGATTTTGGCAATTTATCCGCGCACGAACAACACATTTTTTTGAGCAATCTTAAATATCAAACCCTGCTTGACAGCATTCAAGGGCGCAGTCCCAATGTTGTACTCTTGCCATTGGTGTCCATTCCAGAGCTTGAAACTTGGATTGAGACGTGGAGTTTTAGCGAAACGATTCATTCGCGCAGCTATACACACATCATTCGTAATGTCGTCAATGACCCCAGCATTATTTTTGATGACATCATGGACAATCAAAACATCCTAACGCGCGCCGCTGACATTGCCAAATATTATGACGAACTGCACGAGGCAGCATCGCTTTATAATATGCATGGCGAAGGCGATTACATCATCGCAGGCACTCGCATTCACGTTGATTTAAAATTATTAAAGAAAAAGTTATATCTATGCTTGATGGCGGTCAATGTGCTTGAGGCGATTCGTTTTTATGTGTCGTTTGCCTGTTCTTTTGCGTTTGCCGAAAACAAAGTCATGGAGGGCAATGCCAAAATCATCAAAATGATTGCCCGTGACGAAGCACTGCACCTAAATGGCACGCAGCACATTATCAATCTCATGCAAAACGGCAAAGATGACCCTGAGATGGTGCAAATCGCCGCCGACTGCTTGGATGAATGTGTTGAGATTTTTAAATCGGCCGCCGAACAAGAAAAAGCATGGGCGGAGTATTTGTTCAAAGATGGCTCAATGATTGGGCTCAACAAAGACATTTTGTGTCAATATGTTGAATTTATTACCAACAGCCGCATGAAAGCGATTGGTTTGCCTGCTATTTTTGACAGAACCTCAAACCCGATTCCTTGGATTAATAATTGGCTGTCCTCGGATAATGTGCAAGTTGCGCCACAAGAAACCGAAATCACCACCTATCTTGTTAATCAGGTGGAAAACAGCATCAGCGACGATGATTTTAAAGATTTTGATTTGTAATCATGGCGAGTGCTTGTGGGCTGGGTGATTGACAAAAACACTTCGTTTTATTTACATCAAGAAGAAACACTGCTTGATGGTTTGATACGCATGGATAAGCCAGTTGCTTTTGAATGTCGCCAAGGCTATTGCGGCAGCTGCAAAACCAAAATTACCATCATCAGTGGCAGTGTGCGCCACCAGTTGCCGCCCTTATGCACTTTGGCGGATGACGAGGTATTGGCATGCTGCTGCGTGGTGGATGGCAGCATTCGGCTCATACATGAGTAATCTGCTACAACCATCAATCCTTGAGCCAATCACATGAGCCCGCGTGTTATTATCAACTGCCCGTTATCATAAAATGATTTGATATTCACCAAAAACTGGTTTTGCTTTATATTGTTTTTGGTGAATACTATATATTGTTTTTGGTGAATACTATTTTTTGGTGAATACTGTTTTTGGTTTATATTTTTGTCATCACTTCATTTAATAAACGATAACTTGCCATCTGCTTGTCTTCATCAAAGATATAATTGACCGCAATCAGCTCATCTGGCTTGACCACATCCTTTATGGCTTGCAGCTGATGAGCCACAGTGTTTTGCGCACCCACCAAAGAATAGGCGTGCATATTGGCATTCATAGTCTTTTCGCTGACTGTCCACAGACCATCCATGCTTTCAACTGGTGGCAATAATGGATTTTGTTCGCGGCGCACGACATTTAAGAAAAATTGCTGACTGGATGTGAGCAAAAATTTAGCCTCTTCATCACTATCGGCCACTACCGCATTGACACCCATGATGACATAAGGCGCCGTCAAATGCGCAGAGGGTTTGAAATTTTGGCGATAGATTTTTACCGCCTCAAGCAGCATATTGGGCGCAAAATGACTGGCAAACGCATAAGGCAAACCAAGCTCGGCTGCCAAATACGCGCTTGACGTACTGGAGCCCAAGATGTAAATCGGCACATTGGTTTTGGTTGCAGGTATTGCTTTGACGATGTCATCCGTATCGCCAAAATAACGCTGCAATTCTACCACATCATTCAAAAAATTATGCGCAGCATCATAGTCATTACGCCGCAGCGCACGCGCTGTGATTGGGTCGGTGCCAGGCGCACGACCAACGCCCAAATCTACGCGGTCAGGATAAAGCGTTGCCAACGTACCGTATTGTTCGGCAACTGTCAAAGGTGAATGATTGAGCAACATCACCCCACCACTGCCAATCCTGAGTGTATCAGTATGAGCCAATACATGCGCTATCAACAGCTGGGTGGCTGTACTCACCAAATAAGGCATGTTGTGGTGTTCGGCTATCCAATAGCGCTCAACACCAAGCTCTTCAGCAAATAAAGCCAAGCGCACAACAGCATCAATGGCTTGCTTTGGGTTTTGTCCTTGGCGTACTGGCGCCAAATTTAATATGGAAAGTTTCATAATCACCCCTTAAATACAATTGTTTTATATATCAAACATTAAATTTATCATCAAAACATTATAATTAGCTCAATATGTACAAATTTTTGATGATGATATCGCTATTGAGAACTTTAAATGCTTAGATTTATTATGAATAATGGTCTATTATAAATAATGGTAAATTTTCAAACAACCAGTCAAATTATTTTGATATTTTGTTGTATTTTGAGTATAAAACTGTATCATCTTTAATACAAGCTTTGATATAAATTAACCACAATGGCTTGATTTGGTTCAAAAACGACAAGCAAACACTTTTTAAAGCCAAGATAAACATCAGTATTTGTCATCATCTAGCCATCAAACAGACCCAATCACTCAAACAAAACCGCCATTATTGCTAACGGCGGTTTGCGTTTAATGTTCAATCTTACAAATCCTGCAAGCGATACACGTCGAAGGGTAGCTTGGTTTCATACGCCAAACACACCGCCACAGCAGCATTTAGCGTCGCTGCGACCAAGATTTTGTTTTGTAGAGCTTCACGGCGAATAGAGAACGAGTCTTTTAGGGCTTGTTTGCCTTCGGTGGTGTTAATCACCATGTGAATGTCGCCATTTTTAATCATATCTACGATGTGCGGACGACCTTCGGTGACTTTGTTAATTCGTTCACAATCAATGCCTGCGTCAGTAATCACCTTTTGAGTACCGCCTGTCGCCACCAGCTTAAAACCAAAGCCAACCAAGCGACGTGCCACGTCCACAATACCCGCCTTATCGCTTTCACGCACCGAGATAAACACACGCTTGGTCTCGCCTGCCTGTGGCAAGCCTGTCAATCTATCGCCAGAGCCTAGCACCGCCTTGTAATACGCCTCGCCAAAGCTTGTGCCAATACCCATCACTTCGCCTGTAGAACGCATCTCAGGGCCTAGGCTTGGATCCACCCCTGGGAATTTAGCAAACGGGAAAACAGCTTCTTTGACGCTAAAGTGCTTTGGAATGATTTCTGTTGTAAATCCTTGCTCGGCAAGACTTTGACCTGCCATACAACGTGCTGCAATTTTCGCCAAAGATTGCCCGATACATTTAGAAACAAACGGCACAGTACGAGATGCACGCGGATTGACTTCTAAGATGTAGATTTCATTATCTTTAACTGCAAATTGAACATTCATCAAACCGATAACGCCCAATTCTTTCGCCATAGCCACGGTTTGACGACGCATTTCATCTTGGATGTCGGTGCTTAATGAATAAGGCGGAATTGAACACGCTGAATCGCCAGAGTGTACCCCTGCTTGTTCAATGTGCTGCATGATACCGCCAATCACTACATCTTTACCATCAGACACACAGTCCACATCCACTTCAATGGCGTCGTCCAAGAAACGGTCAAGTAATACAGGGGCTTCGTTTGATGCTTGTACTGCATCACGCAAATAGCGTTTTAATTCTTCTTCATTGTACACAATTTCCATCGCTCGCCCCCCAAGCACATAAGATGGACGAACAACCAATGGATAACCGACTTTGGTCGCTTCGGTAATACCTTCTTCTGCTGATTTTACAATGCTGTTATTTGGCTGACGTAAATTTAAACGTTGAATCATTTGTTGGAAACGTTCACGGTCTTCAGCACGGTCAATCGCATCTGGGCTTGTGCCAATGATTGGTACGCCTGCTTCTTCCAATGCTCGTGCTAATTTCAATGGAGTTTGACCGCCATATTGAACAATTACGCCTTTTGGATTTTCAGTACGCACAATTTCAAGCACATCTTCTAAAGTTACTGGCTCAAAATATAAACGGTCTGATGTATCATAATCCGTTGAAACGGTTTCAGGGTTACAGTTGACCATAATGGTCTCAAAGCCATCTTCACGCATTGCTAAAGCAGCATGTACACAGCAATAATCAAACTCAATCCCCTGTCCAATACGGTTTGGCCCACCACCAATCACCATGATTTTGTCTGTATTTGATGGATTTGCTTCGCACTCTTCATCATAGGTTGAATACATATATGCTGTATTTGATGCAAATTCTGCTGCACAAGTATCCACACGTTTATAAACTGGATAAACGCCTAAATTCCAACGTTGTTTACGGAATTGTTTTTGTGAAATGCCCATTAACTGGCTAATCCTTAAATCCGATAAGCCTTTGCGTTTAAATTGACGGATATTTTGGGCAGTTAAATCACCAAAGCCCATGGTTTTAATTTGATTTTCAGTATTGATAATGTCTTGAATTTGCACTAAGAACCAACGGTCAATTTTAGT
>JBGXSA010000063.1:0-33092 GCA_041811915.1 Moraxella sp. | reverse complement strand
GCAACCGTCTGCCACAGGCTCTCGGTCAGATACGGCATGATTGGGTGGGTGAATCGCATGGCGACCTCAAGCACATGAATCAGCACATAGCGAATCTGTGCCTTACGCTCATCGCTGACGCTGTCGTCATTGAGCGCCGATTTGGCAAGCTCGACATACCAGTCGCAATATTCATTCCAAATAAATTCATAAATCGCTTGGCTCACCAAATCAAAGCGATAAGTCGCCATCGCCTCATGGATGCTTGCGATGGTTGAGTTTAGACGGCTGACAATCCATTTTTCGGGTAGCTCCCACAGCTGTTTATTGGCGGTTTTGTCAATTGGCAATTCATTGCCTGCCTTGTCCACGCAGTTCATCAGCACAAAGCGGGTGGCGTTCCAAATTTTATTACAGAAGTTACGGTTGCCCTCGATACGCTTGATATCAAAGTTGATATCACGACCAGTGCTTGCTAGGCTGGTAAAGGTAAAACGCAGTGCATCCGTGCCAAATGCCTCAATACCATCGGCAAATTCTTTGCGGGTGGATTTTTCGATTTTGGCGGCGTCTTTTGGGTTCATCAGCCCCGTCGTGCGTTTCGCCACCAAGCTTTCTAGGTCAATACCATCAATCAAATCAATCGGGTCAAGCACATTGCCTTTTGACTTACTCATCTTTTGACCTTGACCATCACGCACTAGACCATGCACATAGACAGTCTTGAACGGTACTTGTGGCGTGCCATCGGCATTCTTGACAAAGTGCATGGTCAGCATAATCATGCGAGCCACCCAGAAGAAGATGATGTCAAAGCCAGTCACCAGCACACTGGTTGGGTGGAAAGTCTGCAATGCTCGTCCGTCATCATTTGGACTGCCCCAGTCAAGCGTGCTGAATGTCCATAGACCTGAGCTAAACCAAGTATCAAGCACATCTTCATCTTGGCGTAGGATGACATCGGCGGGCAGATTGTATTTACTGCGTACTTCGGCTTCATCATGCGCCACATAGATACCGCCCTTGTCGTCATACCACGCAGGGATACGATGACCCCACCACAGCTGACGGCTGATACACCAGTCTTGGATATCACGCATCCACGCCATGTACATATTCTTGTACTGTGCAGGCACAAACTCAATGCGACCATCTTCGACCGCTTCAATCGCAGGTTTGGCAAGTGCCTCGATAGCCACATACCATTGGTCGGTCAAATATGGCTCAACAATCTCACCACTGCGGTCGCCTCGTGGGGCTTTGAGTGCGTGCGGTTCAATCTTTTCAAGCCAGCCTTCGTTTTCGGCATCTGCCACCAGTTTTTTGCGAGCATCAAAACGAGCCAAGCCTGCATAATCGCTCGGTGTCGTCTCAAGTGTCGGCTCACGCTGAGTTAGGCTCTCATAGACCTGCATATCAGCTAGGATATTGGCATTTTTGTCAAAGATATTAATCAGTGGCAGATTGTGGCGCTTACCCACTTCATAGTCATTAAAATCATGCGCAGGGGTGATTTTGACACAGCCTGTACCAAAGTCTTTTTCGACATAAGTATCCGCCACGATAGGCACGATACGACCCGTAATCGGTAGGACGATATTTTGACCGATTAGGTGCGCATAGCGTTCATCTTCAGGGTGTACCGCCACCGCCGTATCACCAAGCAAGGTCTCTGGGCGAGTGGTCGCCACGACCAGATAGTTCTGACCGTCTTTGGTTTTAAGCTCTTGATTTTCAAAGAAATATTTAAAGTGCCACAATGAGCCTTGTTCGTCGTGATTTTCTACTTCGAGATCAGACAATGCCGTCTCAAGCTTGATATCCCAGTTCACCAAACGCTTACCACGATAGATGAGACCATCATCATACAGCTTGACGAACACATCTTGCACCGCTTTTGATAGACCTTCATCCATCGTAAAGCGTTCACGACTCCAGTCCACCGATGAGCCGAGACGACGGATTTGGCGAGTGATGTTGCCACCCGATTCGTTTTTCCACTCCCAGACTTTTTCTAGGAATTTGTCACGGCCTAAGTCATGGCGTTTGATACCTTGTAAGCCAAGCTGACGCTCAACAACCATTTGGGTTGCGATACCTGCATGGTCAGTGCCTGCTTGCCATAGTGTATTATAGCCCATCATGCGGTGGTAGCGAGTCAGCGTATCCATGATGGCATTATTAAAGCCATGCCCCATGTGTAGCGAGCCTGTGACATTCGGCGGTGGCAAGGCGATTGAGAAGGCTTTTGGCTTGGTATAATCTGGCTTAAAATAGCCGGCATTTTCCCAGCCTTGATACATCCCTGCTTCGATATCAGCAGGATTGTAGGCAGAAGATAGGCGGTCTAGGGCAGTTTGGATGGCGTTGTTGGTCATAATCAGCTCTCAAATTTATACATGAAATTTTTACATAAAAATAGCACTATTTTAGCAAGTTTTGGGCGGTTTGTGGGGATTTTGATGAAATTATCTGAGGTTTTGTGGCTTTATTCATCTTTTTGATGGCTGTGCTTGTGCTGTTTTGTGATGAAAAGTTGTCAGACAGTGATAATCATTTACAAAAACACATCATCATACCACAAAAAAATACCGCCAACTCATTCCAAGTATCATTATAATAAAGCCAATTACATAATAGAGTTAATTAACACATATAAAAAAGCCATTCAACCACTCACAATGACAACAAGGAGCGATCATGACTCATTCATCTAACAGCCCCACCACAAGCCACGCCGATGGTCATATTGACACGCACGCCCATCTGTGGAGCAAGGAATATTTGGATCAATTAAAAGCACTGATGCTACAAGCAGGCGCCACAGATGCCACCAAAGATGCCCGAGTGGACAACGCCATGACAGATGATGACGATCTGTCGGCACGCATCACAATGATGGATCAAGCAGGCGTGCAGTACCAAGTACTGTCCGCCACACCACAAAGCCCGTCTTGGGGTAGTGCTGATGAGGCTGCCGCCATGGCACGACAAATCAATGATCTGTACGCCGATGTTATCAAGCAATATCCCGATCGCTTTTTGGCGTATGGCGCAGTGCCGCTGCCTTATGTGGATGAAGCCATCAGTGAGGCACGCCGCTGCATTGATGAGCTTGGCTTTATGGGCATCGCCATCAATACACTCATCAAAAACAAGCTGTCCATCGCCGACCCCAAATTTTTGCCATTTTATGACGCGATGAATGACATGGGTGCGGTGATCTACATTCATCCCACAGGCTGCGGTGCCACATCGCCGATGGTGAATGACTTTGATCTGCATTGGGTGGTGGGCGCACCGATTGAAGATACGGTGGCGGTGCTACAGCTATTAAAGGCGAACATCCCCCAACAGTTTCCGAGCATCAAATTCCATGTGGCGCATTTGGGCGGGTTTTTGCCTTTTGTGATGCAGCGCATTGAGGATAATTACAACGACTGGCAAGCCTTTGAGCACAGTCCATGGCAAAGCTTGTCGCAGTTTTGGTTTGATACCGCCAATTTTCATCCGCAGGCATTGCAGTGCAGCTGCCAGACCTTTGGCAGTGAGCGCTTGATGATGGGTTCGGATTTCCCTTATTTTCAATTTGACAAATACACACGCGCCTGTGACTACATCAAACGAAGCAATCTTGCACCATCAGTGCAGCAGGCGATTTTATCCGATAATGCCAAGCGATTGTTTGTTAAGCATTTTAATTGATGATTCTAAAGACAAAAAACCATCTTATATCAAGATGGTTTTTTGCTTGATGAGTACTTATAATTAATGAGCGTATTTTGACAAGTTTATGTTTCGCTTATCTTATTTCAGTCAAAAGCCCCACCCCATAAACCAACACTTCGACACCGCCATCAATCTCACACATCTCAAAGCGCAAGCCATAGATGGCATAACAGCCTGCTTTGTCTGCTTGGGATTTGGCGCGCACCAGCGCTTCACGGCGCGCACGGTCAAGTAGGCTCTCATAGACGGTTAAATTTTTACCCAACAAACTCAATAAGTCTGCCATGACCAGCTTAAATCGGTCTTGGGCGATGACGACATTGCCTGTCACAAAGATGGGCTTGTCATCAGGACAATGAATGCGTTCACTGGAGACTCGGATGTGGCGATATTTGGCTTCATCAGCTGTTAGGTTTGCCAAATGGCGACGCTCGGCGCGCGCGCCAAAGTACCATCCAACAAAGAACAATATAATCGGTATAAACCAATCAATATTTCTTAATAATATTGCAGAAATGTCCATGTTTATTCTGTGCCGTCAGCCTGCCCAAAAGGATTGAATTTCTTTTGCACTTTGACCGCCGTACCATAGACGAACAGCTCTGATGCGCCTGCGGTGATGTTGGATGTTGAAAAACGAATGCCGACAATCGCGTCTGCACCCAGTGCTTGCGCCTTATCAATCATGCGTGACATGGCTTCTTGTCGCGCCTCTTCAAGCAGCTCGGTATAAGCCACAAGCTCACCACCGACGATGTTTTTGAGTCCTGCCAACAAATCCTTACCCACATGTTTACTACGCACGGTGCTGCCATAGACGACATCCAGTCGCTCGGTGATGATGTGGTTTGGTAGGTGTTCTAAATTGGATAGTTGCATGATTGTCCTTGATAATGGATTGGGCATTCATAAAATGGCAGAATGAGTAAGCCTGCCATCAGTCATCACAATGCGTTAATCGTTGGTGTGGAACAACAAATACAGCTGCGTCAAATTCTCTTCAATGCTGTTCACCAAATCAATCATGATGTCCTCATCTTGACGCATGGCGGCAAGCTCCTCATCTTCATCAGCAATGCCTGACAGCACAACCATGGGCAATGTCAAATCTGCCACATCCTCTTCGGTGTCTGCATCGTCAAACCAGTCGTGCGTTTCGCTGGCATACATGGCGTCCACAAACCCAATAGACCATGCGACAATGTCGCCATCATCTGACAAATCAAGCTCTTCGTCGTCATAAAAAGGCAGTTCAATTGGCTCTTCGTTTTTTAGTGCGTCAATGAGCTCATCGCGCCAAGCAGATAAGGCGGCTTTGATGTCATCGGCGACTTTGTCATCATTTTCTTCAAAAAAATAATGCAGCCAGTTGGGCAAAGGTTTGCCAACCACGCTGGCACTCAAAAAGCCGTGTGTTGCCACGGCATTAAAGCCAAACTCATTGGCATCGCTGTTTAGATAGTCAAACAATTCGTCTTTGGTCATAATCGTCTCTGTTTAATTAATGAAGTAATGAATAAAATCATGGTAATGAATAACGTCTCATTTTGATTTATAAAACAAATACAGATTGATTTGTCAAACAACATCATTGAATGACAAATCAACACCATCGTTGTGATTGCTATACTCAAGCAATCCTCTTGCTGTCTTAGCAATCATACTACGCTTTTAGAATTATGCTGCGCTTTTAGAATTATGCTGCGCCTTAAAAGTCATCTTCTAAGTCGTCGTCAAATTCGGCAAAATCATCGCCATCTTCCAAGGCTTTTTTGAGTTTGTTTAGGCGCTGTTCTTCAAGCATGGCATCAATTTTTAAGCGTTTTTCCAAGGGCTTGGTTTTGCCATCTTCCAGCAGCTCTTCATCTGAACCATCTACATCAAAATCATCATCAAAATCATCATCAATATCACGGCTCATGGTGACTCCTTTTGTTTTTGGTTGAATTGATTGGGTGTTGCCATTTTAATTTGAGTGAAAATTTAGCTTAAGTTGCAAGCTTATCAGCAAAGACAAAAGTCAGCTTTTTTATCAAAAGCACACCCATTATTTAAGATGTTTAACATTCCATACTTTTAAGGCGTGTGCAATGCCAACACACCCCAGCTGTTTTATAAAGATTTTTTAACAAGATGTCAAGCATTTTATATGTAATTTAATACAAATTGATGACAACACGTCGTCATCACAGATGATTTGTGATGGCAAATGACATCAAGACTGACTTGGCGGCTTTTGAGTAAAGACTTTGGTGATGATTTTTTGTAATTGACCAGATAGGGTGTCGCTGACATCACCAATAAAACGGCATTCTTTTTCATGAATGGAGGCAGGTTTTTTGGGAGCAATAAGATTCATCACAGCACTGATGCTCTTGGCAGCATCGGCATCCACCAACAGCTGGCTTGGCTCATTATAGCGCCCCAACAGATGTTTTTTGGCGTTCATTGCTTTTTGGTTGCTGGCAGCAAGGGCGCGCATGGGTAGGGCGAATTTATGAATGTCGCGGTGCTTGTCATAAATAATTTTATTGGCAATCGGTATCATCTTGGCAAGCACGGCAGCTGCCAGCACGGCACGTCCATCTTCTGCGGTATTGGCAAGATAAACGCACGCGCCTGATTTGCTGAATTTGTCAATTTGTGTCATGCGCACATGGGCAAAATTTGGCAGTTGCAATAATTGATGAGTGCAGCGCTCCAAAAGCTCATCACACAGCACAAAATAAGGCACAGACAAATCGTCCGCCACCAAATCCAAAAAATTATGAGTGTCATCAAAAGTAATCATCACAACGCTGTCGGCTTGCGCGATTTTTTCTTTAAAGCTTATGGCGCTGTTGTCAGCGTGCGCGGTGTTTGTTTGGGATAAATCCGCGGTGTGCGCTTTTGATTTTAGATACTCATCCACATTTTGAGCAGATTTGATGCTGTTTGTTTGAATGTTTGGTGTGCGCGCCTCAAGCACGCCTTGTGCGATTAATCTGTCGCGCGTGGTTTTTGCGATGTCGTCAATGGTGCGTGTGCTTGGGCGCGCCATATAGCCATAAAGCAGCCACAACAGAATGTGCAAAACCAAGCTTGTCAAAACAAACAACCAACCATCTGCGATGATTTTGGCGCGGCTGATGGGCGTGCTTGCAACTTTAACGCTGCCAAGTACGGAGTTGCCTTGTTGGATATTCATCTGTACAGCATGATTAGACTCATTGCCGACCGATATCAAAGGCGCACCGTCATGTGCATAAAAGCCAACAAAGCCTATCGTGCCGTCAATCAGATATTTGTCTGCCAACACACTAAGACTGACTTTATCGTTGATGGTGATGGGTAGGCTGCTGTCGGTTGCGATTTGATTGGCAATAAAATACACAGCTTCATCTTGGCGCTTTTGCCAGCTTTGCTCACTGATGATTACAAATGCCAATAAGGTTATGCAAAAGCTGATTAAAATAATGACGGCAAACGCGCCTTGTCTTGGGGCAGGATATGTCATGAATGAGCGCCAAATACAACGAAAGATGAATATAAATCAACGAAATAAATGCGTTATTGTAGCGTATATTTGTTCATTTGCCAATATTATACACTTATTTTGTTATGTGCTTAATGAGATTTAGCTTAATGGGATTGAGTAGGTATTGTGTAAGTGCTGTGTGTTTTGTGTTTATTTTAACATTTTTACAATTATTTATGATTGGGTAATGTATTGGCAAAAAATCCATCTGGTGTCATACTTTAAAATTCATACAAAAAATGCTATCATTAACACATTTTATAAAGTATTTTTAAGCCGATTTTTAAATGGTTTTTATTAAATGCTTTGATGTTTGTTTATTTTGGTTTTGTTTATGACAACAGATGATTCACGCAGCAGTTTTAATGTTTTGATGATGGCGGCAGGCACAGGCGGACACGTCTTTCCTGCTTTGGCGGTTGCCGAACAGCTGCAAGCGCTTGGCGCAAATATTTTTTGGCTGGGTACGCCAACAGGCATGGAAAATGAGCTGGTCGCCAAGCACGGCTATCCTTTTTTTGCCATACACATGCAGGGACTTAGAAACAAAGGCATTGCGCGCTTGATTAAATTGCCTTTTATGCTGTTTTCAGCGGTGCAAGACGTCAAAAAAATCATCAAAGACAACCAAATTGATGTGGCAGTTGGCTTTGGTGGGTATGTGACCGCGCCTGGCGGTCTTGCTGCCAAGTGGTGCAAAATCCCACTCATTATCCACGAACAAAACGCCATCGCAGGCATGAGTAATCGCAATCTTGCGCGCTATGCTGACAAGACCTTGCAGGCGTTTGATAGCGCCTTTGGTGATGGTGCTATTACAGTGGGCAACCCTGTGCGCGGACACATTGATGAGGTGCCACCCCCTGAACAAAGATATGATTTGAATGACACATCGCCACTCAAGGTATTGGTGGTTGGCGGCTCACTTGGTGCGCAGGCAATCAATGAGGCAATTTTGGATTTATTAAAAACAAGCGATAGACCCTTGTCTGTCAAACACCAATGCGGTAAAGACAATCATGAAAAAATGCTTGTCGCCTATTCGCAAGCTGATATTGATACCCACAAACACGTTTTTGAAATCATGCCTTTTATTGATGATATGGCAAAAGCCTATGCATGGGCGGACGTGGTGGTGTGCCGAGCAGGTGCGCTGACGGTGAGCGAAATCAGTAATGCAGGCGTTGCTGCGATTTTTATTCCACTGCCACACGCGGTGGACGACCATCAGACATTCAATGCCAAAAGCTTAACCGAGCACGGTGCGGGGATTTTGTTGCCACAACCTGAGCTGAAATCGGGCAAATTAAATGACATCATACAATCTTTGACAAGAGCTGATTGTCTTGCGATGGCGCAAAAAGCGCGCAGTTTTGCCAAAAATGAGGTGGCAAAAAATGTCGCCAACATCATCCATCAGGTGTGCGCCAAGTGATGACGTGCTTTGATTGAATTCATGTATTTATACAGCTTGTTTGTGATTAATTTTTGAGTAAAAATAGCGGCTTTTAAAATATTTTTTGAAAAACACAAGATTGATGATTGTTTTATCAAGCAAGTTTTTAAGCAAGTTTTTGATACCAAGTGGCAAGATTTGGTTATTTTTTGACAAAAAGCAATTTATTTTTAATGAAATATTCTAGGGTGTTTTGACACTTCATAATACTTTACTGCTTAGCAATGATTTAGAAATAGCAATAGTTTAGAAATAAAGTAGCGTTTTTGCATTACCTGTCTATCAAAAAACAGAGGCTAAATCTTGATGTTTATCGTCATTGCTTGTTGGTATTTTAATATCAGCTTACGCAATTTTCCTTGAAAGCCTTATGATTTTTCTTGATTTTAATTGCAACTACGAAATGTTAGGATGTCCTATAAAAATATCAAAAGCTTAATTCATTGTGAGCAAGTTTATATTTTGGTACAAAGATGTGCCATCGGATGATGATTTTATTTATTGAGAGTGTTATGCCAAATTCCAACCACAAAAAACTACCCAAACGTTTAATTGAAATCCCAGAAATGCGCCGTATCAACCACATTCATTTTGTGGGTATTGGTGGGGCAGGCATGTGTGGTATTGGTGAGGTCATGCACAACCAAGGCTATACCGTATCAGGCTCGGACATCAAAGCAAGTGCGGTCACCGAGCGTCTAGAAAAAATGGGCGTACAAGTTTTTATTGGACATGACAGCAAAAACATCGCCAATGCCGATGTGGTGGTGGTATCAAGCGCGATTGACCGCGCCAATCCTGAGATTCAAGCGGCATTGACCGCGCGCATTCCTGTGGTGCGCCGTGCGGATATGTTGGGTGAGCTTATGCGCTATCGGCATGGCATTGCGGTGGCAGGCGCGCACGGCAAAACTACGACGACCAGTTTATTGACCATGATTTTGCATGAGGCAAAACTTGATCCTACGTATGTGATTGGTGGCAAGCTAAACGCTTTTGGCAAAAATGCGTCTTTGGGACAAAGTCGTTATTTGGTGGCAGAGGCTGATGAATCGGATGCGTCATTTTTGAGCTTACGTCCGATGGCGTGCATTGTGACCAATATTGACGAAGACCATATGGAGACGTATGGCAACAGTTTTGATAATCTCAAAAAAGCCTACATTCAATTTTTGCAAAATATGCCGTTTTATGGCTTGGCGGTGCTGTGTGGCGACGACAAAGAGCTGTATGGCATGATTGATGACATTTCGCGCCCTGTTTTGACTTATGGGCTTGAAAAGCACAATGATGTACAGGCGGTGGACGTGGTTGCTGATGGCACAACCAGTCGCTTTACCGTCTTGCGAAAAGACAAAGAGCCCCTTCAAATCACCCTCAATATTCCAGGTATACACAATGTTTATAATGCGCTGGGCGCAATCGCCATGGCGACCGATGAGGGCGTGAGTGATGAGGCGATTCGTCGTGCGGTTGAGAAATTTGCAGGCGTGGGACGCCGCTTTGAAAATAATGGCGCTTATGCTGCCGCACAAGGCGATGGCGATATTTTGCTGATCGATGATTATGGACATCACCCCACCGAGGTTGCCATGACGATTAAGGCGGCACGCCAAAGCTATCCTGAGCGCCGTTTGGTGATGATTTTTCAGCCACACCGTTACAGTCGTACACGCGATTGTTTTGATGATTTTGTCAATGTGTTGTCGCAGGTGGACAAGCTTGTGTTGCTTGATGTCTACAGTGCTGGCGAAGAGCCAATCAAAGGCGCAAGCAGTGCAGATTTGGCGCGCTCCATGCGTGAGCGTGGACAGGTTGAGCCCATCGTGCTTAATGTCACAGACAAAGACCAAATCGCCCAAGTGCTCAAAGTCACGCTAAAAGGCAATGATTTGTTAATCACGCAAGGGGCGGGCAATGTGGGGCAATTGTGTCAAGATTTGGCAGCCAATGGCTTGTTTTTGAAGTAATTTTTTATAATTTTTAAACCTTAGGGAATGATGATGAGCATGAACGAAATTGATGTAAAAAAATTTGGCAAAGTCGCCGTGGTTTGCGGTGGCACAAGTGCAGAGCGTGAGGTGTCGCTAAACAGCGGCAAAGCTGTATTGGATGCCTTGCTTTCAAAAGGCGTGGACGCGCATCATTTTGACCCTGCCGATACCGACATTTCAAACTTGCGCGCGTACGACCGTGTGTTTAACGTGCTGCACGGTACTTTTGGTGAAGATGGCAGTTTGCAAGGTGTGTTGGACGGTTTTAATATTCCTTACACTGGTTGTGGCGTGCTTGCCAGTGCCATTGCCATGGATAAATTTCGCTGCCGTCTTGTTTGGCAGTCCTTGGGCTTGCCGAACGTGCCTTATGTGGTATTGCACGATGACAGCGATTTTGACGCGGTAGAAAAAGAATTTGGTCTGCCGTTGTTTGTCAAGCCTGCCGCCGAGGGCAGCAGTGTGGGCGTGGTTATGGTTGAAAATACAGGCGATTTGGCAAAAATTTATCCCAAGCTTAAGCAATATCACGGTGAAATTTTGGCAGAAAAAGCCATCACAGGCGGAGAATACGCATTATCTTTGCTTGCTGATGAGGCATTGCCCAGCATTCGCATCATTCCAAAGGGTAAATTTTACGATTATGAAGCCAAATATCTGAGAAATGATACCGTTTATCAATGCCCTTCAGATTTAACTGCCGATGAAGAAGCACAAATGGCGGCAACTGCCAAGCGTGCTTTTGCGGCTATTGGTGGACGTGACTGGGGGCGTGTGGATTTTTTGAGGGGTGATGATGGTAAGTTGTATTTGCTTGAGCTAAATACCGTACCAGGCATGACCGACCACAGCCTTGTACCGATGGCAGCAAAACAAAATGGCATGGATTTTGCACAGTTGTGTCTGCGCATTTTGGCACAGACTTTGTCGTGATGATTTATCATGATGATTAAAATGTGATTTAGGTAATTATTTGGGGTTGTGATAAAGGCGTGCTTATCACAACGCTGCACAAAACTGGGGTGTATTGACATTTTAGTTTGAGTGAAAATAAGATAAATGATAAGTTACGTCATTCTCAAGCTTTAAACCGTTTTCGTAGGCCCGCGATAGCGAAACCTAATATTTTAAGTCATTGATTTTATTTAAATTTATTAAAAAATTGTTGGGTGTTATTTTTCCATCAACTTACAAAAATTGATTTTTTTATAAAAAATCAATGAATTAAATAAAGTTGAGAATGAGATTAAGTTTGTTTGGGTGATGAATTTGTTAATATAATGATGTTCAAAAATCTTTTGGCGCTATTCATCAAAAACAAGATTTGGCTTATTTTATCAAAAGCACGCCCATGGCTTTTTGGTGTTTAAATTTTTTAGCGCTCAAATTTAGTGTGCGCGTTTGGCATTCAAATTGAGTGTTTAAGATTTTTTGGGGCGTGCAAAATGTCGTCATGTCCAGTATTTAATGATGATTAAATCATTATTTAAAAAAATATTCTTTTATTTAACAGTAAAATACGGTAAACTGTTGTATTTTATATTGCTTTTTAATGAAAAGTGAGAGTGGTGTGGTAAATCATGCAGGATATGCAAGCGTTAAAATGGTATAACATCAAAGACATTCAGCAAATCATGATTGTAACAATCGCCACCGCAGCTTTATTAACTTTGTTGTTTGTGGGTATGCAAAAAAAAGCAGCGCAGCCGATTTTTATTGATGGGCAGGGGCTAAGCCGCAGCGAACAACAGCAATTGCAGCAAACGTCACAACAACTTGGCAATCAGCAGTTTTTTTATGCCGATTTGCCCAGCCTTGCGCGCACGTTTACAGACATCTCTTGGGTGGATAGCGTGGCGTTGCGCCGCGATTGGGAAAGGGGGATTGTGCTTAGTGTCACGCCCAAAAAAGCAGTGGCAAATTTTGGCAGTACGCAGATGATTGATGCGCGCGGTGAGATTTTTGTGCCTGCAGACGATGAGCAATTAAATAACCCAAATTTAATTTACCTAAAAACTGATGCAGCGTTGGCGCAGGACGCCATGAGCCAAATGTATCATATCAATGAGTGGTTTGCAGGACTTGGTATGCATTTGGTGGATGTAACCTTGACGGCGCGGGGTACTTGGCTGTTGCGGTTTAATAATGGTTTGCGCATTACGGTTGATAAAGACAGAAGCCATGAAAAATTATACAATCTTGCCAATTTATTAAAAGGCGATAATGAGCTGGCAAGCAAAAAAGACGACATTGGCAGCATTGATTTGCGTTACAAAAATGGCTTTACGGTTGAATATAAAGCCCATGCGCCCAATGATTTGCGCCAATCCGATGATTTTACCAATTAGACACTTATAATGAATAACCATCAGTCACACAATCTTGTTGTTGTCCATATCAGCGAACGTGCAGTCTACACCGTCATGGGGTGTCAGACGCCCGATAAGCATTTGCAAATTATGGCGGTGGGCGAGGCAACAACGGATGCCTTTAGCCGTGGGGTTATCATTCATCGTGAACGCCTGCAAAACGCCATCAAAAAATCAATCGCCATGGCGGACATGATGGCAAACACACGTACCCATTCGGTGGCGCTTGTCTTTGCCAGTACCAGTCTATTAAGCGGTAATGCCGCCGCTCAAATTCATGTGGATGATACAGTCTCAAGCATTCACATGGCAAAAGTGCTCACCGCCGCCAAAGAAAGATTTTATGATGGGCAAGATTTTTATACCAGCCAGTATTTTTTGCAGATGGCGTGGGTGGATGATTCATCGCCCATTCAAGATGTGATTGGCTTGGAGGCGAAAAAATTATCTGCCAGCTATCACTTGATGGGACTGCCGACCAATGAATATAACGCATGGTGCAATGTACTGCGCGGTGTGGACGTGGACAGCGAAATTTTTATGTGCGACATGGTCGCAGGTGCAAGCTACAGTGTGCTGCCAGAAGAAAAAAAATCGGGCGTGTTGTTTATTGACATTGGCAAGCGCATTACCAAAATCGCACTATACAAAGACGATATTTTGTTATTTACAGATTGCATTGGGTTTGGCGGTGATGACATCACAGACGCAATGTCCAATCAATTGCTGATAAGCTTTAATCAGGCGCAGCACCTCAAACATCACTATGCCAATCTTGACATCACTGAGGCGGACAAACAGCTGTTTGTTGAAACCATCAAAGAGCGTCAAGACCAACAAGCAGGCGTCTTCAGTCGCCATCGTATCAGCGAAATAATTGTAAATTGCTACAATCAATTGTTTGATGAAATTGCCAAGCGCTTGCATGATGTTGGGCTTGAAAAAGCGTATTATTATACATCAGGGGTGGTGGTTGCAGGCGGTGGCAGCTGCGTTGTTGGTTTTGTGCCTTATCTTAAAAAATACTGGCAAATCAATGTGCATTTGGCAAACGACAATGAACGCGCCAACAGTCAACACCGCATTCAAGTATCCAATGCGCTCAGTGATGAGAACTTTAAATACGTTGGGCGCGTCATCAAGGATAAAAATCTGCAAGTGGCATTGGGCGCGCTGTTGTATGGCTTTAGCGATGATTATGAAGAAACGCAAAACAGACACAATCCCGACTATCGCAAGCCCAAAAGCTTATTAGAAAAAATTGGCTTATATTTGGATAAAATCAGCAGCAGCATTACCAAATGGGGCTGATTGTCGTCTGATAATTTTGACCAATTGGCGCATTGATGGCACTGTCTGTGTTTGTTGGCTTAAGTTCATTTAGGTGGTTTGAAATTGGATGGTTTGAAGTTTGGCTTTTGATAAAAGCACGCTTTAATATCTAATATTTTTTTATTAAGCATCTCAAATGTCAGCGTGCCCTATGATTTTTAAGCAAAATTTGCAAAAATTGCTTGCGAAAACGCCTGTTTGATGGTTTAATAGTACTATTTTATATTTTAACTTAGTATGGGCTAAGTTGGTGTGTTTGGAGAATTTTTGATGCCGAGTTATAGTATTATTGATGATGAAAGTTTGGGCGCAGGACCGCGCATTGTTGTCATTGGTGTGGGCGGTGGTGGTGGTAACGCCGTTGAACACATGGTGCAACAAGGCATTAAAGGGGTGACATTTGTCTGCGCCAATACCGATCGTCAAGCCTTGGACAAATTGTCTGTGCCAAACAAATTGCAACTTGGCTCAGATGGTCTTGGGGCGGGTGGCAACCCTGAAAAAGGACGTGAAATCGCCGAAAGTGACGATTCCGAATTGCGCCGCATACTAGAAGGCTATGAAATGGCGTTCATTGCCGCTGGCATGGGCGGTGGGACGGGCACAGGCGCAGCCCCTGTCATTGCGCGCATTGCCAAAGACATGGGTTTATTGACAGTGGCTGTGGTGACCACGCCTTTTAAATTTGAAGGTGGTAAGCGTGCCAAAGCTGCCAAAGACGGCATTGAGCAGTTATCCAGTCATGTGGACTCCATCATCACTGTTCCCAATGAAAAGCTGCAGCAAGTGTATCGCAATATGTCTATCCGTGATGCTTTCAAAAAAGCCGATGATGTATTGCTGCATGGTGTTGTGGGTCTTGTTAATATGGTCAAAGACTCTGGCATTATCAACGTGGACTTTAAGGATGTGGGTACAGCCTTGAACAGTCGTGGACACGCGATGATGGGTATTGGTCGCGCCAGTGGTGACGATCGCGCAAGACAAGCGGTGGAAAAAGCGATTCGCTCACCACTGCTTGATGATAATTTAAGATTGGAAAATGCCAAAGGCTTGTTAATCAGCATTACCGCCAATGACGCAACAATGAACGAGCCTGATGAGGTCTTTGAGCATTTACAAACTTTGGTGGACACCGACAATGCCGATATTTTTTATGGCTTGACTTTGGATGAATCCTTGGGTGATGAGATTCAAGTGACCGTCATTGCCACAGGCTTGGTTTTGGATGAGCGTCCACGCGTGGTACAGCGCCCAGTTGGCGCGCAGACCAGTGCGCAAGTTGCGCCACAACTGAATGTCGCTCAAAGTGTACAACAATCTCAAGAACAAGCTGCGCCTGCTGTCAAGCCCGCCACAGTGGACAGCTATTTGAGTGGCAGCTCGCCGACAGTTGAAGATTATCTCAAAAAAAGACAGTTTTAAAGTTAAATGCCCTGCAAATTTGCGGGGCGTTTTTCTGTGTATTTTTTGTGTATTGTGCATGATGAGCCAATCTGCAAAACTGTGATGATGGGATTGTTGCTTTGTTGTGCATTTGGATTTGCTGGATTTGCGTGAATGATTTATGCTTGCTACATTTATACTCACAACAAAGATGAATTTATGAACTGGTAAGATGATATGATGAAAGTGGATTTACACAGTCACAGCACCGAATCGGACGGTACTTTTAGTCCAGAGGCGCTTGTGCAATTGGCAAAAAATGCCGATATTGACATATTGGCATTGACGGATCACGACACCATGTCAGGTGTTGCCAGAGCAAAACAGGCGGCTGATGTGTTGGGCGTTCGTTTGATTGCAGGGGTGGAAATCAGCACAACGCATGAGCTGATGGGCGGCTATGGCAAAAACAAATCGGTGCACAAAATCATACACGTTGTGGGACTAAACATTCAAGATGAGCACGCCATGCAACAAGCCCTTTGCAGCGTGCAAAATAGCCGTGCTGATAGAGCGCGTCAAATGATTGAGCGGTTGGCGCTTATTTTTTCAAGGGATGTTGAAACGCTGTGGGCGCTTGCGCTTGCCAAAGTGGCGGGCAATGCTGAGGGCTTGGGGCGCGCACACATTGCGCAAGTGCTGTTTGAGCTGGGCTTGGTCAAAAGCATACAAGAGGCGTTTGATAAATTTTTGGCGGATGGCAAGTCTGCTTATGTTGCCATTCAGACCTTTGATATGTCTGCTGCTATCCATCTGATTCACCGCTGTGGTGGCTGTGCGGTATTGGCGCACCCAACACGCTATCGCCTATCAGCAACTTTAACCAGAAAATTGATTGCAGATTTTGCGCACTGTGGCGGCGATGCGTGTGAACTGCCCAGTCCATCAGAACCCATCAGTACGCGCCAGATGATTGACAGAATGGTGTTGGCGCACAATTTAAAAGTGTCGGTGGGCAGTGATTTTCATGGCACAACCATGCCGTGGCGCGCACTTGGCAAGGTGGCAAGCGTGGGCGATGGGCAGACTCCCGTTTGGCAGCAATGGCTTTAGGGTGTTTGATAGCGATACATTGTTACTCATATATAAATAGCTTGGCATAATTTGTAAAGTATGTTATAAATTAACGTGCGATAACGAGCATGATGACGTGCCCAATGTGCGCGCCATGGCGAGTATCGCTTATTTTGGTCATATTAATTTAAGGACATACTTATGACAAAATCTGTGCGTTCAATCAAATTTTTGGCGTTGTCTGTGATGGTGATGATGGGTGGACAAGCCTATGCTGCGCCCAATTTGACGGTTTTGGGTGATTATTCTTATAGCAATCATGTCAATGCCAATGCGTATTTGCAAATTGATGTACAAGCATTTGAGGACAACATCACGCGCCTACAACATACTTTGGCGGACAAATCAAAAATATGCGCGATAATGAAAGCAGACGCTTATGGCAATGGCATTGATTTGTTGATGCCGTCCATCATCAAGCTCAACGTGCCTTGCATTGGCATTGCAAGCAATGATGAGGCGAAAGTGGCGCGGGCGCATGGCTACAAGGGCGTGATTACGCGTGTGCGCTTGGCGAGCGCCGATGAGATACGCTCAGGACTGCCCTATCAAATTCAAGAGCTTGTGGGTAGTCTAGATAAGGCAAAAGAAATCAGCCAAATCGCCAAACAAAACAAACAAACCATTGATGTTCATCTGGCATTAAACGCTGGCGGTATGGATAGAAATGGCTTGGATGTGGCAAGCGAGCAAGGCAAACAAGAGGCTTTGGCGATTTTGAAGTTGCCAAACATCAATACGGTTGCCATCATGACGCATTATGCGTTTGAAGATGAGGCTTTTGTGCGCGAAAGACTGGCTTTGTTTAATGAACAAGCGGCATGGCTCATCAAGGCAGGCAAGCTTAACCGCAAAAAATTAACCCTGCATACTGCAAATTCCTTTGCGACAATCGCCGTGCCAGAAAGCCATTTGGACATGGTGCGCCCTGGTGGCTTGATTTATGGTGATACCATTGACGCCAAGCCTGCTTACAAAAAAATCATGAGCTTTAAATCCAAAGTGGCGTCCATCCAAAGCTACAGCAAAGGCACGACAGTCGGCTATGATGGCGCTTATACCTTGACGCGCGACAGTCGTCTTGCCAATTTGCCGTTTGGTTATTCAGATGGTTATCGCCGTGTGTTTACCAACAAAGGTCATGTGCTCATTAACGGACATCGCGTACCTGTGGTTGGCAAAACGTCCATGAATACCACGATGGTGGATGTGACGGATTTTCCAGACATCAAGGCGGGCGATGAAGTGGTGATTTATGGCAAGCAAGGGGATAATGAAATCACCCAAGCTGAGATTGAAGAGATTAATGACGCTTTGCTGGCGGATCTTTATACCATTTGGGGTAACTCAAACCCAAGATTGATAAAGCCATAAAACTTCTGTATTGTGTTCAAAAGCCTTAAGATGATAACTTAGCAGTCGGTCATTTTAAGGCTTTTATATGTCGTTAAGTGTCTCCAAGTTGTGTTTTAGAGCTTCAAAACAGACACCTGTCTCATAGCCACGATACTGCAAAAAGCGCAATTGCTTGGCTTTTTGTTTGGGGTCGGTGGGAATGGCGTCGCCGTATTTTTTGACGCGTGCCGCGACCGCTTGAGTGAGCCAATCCACCTCATAATGCGCCGTATCGTCGCTGTCGTCCGTCATTAATTCAGCAAAAAAATCTGCATGAGCATCTATCCATGCGGTGATGTCGCTGACAGATGAAATGGTGGTGAGATGATGGCTTTTGAGCGTTTGATGGATGCGCATTTTGCCGTGTTTTTTGGCAATGCCTGCTTTGATGAGTGTCAAGGTCATACGCACATCCGATTGATAGCCTTCTTGTTCAAATTCAATTAGCAATTCCTCAACCTTTGATGCATCACAGCCTTTGGCAAGCAGTTTTTGGCGCAGTTCATGCTTGGAATGCTCACGCCTACCCAAATAATAAAAAGCAAGCCAGCGCATATAACTGTCCGCTTTGATGCTGTCGTGATAAGCTTGGCGCTCTTCATCACTCATAAGACCGTCTTGTACGATACGTTGTAAATCTGGCATAATTGACTTAGGGGTTTGTGAGTTGTCGGTTTAATTTTATGAATTGAGTGGTATTGGCTTTAAAACGAAATATCCCACAAAATATGCAAGCGTAATTCATTGTAAACAGGCTTTGGGTTGTACTTTATATAACTAAAGCATAAAAGTAACTAAAACACAAAAGGACGTTTATTACGCCCTTTATGAATGCCATTTTTTAACATACAGACCATCACTGTTTGTTGAATGGATGGGTGTGTCGCACGGATTGGATTATTCAAAATCATCCATCGGCTCAAAGTCTGAATCGTCTTCGTACGTGATGTCATCCGATGAGCTGATTGAGCTTGGGTTGGCAAGCTTAATTTCACGCACGCGCATTTCTATTTCTTTGGCGATGTCGGGATTTTCTTCCAAAAAGGCGATGGATTTGTTGCGACCTTGACCGATTTTTTCGTTGTTGTAGCTGTACCATGCGCCAGATTTTTTGACCAAATCCAAATCGGTTGCAATGTCCAACACTTCGCCCAAAAAGTTACTGCCTTGACCGTATAAGATGTCAAATTTGGTTTCGCGAAAGGGCGGCGCCAATTTGTTTTTGATGATTTTGACTTTGGTTTCGTTACCGATGACGTTTTCGCCTTCTTTGACTGCACCTGTACGTCTGATGTCAATGCGCACAGAAGCATAAAATTTCAACGCATTACCGCCAGTGGTTGTCTCAGGGCTACCAAACATGACGCCAATTTTCATGCGCAACTGGTTGATAAAAATCACCATACAATTGGAGCGCTTGGCGTTGCCTGTAATTTTGCGCAAAGCTTGGCTCATTAAGCGCGCCTGCAAGCCCATGTGGCTGTCGCCCATTTCGCCTTCAATCTCAGCTTTGGGCGTCAAGGCAGCCACAGAATCCACGACAATCATGTCCACCGCACCAGAGCGCACCAGCATATCGGTGATTTCAAGCGCTTGTTCGCCATTGTCTGGTTGAGTGACAAACAGATTGTCCACATCCACGCCAAGTTTTCTGGCATAGACAGGGTCCAAAGCGTGCTCAGCGTCAATAAATGCACAGGTGCCACCATTTTTTTGGCACTGCGCAATCGCTTGCAAGGTGAGGGTGGTTTTACCTGAGCTTTCTGGGCCGTAAATCTCAATGATGCGACCTTTGGGCAAGCCCCCAATGCCAAGCGCAATGTCAATGCCCAAAGAGCCAGTTGAGACGACATCCACATTTTGGCGCGCGCTTTCATCACCAAGGCGCATGATGGTGTTTTTGCCGTAGGCTTTTTCAATCTGTGCCAGCGCCATCTCCAAGGCTTTTTTCTTGCCTTCTGCGGTGCTGACATCTATGTTGGCTTCTTTTTTGGAAGATTTTTTTTCCATGAGATGTACATTTCCTATACAATGACTTAAAAGTAAACAAACTAAAAGTAAACAGTTTGAGTGAGGTGCTTTGATGTTTTTAATGCCGCATAACGCTATTGGCAGATTTTGCATTGAACATTTTTGCATTCAACATTTTTTTATGTAATGATTGGCAAAAACACATAAGCGCTGTTAAGTTGCACTTATCGCGCTGTGCGCGTTATGGATAAGCAATTGAAAATCTGATAAAATTAGCGTATTATAACAGATTTTGTGCGTAGGTTAAAGTCATGGATAAATTACGAGATTTTTTGCAAAGCTGGCCGGGGCGTATTTTTATGCTTTTGTGTTTGTCGCCTATGGTTTTGCTTGGGCTTGAGGGTTATTTTGGTGGCGGTGCTTTGACGCCAGATCAGGTTGCAAAAGTGGGTGATACACCGATTACAATGAATCAATTGCAAAGCGAAATGACCGCCTCGCGCACGCAGTTGCTTGAAAATTATGACGCCGCCATGATTAATGAACAGGCGCTGCAATCCCAAACGCTTGAAAATCTCATCAATCGCACTTTGCTTGAAACGCAAGCGTCTTTGCTTGGTATGCATTTGTCTGACGAGACAATCACGCGTCTGTTGCAGGCGGATTCGACCTTTGCCGATGCCAATGGGCAGTTTTCCAATGATTTATTTGCGCAATATTTGCAGCAAAATGGCTTGACCAAAGACCGTCTGTTTGACAATTATCGCAACCAGATCAACATCCGTAATTTGATGAATGGCATATTAACAACCGCCATCTATCCACAATCGCAAATCAGTCGTTTGATAGAATTGCAAACAGAAAGCCGTCCGCTGTGGGTTAAGCGTTTGGCATGGCAGGATTATGCCGACAAAGTAACGGTGACTGATAGCGAAATTAATCAGTATTACAATACGCACAAAGATACCCTAATAAGCCCTGAAATGGTGGATTTGCAGGTGCTTGCCATTGATCCAAGTCAGGTGACCATCAACGAGCCTACTGAAAATGAATTAAAGGCGCTTTATAATAGCAGCTTAGTTAATACCAAACAGCTTGCGCACATCGTGATTGCTGACAGCAACGCCGCCAAGATTGTCGAGGTGCAAGCGCAAATCGCCGCCAATAAGGATTTTGCAAGCCTTGCCAAGACCTATTCGGACGACCCAACAGGCGAGATGGGTGGTGAGATTGGGCTGTTTAATGCCACTGTGTTTGGTACAGATGCCAAGGCTGTACAAGCAGCGATTGCCAATCTGGGCAAAGGCGAGGTTAGCGCCCCTGTCAAAACACGCTTTGGCACGCATTTTTTTAAGGTGATTGATGTGGGGCAGGCGCAAAGTTTTGAGGAACAAAAAGCGGCGCTCAAAGCGCAAGCTGTGGCAGACAGACAAAAACAAGCTTATGACAGCTTGATTGTGGATATCAATAATAAAGTGGCAGATGAGTTTTCATTAAAAGACATTGCAAGTGAATACAAATTGCCCATCATCAGCCTAAACAATTATACAAAAACCAACAATACAACCGCCTACAATCAGCCCTCAGTCATCGCGGCGGCTTTTGATGATTTGACGGTTGCCGAACAAGGCGTATCGCCCAATCTGCAAATCAATGACAAAACTGTTTGGGTGCAGCCCACCAATCACCGCCAATCTACGGCGATGGATTTGACGGCTGCCACACCAGTCATTAAGCAGCGTTTGCTTGAAGAAAAATCCATCGCACTTGCTTTGCAAGACGCCACCGCTCAAGCTGCCAAGATCAATGAAAGCAATCTGTCTTCCTTGCAAAGCTTGGGCGACATCAGCCGCCGCAATCCAGCGATTAATGATGAAGAGCGCGGACAGCTGTTTGTGCATCGGGCGGATAATGGTGTGGCGGTTTGGACAGTGCCAACCAAAGCAGGGGTTAGTATTTTTGCAGGGGGTAAAATCACCCAAACCAGTCAGTCGGTGATGAGTCCTACCGAGCAAGCCATGGCATCAGCCATCATCAAAGACAATGCAGGGCAAGATTATTTGGAAGACTATCTGCATTATCTGCGCAGTACGCACGAAGTCCAGGTCAATGAGGATGTCTTAAAGGGCTTGTAAAAAAGCTTAATATCCGCGGCAAATCTGACATACAGCCATCACAAACACAGTGTACCAAAACCGATGAATGCATGGGTTTGGCGAATGTGTTTGTGGTGGTTTTTGTATGGGTGTATCCAACCCATTCTTGACAGATTTATTGGGCGCAGATTTGTGGTGAGTTTAAAAATACACAGATGATAAAAAGGTGCGTGATGAGTACAGCATTGAGCATAATCCATGATGAGTATGACGTATGATGAGTGCAGCGTATGATGAGTGTAATGTAGAGGATAAGCGGTCAGTAAAAAGCCGCACCAAAGCTAAAAATGTGCTTTAAGGTGCGGCTTTTGGGTTTGCATTTGGTGCTTTGGGGTGATTAATGACTCATGGATTGATTAATGTCTAAAATGACGCATACCAGTAAACACCATGGCGATGCCATGCTCATTGGCGGCAGCAATTACCTCATCATCACGCATAGAGCCACCCGGCTGAATAATGCATTTAATACCAGCGGCAGCGGCATTGTCAATGCCATCACGAAATGGGAAAAATGCATCAGACGCCATGACAGCACCCTCTACCACAAGCCCTGCGTGCTCAGCTTTGATGGCGGCAATGCGTGCTGAATTGACACGGCTCATCTGTCCTGCACCAATGCCGATGGTTTGGCGGTTTTTGGCATAGACGATGGCGTTGGATTTGACGTATTTGGCAACTTTCCATGCAAAGATTAAGTCGTCCAGTTCAGCATCTGTGGGTGCTTTGGTGGTGACAACTTTTAAATCGTCTTTGGTAATCATGCCCAAATCTTGCTCTTGCACCAAAAGTCCGCCATTGACACGCTTAAAGTCCAGCTGGCTTGCGCGCTCATCAATCTTTGGCAAATCACCGCAGACGAGCACACGCACGTTTTTCTTAGCTCCTGTCACCTCAAGCACACCCTCTGCAACGCTTGGTGCGATGACAACTTCTACAAATTGACGATCCACGATGGCTTTGGCAGTCGCCACATCCAACTCACGGTTAAAAGCGATGATGCCACCAAAGGCGGACTCAGGATCGGTGGCATAAGCCAAATTGTACGCCTCCAAAATGCCATCGGGTGACACCGCAACACCGCAGGGGTTGGCGTGCTTGACAATCACGCAAGCAGGCTTGGCAAAAGATTTGACACACTCAAGTGCCGCGTCCGTATCGGCAATGTTGTTATAAGACAGCTCTTTGCCTTGCAGCTGTTTGGCGGTGGCAACAGAAGCCTCTTGGGGCTGACTCTCCACATAAAAAGCAGCGGATTGATGTGGGTTTTCACCATAACGCAGCTCTTGTGCTTTTAGAAATTGGCTGTTGAATGTGCGTGGAAATTGCGTTTTGGCGGCGGCGTCATCGCTTAGGCTTTCACCATCTGCCAGTAGTCGCGCGCCCAAAAAGCTTGCAATCATGCCATCATAGCTTGCGGTGTGTTCAAAGGCTTTGACCGCCAAATCAAAGCGTGTGGCGTCGGTCAATTTGCCGCTTTTTTTGAGTTCATCAATGACGCGCGCATAATCGCTTGGGTTTGTGACAATGCCAACATGTTTGTGGTTTTTGGCGGATGAACGCACCATGGCAGGCCCGCCAATGTCAATGTTTTCAATGGCGTCTGTCATGGTAACATCATCTTTGGTGACGGTTTTGGCAAAGGGGTATAAATTGACACAAACAATGTCAATCGCCTCAATGCCATGAGCTGCCATCACCGCATCATCAACACCGCGGCGACCCAAAATACCCCCATGAATCTTGGGGTGCAGGGTTTTGACACGTCCATCCATCATTTCAGGAAATCCTGTGTGAGCGGATACCTCAATGGCGTTAATGCCATTTTCGCTGAGCAGTTTGAATGTACCGCCTGTGGATAAAATACCAAAGCCAAGCTGCTGCAACTCTTTGGCGAATTGAACAATGTCTGTTTTGTCAGAAACAGACAGTAGGGCAAATTTTTTCATAACGCACCTTATGCTAAATACTTATGCTTAAATAAAGGGTTTGAGTGAACAACTCACTCAAAAAAAGTGTTGGTTTGCATTATCATCAGATTGTCTTTAATCAATCAATCAATTACAGAGTGATAATAAACAGACAATCATATCAATTATTCATCAATTTATAAAGGGCCAATTTATCAAACAGCCAATTTATCAAACAGTCAATTTATAAAAAGCTGATTATCAAAAGTTTATTTATCAAAAATCATCATTGGCTGTTTGCATTGGTTGTTTACAAAAGTCCGTGTGCTTTGAGTTTGGTGCGCAAGGTGCCACGATTTAAGCCCAGAATTTGTGCGGTGCGCGATTGATTGCCACGCGTATAACGCAAAATTGATTCAAGCAGCGGCTTTTCAAGCTGCGCCAAAAACAAATCATACACTTGCGTTGGTTCTTCGCCGTCCAAGGTGGTCAAGTAGCGATCAACAGCAAGCTGTACATGAATGTGCAAAGGTGTATTTGCTTGATTTAGTTCAAGATCTGATCTGTTCATCAGTAAAAAGGCTCTATGTTGATGGATTTGACTTGCTGTCTGTCGACGTCAAGTGTTAATAAAAATTGCTTGTCTTGGGCGGCGGCAAGTAAGCGCGACTCGGCGCTTAAATAATCTTTGGGCGCAAGCGCCAAGCCGCCTATGACACCGTCTTTGCCGTGGATGGTGATTTTAAGATTGGGATACAGCTGATCGCTGCTGCTTGTGTTTTTGAGTGTCGCAAGCAAGTCGGTGCTGTAGTCTGCCTCGCCAGCTTTGATGTCATAAGACACATCAAAGGCATTTAAATTGACAGCATCTGTTGGGCATTTGACAAGCGGGCAAAGCGCAAGCAAAGGACCTGCGCTGTCGGGGTGTTTGGCGATGTTGTCGGCATTAAAAAACATATACTGTACTGCAAGTAAGCCAACGAGCACAGCACAGCCCACAAGCCACCCTAATTGAGCTGCCAGACTGCGGCTTTTGGCTTTTTGCTCTTCAGTGGGGTTGTGCGCAAGACGTTGTTCGGCTTTTTGAGCGAGTAATTGCGGATTGTCCGCCAATGGATTGTGCGCAATTGGAATGATGTCGGTATAATCTTCATCAAACATATCCGCAAATTCATCTTGCGCGTTATTTTGCGGTGACAGCTGTTTGGTTGCGATGTCTGGGCTGTCGTCATTTTTTAATAAATCATCTAGCCAGCTTTCATCATCGCTGCCATTTTGTTGCGCGGTGTCGTGTGAGCTGCTGGCTGTTATGGGCGCGCTTATGGTGTCTTGCTTTAAAAAATCATCCAAGCCATCAAAGCTGATTTGCGATGAATCTTCTTCGTCTGTTTGCATGTCATCATAAATCATGCCTTCTGTGATGATGGGCGCTTTTTTCTTGCGTGTGGGTGTTTTGGCAGGTATGTCTGTTGCGGTTTGTGCATTTGTTACAGCTTGGCTGTTTTTTGAGCTTTGGGTGTTTGTTGGGGCTTGTTTGTCTGCCAAACCATCCATCTGACCGCGTCCATCAGAGGTCAAATGAGAGGATGTGCTGCTTGTGGGTGCTTGGTTGTGAGGGTTTGCTGCCTCCACCAAATTCAAGTTTAAGAAAAAAGTATGACCACACTTGCCGCAATTGGCACGCGCTTTGGGTGCATTGAGCTTATCTTTGGGCATGGGATAAACGGTATGACAGCGCGGACATTTGGTTTTTAGGGTGGGTGTCATCATCATTTCCTTTTGAATGCAATGTGTTTATTGAGTGGTCGTTTATTTGCGTTTTCCTGATAGGCGATACCAGTGGCGGTCTTCATTGTTGTCAAAGAAAAACGGCTCATCTATATTAAAATAAGGCGCATAAGCGGACAAGACCTCATCAACTTGAGATTGTATCAAACCTGCCAAAACAATTGTACCATCTTTTTTTAGAATCTGTGCAAACAAGGGTGCAAACTCTATCAAGGGTTTTGCTAAGATGTTGGCGGTAATCACTTGAATATCGGGCGCATGGTTTTGTCTGTAGTCCACAAATGCTTGGGGCAAAAACGCCTGCAATTTGTCATCAACACGATTGTTTTGGGCGTTTTGATTGGTTGCCAAAATGGCTTGTGGGTCAATATCTACCGCCAACGCCTCTTTTGCACCAAGCAGTAGCGCACCGACCGCCAAAATCCCTGAGCCACAGCCATAATCCAATACGGTTTTTTGTTGCAGCTGCCCTTGGCTGTTTTGTGTGGCAAGCCAATCCAAGCACAAGCGAGTGGTGGCGTGATACCCTGTGCCAAACGCCAAACCTGGGTCAATGATGATGTTGGTGGCTGTTGTGTCGGGCGCCTCCAGCCACTTTGGAACAATCCACAAGCTTTGTGAGCATTGAATGGGGCGGTAATGGCTCATCCATTCGCGCGTCCAATCTTTGTCCTCCAAAGACGATAGCCAAAAACGGCTGGCATTGACTTGAGTGGCAATATGATTTGCCAATTGCTCAAAATCGGTGGCAAGATGTGTGCTGACGGTGTGTGTATCAAAAAAGGCGGTGATGATGACGTCTTGCCACAGCGGAGACTCGCCTGGCAAAGGCTCAAATAAAGGCTCATCGCCAGCATCTTCCAATAAAATAGAGATGGCGCCTTCTTCTAGCAGTAAAGCTTCTGCCAGCTCAACGTTGGCTTTGTTGCATTGTAGGTGTAGTTGTTGCCAAGACATGATGATTCCCAAGCAACTATAAGCACATTCAATGCCTTGTGTCATCGGCAGAACAACTTACAGTTGTTATTAAATTGTCAAATAAAATACTATAATTTTATCTTAATTTAATTGATTTGGCAAAAACAAAATGACAAACAAACTGTGCTTGCGACAAAGTGGGTCATGAAAGCGATAAAGCCACCAAACGTCACCAAAAGCGCCTCACAAGCTTGGCATTGGGTGTTTTGGGGCGCATTGCAAGCGCATCTTAATTGTAAAAATTTTAATACACCTCTTCTTCAACTTGAGGGGTGATGTCTGGCGGCGCAGCATTGATGACTTCAAGTGGGTGCGCAGTCTGCACAGGTGGCGCTTCATTTGGCAGTGTATCATCTGCGCCATCGGCAATTGGCACATCTGTCTCCTCTAGGGCAGGTTCTGTGTCTTCGGTGGATAAGCAGTCGCTGACTCCGCGCGGGACAGATTTGGCAATATAAGGTACATAAACAGCAGCGGCGCACAGCTCATCGGTGCTAAGTCCTGTACCATTTTCTAAATAACCCCATTCAATGTTGTCAGGTTCGGCAAGCTTGACGGGCACCAAATTAAGGCGTTTCATAAAATCAATCCAAATGGGCAAAGCACCGCTTGTGCCAGTAAGACCAATGGGTTTGTTGTCGTCGCGTCCCACCCAAACCACCGTGGTGTAATTGCCACTGAATCCTGCAAACCAAGCGTCTTTGTTGTCATTGGTGGTGCCTGTTTTACCTGCCAAGTTGAGCGAGTCACCAAGCGCGTTGGCAGCCTTGGCGGTGCCCTCTTTGACGACAGATTGCATGGCGTGTACAGTCAAAAATGTGGCATCAGGGGGCAACAAGCGCGTGCCTTGTGGGTTGATTTTGGTTTGGCTTAGCACATCGCCTGCTTCATTGACGACTTTGTCAATGCTGTATATGGAATGTGATACACCGCCTGTCGCCAACGTTTGGTAAATGGACAGCATTTGCATGGGTGATAAATCAACAGCACCAAGCAGCACCGATGGATAATTGGGCAAATCGTCTTTGACGCCAAGCTGGGTGAGGTATTTGTTAAAATTATTGACACCAAACTGCATGCCTGTATTGACCGCTGCTTGGTTGTAAGAATTGGCAAGTGCGGTGGTGAGCGGTACAACACCATGACTGACGCCGTTGTAATTTTTGGGTGTCCATGTTTTGTTGGAGCTGTTTAGATTGTAGCTTTTTTCGCTGTCATCCACACCGCTGGCAAGGTTGTATTGATTGCTGTCAAGCGCCATCAGATAGATGATGGGCTTGAGTAAAGAGCCAACCTGACGTTTGGCGTCTATGGCGCGATTAAAGCCTGTAAAATCGCTCACCGAACCAACCAATGCAATGAGTTTGCCTGTGTGGGGATCGGCGCTGACCAAAGCGGCTTGTAGTTTTTGATTGGGCAGTTTGTTTTTGATGGCTTTTTCGGCGGCTATTTGAGCCAGCGGATCAAGTGTGGTGATGACATTAAGCCCTGCGCTTTGCAAATCTTTCATGCGATAACGCTCTGCCAACTCCCGCTGCACAAAATCCAAAAAATCAGGAAATCTTGGCTTGGCGATGATGGGCGTTTTGACCACATCCAGCGGCTGATTGATGGCGTTATCATAATCTTGTTGGTTGATTTTGCCAGTGTCCAGCATGTTTTTTAGTACAAGATTGCGCCGTTCTAGTGCGCGCTCTGGGTGTTTGCGCGGATTGTAATAACTGGATCCTTTGGCAATGCCAACAAGCAGCGCATATTGATCCAATCGCAGCTCGCCCAAAGGACGATTAAAATAAAACTGCGCAGCAATGCCAAAGCCATTAATGCTGTTTTGTCCGTTTTGCCCAAGATTAATTTCATTGACATACGCTTGCAAGATTTCATCTTTGGTGTAATGCCGCTCAAGCAAAAGCGCCATCAAAGCTTCATTGGCTTTGCGCTTTAGTGAGCGCTCTGAGTTTAAATAAAAGTTTTTGATGAGCTGCTGGGTGAGCGTTGAGCCGCCTTGCATACCACCGCCTTTAAAATTATTGATAATGGCGCGCGTGGTGCCACGCAAAGAGATGCCGTGGTGTGTATAAAATGTTCTGTCTTCGGTGGCAATGAGCGCGTCAATCAAAGGCTTGGGCACATCTTTGATGGCGACAAGCTTTCTGTCTTCACGGCTTTCTGGGTAGATGCCCCCAATCAATACAGGCTCTAAGATGGCTTTTTTTGCGTCTTTTTGGGTGGTCTGGACGGAGCTTATGCGATTGTTTTTAAATTGAATTTTGATGATTTGGGCAGGGTAATTGACATCGCCATTATGAAAACCGCGTGTATAAATCAAATAGTTGTTGTTGTCTTTATAAACAGTACCGCTGTGAGAGAGCGTATCGCTGTCTGTGCGCGCGTAGTTTAATAGCTCAAGCCAGCTGTCCACATCACTTTTGGAGGCGCTGCCTTTTGATAAATCAAGCGGACGCGAATACACGCGCGCAGGCACGTCCCATTTTCTGCTTTCAAATTTTTGTACAATCGTTTGATTTAAAAAATAAGCATAAATGGCAAGCGCCACCATAAGTCCAATGATGATGATTAAAAGCAAAAAACCAAGCACAAAGCCTTGTTCGCGCTCACGCGTAACACCGCTGGTATGTTTATCAAAATGATTATTATAATGCGTCACAATCAATTACCCAATAACTGTCAGTGGGATTATCATACTAAAATTCATTGTTTTTTCAAGCACAAACAGATAATTATGCGCTTTTTCATCAAAATTTCACAAAATCGTGCGCTTTGGGCAAGTTTTGTGTTTACTGTGGTAACAATGACGGAGTTATCAAAATTACCCCATTCTCAACTTTATTTAACTTAATTGATTTTTTATAAAAAATCAATTTTCGTCAGTTGGGCGGAGTAAGTTAGGTGGAAGAATGACACCCAACAATTTTTTAATAAATTTAAATAAAATCAATGATGTAGTTTGGGTGGAGATACGACACCCAGCGTTTTAAGCCCTTTTATAATGTTGGGTTTTGTAAGCTCAACGCCAACCTACCAAAACGGTTTAACGCTTGAGAATGACGTAAAATTATCATAAAAAGCACGGCGCAAAAAATCGCGTGATAAAAAATCGTGTTATAATAGAAAATTCATCGTATTGTATGGCAGGTTATGTTGTCGGATTCCATCAAAACAGCGTCTGATATTGCAAGCAGCGGACTTGTGCTGCCAAAAGAAGGGACGTGCTTTCATTGTGGCGAGCCTTTGCCCAAAGTGCCGTTTGTGGCGCGCGTGCTTGATGCAGACAGGCAGATGTGTTGTTTGGGCTGTCAGCTTGCCGCGCAAAGTATTGTGGAGGCGGGACTTGAGCAGTATTATCTGGATCGCCAAAAAATCAGCCGCAACGCGCCTTTGCCTGACGCACTCATGATTGAGGCGTATAATCACGATGACATCAAGCAAGAATTTGTCTATGAAGACGGCGGTCATCTTGTGGCGCAGCTGTCGGTGGTGGGGCTGCGCTGCGCTGCTTGTGCGTGGCTCATTGAGCGCCGATTGTACAAACTTGATGGCGTTGTGCGCTGTGATGTCAATTTGACCAATCAGCGTATGCAGGTGATGTGGGATGACACTGCGGTACAAATCGGTACGATTTTGCAAGCGATAAGTCAAATCGGCTATGACGCCAAGCCTTATCGCAGCGATACGCATGAAGCGGCGCTCAAGCGCGCCAATAAGCAAATGCTCATTCGCCTTGGTGTGGCGGCGATTGGTGCCATGCAGGCGATGATGTTTTCAATTGGGCTGTACTTTGGTGTGTACAGTGGCATGGCGGACGAACACCGTGAGTTTTTGCGCTTTGTTTCTATGATTGTGAGCATTCCTGTGGTGTTTTATGCAGGCATGCCGTTTTTTTTGTCCGCCAAATCTGCCTTGCGCGCGCGCCAAATCAATATGGATGTGCCAGTCAGCATTGCGCTTTTATTGACGTTTTTTGCCAGCAGTTATGCCACGTTTAGTAATGGTGGTGAGACCTATTTTGATTCGGTGGCGATGTTTGTGTTTTTTTTGTTGGCGGGGCGTTATGTGGAGCAAAATGCGCGCCTAAAGGCTGCCAACATTGCCAATGATTTAATCGTGGTTCAACCCTCTTTGGTACAAAAAATCGGCGAAGACAAAGCATTTGCCGAGCAGCTTATTGATGATTTTGAACAAAACAATGAGCTTAAACAAAAAATCGCGCAATTTTTTGCCAAGCTCAATGCCCAAGCGCCAAGCGATGTTCATAAGGTTATGGCGGGCGATGTTGTGGTGGTGCCAGCAGGCGGGCAAATTTTGGCAGATGGTGTGTTGTTGTCAGATGCAGCAAAAGTGTCGCAAAGTTTATTGACAGGTGAGAGTGATTTGATAGCCAAAACACAAGGCGATTATTTGTTTGGTGGCAGTCAAAATGACAGCACGCCCCTTGTCATGCTTGCCATCAAGGACACCGCCAACAGTCAAATGGCGCTCATTGATAGGCTCATTAATCGTGCCATGAACGAAAAACCCAAAATCGCGGTGCAGGCGGACAAAATGGCGCGTTGGTTTGTGGCGCGCGTGCTTGTGCTTGCTGTGATTGTGTTTTTTGTGTGGTGGTGGATAGACAGCTCAAAAGCACTGTGGGCGACCGTGGCGGTGCTTGTCGCGACGTGTCCGTGCGCTTTATCTTTGGCGACGCCGATTGCGCTGACAGTCGGCACCAACACGCTTGCCAAAAAAGGTTTTTTGGTGACACGCGGACACACCATTGAGGCTTTATCTGCCATTGATACGGTGTGCTTTGACAAAACAGGCACATTGACAGTTGGTATGCCAAGCTTGATTGATGTGCAGATATTTACTCAAACAGACAAACAAACCGTGTTGTCTTTGGCGGGCGCGCTTGAAAAAAGCAGCACCCATCCGATTGCCAAAAGTATTTTGCGCTCTGCCAATCATTTGCATTTGCCCGCGGTGGAAAATCTGCAACTGGTTGCAGGTGGCGGCGTTGTTGGGGTGATTGACGGTGTGCATTATCGCTTGGGTCATGAGCGCTTTGCGCTTGGTGAGGCGTATCATGAGCACGGCGCTGTTGTGGACTTGTCTTATCACAAAGCCAATATGGCGGTGGTGCTGTCCATCAAAGATGGCGAGCGCTATCGGCCGATGGCGTGTTTGTATTTTAATGATGTGTTAAGACAAGGCGCTGATTCGCTCATCAATTATCTTAAGCGCAACAACATCACACCCATCATCGTGACAGGCGACCCTGGCGAGGCGGGGCGCGTGCTTGGCGATAAGTTTGGCATAAGTGCACACACAGCGCTTTTGCCAGAAGATAAGGTTGTCATCATTCAAAACCTACAGCGCGAGGGCAAAAAAGTTTTGATGATGGGTGATGGGGTCAATGATGCGCCAGTGTTGGCAGTGGCAGATGTGTCGGTGGCGATTGCAAATGGCAGTGATTTGGCGCAAGTACACGCCGACGCGGTGATGTTTTCTGATGAATTGACCGCGGTGCAAAGCGCCATGACCATTGGTCATAAAACCCAGCACATCATTCGCCAAAATTTGCGTTGGGCGTTTATTTACAATACGGCGATTTTGATTCCTGCGGCAGCAGGTTATGTGCCGCCGTGGGCTGCCGCCATTGGCATGAGCTTGTCAAGCTTGCTTGTGGTACTCAATGCTTTGCGCATTAGACGAATATAAGGAAGAATTTATGGCAATCTTGATGGCGTTTGATACGGTGTTTGAGCAGTGCTCGGTGGCAATCGTACAAGATGGCACGGTGCTCTACCACAAGACCATCGCGGGCAATCGTGGGCAGACTGAGATTATCCTTGAAATGGTGGATGAAGCGCTTACGCAGGCAGGTCTGTCATTAGCACAGATAGATTGTCTTGCGTTTAATCGTGGGCCGGGCGCGTTTAGCGGTATTCGTATCAATACAGCGGTGGTGCAGGCGTTGTCGGTGGCTAGCGATACG
>JBGXSA010000062.1:0-16002 GCA_041811915.1 Moraxella sp. | reverse complement strand
ATGTGATGTGATGTGATGTGTTTGCGCGGGTACATTTGCGATACATTAAGGTTTGATTTATTGCAGTTTGATTTATTGAAGTTTGATGCATTGAAGTTTGATGCATTGAATTTTGGTACGCCAGTTGTGAATGGTTTGACAAAAAATAAACTTGGTATAAAGTTCATACGCAACACCTCAGTGATTGCCATAAAAAGTGATTGCCATAAAAACCAAACTATAAGCAAAAAAATACAAGCAAAAATAGCAACAACTACAAATAAGAGAATGCAATGAGTATTGAGATTAAAGCTGTGCGCGCGTTTAGCGACAACTACATTTGGCTTATCCTAAATTCCGATAAAAAACAAGCGATTGCCATTGATCCAGGTCAGGCTGCGCCTGTGGTGGATTTTTTGGAGCAAAATGAGTTTAAGCTGTCGGCGATTTGGATTACCCACGATCACAACGACCATGTGGGCGGTGTTGAGGTGCTGACAGCACGTTATGAGTGTGCGGTGTATGCCGCGGCGCGCCACAAACTGTCGCTTGCCCATCGTCATTTATTACAGTGCGTCGATCAAGATGATGAAATACAAGCATGGACATACAGCGCACAAGTTTGGCGCACCTTTGGGCATACGGACAATCACTTAAGCTTTGTGCTAAAAATTCATGGAAAATACCATGTGTTTTGTGGCGATACTTTGTTTAATGCAGGTTGTGGACGTGTGTTTACAGGTACAATCGCACAATTATTTGACAGTTTTGTAGCTTATAATCAACTGCCTGATGATACATTGTTTTATGCTGCGCATGAATATACATTGAATAATTTAAAATTTGCCAAAGCCTTATCACCAAATAATAAAAAGATTGATGATTGTATCATTTATTATGAGCATAAACTTGATGAGGGCGGTTTAACCTTGCCGACAGATTTGTCTTGTCAAAGAAAAATCAATCCTTTTATGCAAATTATTAATCAAGATACACAAAATTTTGATTTGTCTGCTTTTGATTTATCAGCAATGAATATATCAAACATCAGTACATCACAATTAAACAAAATGTCTGATTTGGATAAATTTGCCCTAATTAGAAAGATAAAAGATAATTTTTAGTATATAGGTGTTCATTGAATATCATTACCTTAACGGCACTGTCTTTTAGCATGTCTATGGATGCGTTTGCTGTTGCTATCAGCCGAGGCGTATCCTTGCAAAAACCAAGCTTTGTGCAGGCGCTCAAAATCGGGCTAATTTTTGGGCTGATAGAATCCATCACACCCTTATTGGGTTATTTTTTGGGTATAGTTACCAAAGATTTTGTGGAGAATTTTGATCATTGGCTTGCCTTTGTTTTGCTGTCGGCGCTTGGATTGCATTTGATTTATGAGGCGCTGGCAGGCAAAGATGACGAGCAAAAAACAAGCAATAACACATGGGTGTTGATACTCACCGCCTTTGCAACGAGTATTGATGCGATGGTGATTGGCATGAGCTTGGCTTTTTTGTCGGTGAATATTTGGCTTGCTTGTTTTTTGATTGGACTTGCAACCACCATAATGGCGACAACAGGTGTATATTTGGGCAATAAATTGGGTGAAAAAATCGGTCAGCGCGCTGAGATTATGGGCGGTGTGGTGTTGATTGGCATTGGTTCATTTATTTTATTGACGCATTTGGGTGTGTTATCCTAATTTGGGTGTATTATCCTAAAAGATGGCTTGCGTCCTAATTTTTGGATAAAAATGTGATGAATTGCAAGTTTTTAAAGACAGGTTTTTAAAGATAGGTTTTAAACGTTTAAACTTAAATTTTTAGACGATACAAACGATGTCAAAAGCTGATATGGTGCTGGGATATGATGGGAGGCGATGTGGGACGATATATTTTAAAGCGAATTTTGCTGATTTTTCCAACGCTGTTTTTGATTTTATTGACCAATTTTGCCATCATTCAGTCGGCGCCTGGTGGGCCTGTGGAGCAAAAAATCAGTCAAATTGAGGCTGAGCAAAAGCACGCCAAGACCGAAACAAGTGTTGTTGCAAAAAGCTACGAGGGCGCGCGTGGATTGTCGCCTGATATGGTTGAGGCAATCAAGGCGCAATACGGCTTTGATAAATCAGCGCCCGAGCGCTTTTGGATTATGCTCAAAAACTATGCCACGCTTGATTTTGGCGAGTCTTTTTTTAAGGGCAAAAAAGTCACCGAGCTTATTGTAGAAAAACTGCCTGTCTCAATATCGCTTGGGCTTTGGAGCACGCTTTTGATTTATATGATTGCCATTCCGCTTGGTATTTATAAGGCGATTCATCACAATACGATGTTTGACAAAGCATCGGCATTTTTGCTTGCAGTGAGTTATGCGGTGCCTGTGTTTGTTTTGGCGATTGTGCTGCTGGTGTTGTTTGCAGGTGGCAGTTATTGGCAGATATTTCCGCTGCAAGGCTTGGTGTCGGAAAATTTTGAGCAATTGTCTGTGTGGGGCAAAATCAAGGATTATTTTTGGCATTTGGCGCTGCCTTTGACGGCAAGTACAATCGGCGGCTTTGCTGGACTTTGTTATTTGACCAAATTCAGCTTTATGGAAGAGATTCATAAGCAATATGTATTAACAGCGCGCAGTAAGGGCTTGAGCGAGCGCAAGGTACTCTATGGGCACGTTTTTAGAAATGCCATGTTGATTATCATTGCAGGGATACCATCGGCGATTGTGGGCATATTTTTTGCCAGTAATTTTTTGATTGAAATTATTTTTAATTTGGATGGGCTTGGTAGGCTTGGTTTTGAGGCAACAATTCAGCGCGATTATCCTGTTATTTTTGGCACGCTGTTTATTTTTACATTGATTGGATTGATTTTGCAATTGATTAGCGACATCAGTTATCGGCTCATTGATCCAAGAATTGATTTTGATGGTCGCGCATAAACGATGGCATGGTTTTTATTAGCGATTTAAATGTACAAATTTTTTGGATATTCTAAAAATATATGTAGTTTAATCAAGTTTTAATCAGCCCAAGTTTTAAAATTAGGTTTTAAAAACAAATTTTTAAAGCTAAGTTCTTAAAACTAAGTTCTTAAAGCTAAGTTTTAAAACCAAGTGTTTAAAATAAACTAAATTTTAATCAAATTTTTTAATATTGATTTAAATTAATTTTAACAGCATTACTATTCATGTTGTTTTGTTAAATTAAATATTTTAATAAAACATCAGGGCGTGTAAATTAAAATGTAAGTTGATAAATTAAGCTGATTAAACTTGCATGGTACGGACAAATGGCTATGATAAAAAACCCAATTTGGCAAAGTCGCCTGCACCGTTTCAAACAAAACAAAATGGGATTGTATTCATTGATTTTGTTTTTGGTGATTTTTGTGCTGTGTCTTGGTGCTAATTTTATTGCCAATGACAAGCCACTTTTGGTAAAATTTAACAATGATTATTATTTCCCTGTCGTCAAAGCTTATCCTGAGACGACATTTGGCGGTGTGTTTGAAAGCGAGGCTGAATACAAAGACCCTGTCGTCAAAAACCTCATTGAAGCGCAAGGCTATATGATCATGCCTCCGATTGCGTTTGCTGATCAAACGCCAAGTCTTTCGCGCAGTGATTATCCTGCCGCTCCCAATCGTGATAATTGGCTTGGTACGGATGATAATGGGCGAGATGTTTTGGCGCGTGTGTTGTATGGGCTGCGCATTTCTTTGCTGTTTGGGCTTGCTTTGACGTTGGTGGGTTCACTGATTGGCGTGGTGGTGGGGGCGCTGCAAGGCTATTATGGCGGCAAAATTGACATCATCGGACAGCGCTTTATGGAAGTGTGGGGCGGTATGCCTCAGTTGTTTATGATTATTATTTTGGTGAGTTTGTTTAGCCCAAGCATCGCTGTTTTGTTTTTTATGATGTTGTTGTTTGGTTGGATGGGGCTTGTTGGGCTTGTGCGCGCAGAGTTTTTGCGTTTGCGTAATTTTGATTATGTGCAAGCGGCGCGTGCGATGGGTGTGTCAGATTATCAGATTATTTTTCGCCATATTTTGCCCAATGCGCTGTCCAGCAGTTTGTCGCAATTGCCGTTTATTTTGACTGCCAATGTGGTCAGTTTAACCGCGCTTGATTTTTTGGGTTATGGCTTGCCAGCAGGTTCGCCAAGCTTGGGTGAGCTTATGAATCAAGCCAAAAATAATTTGGACGCGCCTTGGCTTGCGTTGTCGGCATTTTTTAGTTTGACGATTATTTTGTCGTTGTTGATTTTTATTGGTGAGGCGGCGCGTGATGCATTTGATCCGCGCAAATAATCACGCAATGGCTTAATGCTTTTGGCGAATGGCAATGAATCAATGCAGGTTTATGAGTATTGCTAAATTTGATAAAAGCTTGATGAGTCATTGGATTGAATAATAAGGCTAGATTGAGTAATAAGCTATGTTAAGAATTGGTCAGGGCTTGGATGTGCACGCATTTACCGATGGCGACTTTGTGACGCTTGGCGGTATTAACATTCCCCATACACACGGTATCAAGGCGCATTCTGATGGCGATGTGCTACTTCATGCCTTGTGCGATGCACTACTTGGGGCGTTGGCACTCGGTGATATTGGTCAGCATTTTCCTGATACTGATGATGCTTATAAAGGGGCGGATAGCAAGGTGTTGCTTAATCATGTGTATGATTTGGTCAAATCAAAAGGTTATGAGCTCATCAATGCAGACATGACCGTGATTTGTGAAGCGCCAAAGCTATCACCGCATAATCTTGCCATGCGTGAGTGTATCGCAGGCGTGCTTGGCGTGAGTGTGGATTGTATTAGTATCAAAGCCACCACCAATGAAAAAATGGGCTATCTAGGGCGAGGCGAGGGGATTTTTGCCAGTGGTGTGGTGCTACTTCAAAAGATGAGCGGTTAAAAGGATTTAATATGAGCCATCAAAACCCTGCGTTATTGTTGATAGATTTGTAACAAGGCTTTGCCGATGAAGCACATTGGGGCGGTAATCGCAACAATCCTGATGCTGAACAAATCTGCCTTAAATTATTAAACCATTGGCGGACGCACAAACTGCCAATTTTTCATATTCGCCACAACTCCACCGAGCCCAATTCACCGCTAAACCCAAAGCACGCAGGCTTTGACTTTATGCCAACGACTGCACCGATGGCGGATGAATGTGTGATTGATAAGACGGTGAACAGTGCATTTATCGGTACAAATTTACAAAGCTTATTAAATCATGCAGGTATTGATACGCTTGTCTTGGCGGGATTGACAACCAATCACTGTGTATCCACCACCGCACGCATGGCAGGCAATTTGGGCTTTACCACCTTTGTGGTATCGGACGCTACGGCGACTTTTGATAGAATGGGGGTGGCGGGCGAGCACTTTGACAGTCAGCTTGTGCATGACATCAGCCTTGCCAGTTTACATGGCGAATTTGCCACAGTGTTAAAAAGCGATGAGATTTTGGCGATGGTGGGGTGATTGCTGATGGTAATTATTCAAAGATTACAAATCCGCCTTTAAAAATTCGCCAACAAGCCTTATAATAGCTGAAAGTTTATTTATCCCAATCAAGGAAAAAACCCATGACCGACATCAACCCACAAATCAAAGAATTGATTGAAAACCAAATCCGTGACCACGCCGTGCTGCTATATATGAAAGGTACACCACAGTTCCCGCAATGCGGCTTTTCTGCTCGTGCGGTGGAAGTGCTGACGCAAATCGGTCGCCCGTTTGCGTTTGTGAATATCCTAGAAAATCCTGATATTCGTAGCACTCTGCCACTGATTGCCAACTGGCCAACTTTCCCACAACTATGGGTGAATGGCGAGCTGATTGGCGGTAGCGACATCATGCTACAAATGTACCAATCAGGCGAGCTTAAGCCACTCATTGAAGAGCATACACAAGCGGTGTAATTGATACAGCTTCATAAATGACAAAACGACTGCTTTGGCGGTCGTTTTTTTGTACGCGTTTTGGTGGTCTTATTGTGGTGCGGATTATTCTGTCACTGTTGATTTATGCATCAGGCAGATGATACATCCAGATGGCAGTGGCTAAGCATATTAGGCTTGCAAAACATGAAATCCACCATTTGCTTGATGGTAATAAATAAAAAGAAGAAATGCAGGATATGCTCATCATACCCCAAGCCATGAACTTTGCCTGTCGTGGTATGGCGCGATGATTCTCCCAGTCACGAATCATTTTTCCAAAAAGATGATGTTGAGTCAACCATTGATAAAAACGCTTGGAGCTGCGCGCCCAACAAGCTGCCGCCAAAAGAACAAATACTGTGGTTGGCAGACCTGGTGTGATGATGCCAACAGCACCAATGATTAAAAAAACACAGCCAAGTATAAAAAACAATACACGCATCAATGAGCTGTATGGTGTATTTTTTGTGGGAATGGATGACTTGTTTGGCATGGCAAGATTTATCCCAAAGAAGAATGATGGTTTGAATTGCTGATTTGGGTTGAATTAATGTTGATTTGGATTATAACAGTCAGACTGATAAATGTAAATAAAAATTATTATCATTTACTATTTACAAAAAAATAAATTTAAATATAATAGGGTGTGTTGACATTTCAATGTTGATACAAAGTAAACAAAAAAAGGTGATGTATGACTGAATTAACCATAACTGAAGCTTTAAAAGCACATTCAAGCCAAACACATGACGCATTGGATGCGCTTGTCATGCAAATGGAGCCATTTGCCAATCATGATAATTACCGCAAATTTTTGCAGGCGCAATATGAGTTTCATTGCGCTGTGCAACCAATTTATCATGATGTTGATATTGCTAAAAATTTTGATGGGTTGAGTGCGCTCAGCCGTCTTGATCGTATCAAAAAAGACATGGCGGATTTAGAGGTTACACCTGCGAATATATCGGTTGCTGTGCCAACTTTTAATGCTGCCGAAGCAGTCGGCTGGTTGTATTGCGTGGAGGGCTCCAATGTGGGCGCTGCTATTTTGTACAAAGAGGCAGCTAAGATTGATTTAAAAGAAGATTTTGGTGCTTCGCATTTGGCAGCGCATCCTGATGGACGCATGCCACATTGGCGCCATGTTAAAGCAAAGATTGATGCGTTGCCATTGTCTCATGAGGAAAAATTGTTGGCAATGCGGGGTGCTGATGATGCGTTTGCTTATTTTAAGGCATTAATTCATGCTGTTTATAATCAATAGGGTGAATCGTCATTCGGATAAACGAAGAGGTAATGACATGGCAGCATAGCCAGCCTTATTTTTTTAAATACAAATAATAACTATTATTATTTGTATTTTTATTATCATTTGATATTATGCAACAATGTGTTTTTATGTAATAAAATGTTATTTTTACTGTCTTTATTGGTAACAATGATATGAGTGGCTGATAGGGTATTATAAATTAAGTGAGGACTGAATGAATCGTTTAAATCCAAACAAGCAAATTTGTCATGTGCGCTTTGTCAAGCGCCACCTTGCGGTCGTTGTGTTGGGTATACTTATGCAGCAAGCATGGGCTGACACATCAGAGGATAATGAACCGCAGGCGCATTTGGGTGAATTGACTGTCACTAAAACAAATGGCAGTAAAAATAAGCTTGGTGAAGAGATGTTGACGCGCCGTAAGCTTGATGAGCAAAACATCCAAAGCAGTCATGACTTGGTGCGTTATAACACCGAAGTAGATGTGGCAGAAGTTGGGCGTTATGGCAATAAAGGTTTTGCCATTCGTGGTGTTGATGGCAACCGTGTGGCAATGAGTGTGGATGGCGTGGCACTGCCCGAGGTGGAAGTTAATGAACTTTTTGCCCCTTATGGCTATCAATACGAAGGGCGATTCAATCCTGATGTTGAAATGATGAGCTCGGTGCGCATTAATGCAGGTTCGGACAGTTTGTTGTCAGGCTCTGGGGCGGTTGGTGGCTCGGTGTCGTATAGTACCAAAGAGCCAAAACATCTCGTTCGTGGCGATGGTCATTTGGGCGGTTATGCCAAACTGGGCTACACCAATAAAAATGATGAAAAATTGGCGGTGGTTGGTTTGGCTGGTATGTATGACAAATTTGAATTTTTGTTGAATTATGCACGTCGTGAAGGACACGAAACCAAAAATCACAACATGGTAAGCCATGACAGTGCCAAATTATCGTCAACTTATGCGTTTAGCGAACAAGAAATGCCCAATGGCACGACCAGCTTAATTTATCCTGACGCATTAGATTATCAAAAAGACAGTGCGTTATCAAAAGTATATTATCACATCAATAACCATCATCGTGTGGGTTTGCATGGCTTTTATCAAGAACAAAAAAAACCACATGAATACCCAAAGCAAGCACCCTTATGGTTCTCGTGATGGCGACACAGTGCATTTTGCTCACGACAAAGAAACACTCAAACAATACGGCATCAACTACCAATACACACCGACCAACAGCCGCTTTCTGGATAAATTGACCGCCGATTATACCAGAAGTGAAGTGCTTGGGCTTGCCGATACTTGGCAACACAAAAAAGAGTACGCTTGCTCCATTGCCAATGTGTATTCATGGCTGTGCGAATATCAAGGCGGTCAAAATGTGCTGGACAGCACCCATGTTGATTATCGTGAATACCGCCCCATCACCACCGACACCGATCAACTTAGTCTAACCTTGGACGCTTTGCCCATAGATTTTGGTAAGCTTGGCGAACATCAGTTTTATTTCAGGGGCAGATACGCCAAACAAGATTATACCAGCGCAGCGCATTATTTAAATTATGAAAATAATGAACTGACGGATAATGGCAGTTTTGTAAATTATGCGTTTCCTGACGCCAAAAAGGACATTTATAACATTACTTTGGGTGATGATATCTATTTTAATGAGCGATTTAAGGCGGGTTTGGGTATTCGTTATGACAACCTAAAATACAAGCCCTATTTGCAAGGCGATCAAGTGGGCGTACAAGCTGCCACACTGACCGAAGACGCTCGTGCTTATGGTATGTGTGTTAGCAATAATGCACAGACGGTGTTTTGTGATGCTTATCGCAGCGGCACACACAATCACCCCAGTCAATTTAATCACATCACCTACAGCGGTATGCTTGATTATCAATTAATCCCTGACAAACTGACGGCACGTTACAAAGTTGGTACGGGGTTTTTAGCGCCGACCATGACGCAAATTTATAGTAATTTTACCTTCAATGGCAATGAGCAAGTACCCAATTACGCCCTAAAACCAGAAACATCACTGACTCATGAGCTTGAGCTTGAATTTAAACCCAAGGACGAACTGGTTTTGACATTGGGTGGTTATATCACCAAATATGATGATTTTATTCACACCAAATACTGGCAAGGCGATCGCACAAACCCCATAGCAGGCTGCACATCTGGCACTTGTTTGCAGTCCACCAATTTGGATGAAGCTGAAATTAAGGGCATAAAATTCGGTGTTAAGGCTGATTTATCAGAGTGGTCTAAGCTTGATGGCAGACTTCATTTGACCACAGATTACCATTTTTCCAAAGACAAAGCGTGGGTACAAACCGATTATAATGGTATCAAAGAAATAAATACCTTAGCGGCCGCACCTGCCATGCTAATGCTTGGTTTGGATTATTATTCCCCCAATGACGATTGGCAGATTCATGGTAAATTGCGTTATACCCAAGCCAAAAAACCATCGGACGCTAAATATTTACAGACTTCTTTGAAATTTAAAGAGTCCAAAGCATGGTGCAATGACAGTATGTATGCTGGATATTGCTATTGGGGTGAATTTTATGATTATGATGCTGTGGTTGGAGATTATTACAAAATTGGTCAAGTGGCAGATGGTTATAGTGAAGAGATGGCGACTTATGATGTGGTCAATCGCAGCAAGCCTGTTTTGCTTTTGGATATTTATGGCAGCAAAAAATTTGGCAAAGACAAAAACTGGATTTTAAATGCGGGTGTGTATAATATTACCAATCAAAAATACATTCCTTGGGAGACGTTGCGCCAATTTGCCACAACCAGTATCAACAACATGGTGGATAATGAGGGCTATGGCTTTAATCGCTATACTGCGCCTGGGCGCAATTATGCTGTGTCTTTGACTTATGAGTTTTAGTTAAGTATTTTGAGTTTGAATGTATCATACTTAAAAATTTACAAGATGATTGCGCTTGCTTTTGGTGTGTTTGCCCTTATTAAATCAAGCAATATTCCTATATCACAAATTGGTTTAATCAGCTGATTTTAATCAAAAACCGGACAAACTCATGAACCCAATCAAACAGATTTCCGAGCAAATTTTAACCCTGTGTGAGTCACCAAACACAGCCCTACAAGCCATTCATCTCATCATACAGCATGGCGGCGCAGGCGAGCTTGCTTGGCAGGTGGTGTACAACCGTGTGATGGCGGATGATGATGTGGAGGGGGCGTATTATTTGGCGCAGTTTGCCCAAAAGGTGCATGATTTGCCTTTTGATGGATTGCCGCTGATTCAGCTTGTGCTTGAAAAAGGCGATGATGACACAAAAGCTGCCTTGCTGGATAAGCTGCCTGATGAGGCGAAGATAAGCTTGGCACAGATGGGTGTGTTGCTGTCGCAAAATGTGATGAATGACGATTGATGTTATAATGACAGATGTGTGAATCAAGCAAATACCAAGCAAGATGATTTACGCCACCAAATAAGGATAATTATGAATCATTCAATTACAATCACAAGTAAAACGGTATGGACGGACAAGCTGTTTAGTTTTCGCACCACGCGCCCTGATGACTTTCGTTTTCATGCTGGGCAATTTGTTCGTCTTGGGCTAAATCCAAGTCAATTGACGGTCAATCAGGGTAAAGCAGTCGGTGATGAGCTCATTTTTCGGGCGTATTCTGTGGTGTCGTCGCCTTATGATGATTTTTTGGAGTTTTTTAGTGTGGTGGTGCCCAAAGGGGCATTTACTTCGCAGCTGCAACATCTGCAGGTGGGCGACACTTTGCTGCTTGAGGCAACACCCTATGGCTTTTTGACGTTGGCACGTTATCAAGAGCCAAAGCCCCATGATTTGTGGCTTTTGGCGACAGGCACAGGGCTTGCGCCGTTTTTGTCCATGCTGCAAGACATGACGCCGTGGGAGAATTATCGCCATATTGTGCTGGCTTATAGCGTCAGCCATCAAGCAGAATTGGCGTATGTGGACAAAATTCATGACATCGCCGCACAATTTAGCGCACTCATTGATAAGCCTGCTGCGTTTAGTTTTGTGCCGATTGTTACGCGTGATAAGACGGATTTTGCGTTGTGCGCACGTCTGCCTAAGCTTTTGGAGCAGGGCTTGCTTGAACAAAAAGCAGGGCTTAGATTAAATGCCGATACCAGTCATATCATGCTTTGTGGCAATCCGCAGATGGTGGAGGATACCAAAGAGACCCTAAAAGCAATGGGGCTGAGCATGAACCGCCGTGGCGTGGGCAATATTGCGGTGGAGAATTATTGGTAGGTGTCAAAAGCCTTTGCTTTTGGCGGTTTGTTGTCGCTGTATTTATCACTTGTATTTATCATTATATTTATAATTGAGCGCTTGCAAAATGGCATAGCTGTCTTTATCCATTACCCCTGTCGCGTGCTGTGGGTTAAAATGCAGCTGAAAGGCATAGATGACAGTTTTGAGGCGGTTATCCCAGTCATTTTCTGGTTGCGTAAATTGGATTTGATAACCAAAATCGGACAATGCTTGTCTAACATCTTGTGCTTGGATGACATCAGGACTGTGCGCCAAAAAATATGCCTTGTCCGCCTCGTCATACCAAGCGCCCACGCCAAACTCACGATACAGTCGCTCCCAAGGAAATTTGGCGCCTGGATCTATTTTGCGACCTGGCGATACATCCGAATGCGCAACGATGTTGCGCGGATCAATGTTGTAGCGCGTGCTCAATTCTTGCAACAGTCGCCCAACTTGCACAATTTGCGTTTCTTCAAAATCCACAAAATTCTCAAAAGGCACAAATGGTGTGTCAGTGCGCTGATGAATCCCCATATTGACAATCTCTATGCCAATGGCGGTGTCGTTTAAATGCGTGCGCCCACGCCAAAAGCTTTGCCCTGCGTGCCAAGCAACTTTATCATCTGGTACCAACTGATAAATCGGTTGATTGCCTTGCATGATGAGATAGTGGCTGCTGACATTGCCGATGGTCAATAATTGCAATGAGCGTGCGTTGTGCTCGGCGGTATAGTGGATGACAATGTGCTGAATGCGCTCGTTAAAATTTGCCGATGGCACTTGCAAAACGGTCAAATCATTGCGATTGCTGCAAGCTGTACTCAAAAAAGCAGTCATAAGCATTAAGATGAGCGTGATGATTTTTGTGACAGAGTGCTGCATAATGATTGATAATCAAAAAGTTTTTGGATAACGTCTTGGGGTTTTGAGTGTATCCACACCAAGCAAGTCAGGATTGCGGCAGTTTTTTTGTGGCTTAAAGATGTCTCGCAACAAAGCAACGCTTTCATAAAAGGCACGGCGCGAATGGTCAAAGTTTGCCGATGGATTTGACCATGCTGTTTGGGTGGGCATGGGTGCAACGATGGGCGTGGTGGCAAGATTTGCCAAGGCGAATTGACGGCGCGCCCGTGCCATGTGATACCAATCAGAAATCAGGTACACATGATGATTAATGTTAAGATTGGTATTATTTTTCTTTTCATTATCAATAAGATAGGCGCTAAAACGTGCATTTTCACACGTATTCATACTGGCGTTTTCGCTGATGATGATGGCGTGATTTTGCGCGCTGTAGGTGCTTTGCTCGGGGGTGCTAATGCTTAGCGTGATGCCGTCTTTTTTTGCCAAATGCACCATGCCATCTATAATCCAAGGCGATTCAACGCCGCTTGTAATGATGGGTAAGGGCGTGTTATAAAAACTGCGCCACAAGGTTTGGGTGCGTATGACGGTGTAATTATTAAGCACAATCAAAGGCTTGCCGTTGTGGCTGCGCTCAGTCAAACCGCCACCCAAAATCACATAAGCGCTTGGTGTGCTGTCATCTTTGCCATACCAATCACCAATCCATCCAAGCACATAACCCACTGTCCATGAAAACATCGGCGTCAATGTACTAAGCGCAATGAGCAAAAGACCGATGATGAGATATTTTATCATGTATTTTTTATGAATCAGATTAAATAAAAAATTCAAAACGTCATTTGTACCCAAGATTATGATTGAGAAAAGCTGATTGTGCTGCCATCTTCATTGACCCAAACAGGCTCGCGCAGTAAATCAATATCAAACACGCTTTTGACCATGTTTGTGATAAAGTCTTGGCTGACTTTAACGTGTTTTTGTGTGGCAAGTCCGCGCGCATGATTGGTCAGCACCAGTGCTTGATTTTTGTGTGTCAAAATGGGCGCAACACCACCGCCTTTGAGCCCTGCTTGATCAATGAGCCAACCTGCTGGCACCTTGATGTGCGTATCATTGACAGGGTAGCTTGGCAGGTTTGGAAATTGTTGCTTTAGCGCGTTGAATTGTGTTTTGGTGATGATTGGGTTTTGAAAAAACGAACCGCAATTGGCAAGCACCTTGGGGTCGGGTAATTTGTTTTGCCGAATGGCAATCACCGCTTGCATGACGTGATGGGCGGTAATGGGCGCACCCTTGCAAATGCGCTTGGTGATGTCTGCCAAATCCCCATAATCAATATTGACAGCGCGTTCGTTTTTGTGTAAGCGAAATTGAACGGCGGTGATGAGCAGTCCTTTTGTTTGTTTAAAAATGCTGTCACGATAACTGAATCGGCAGTGCGCCTTGTCCACAAAATAACTTTTTGCAGTCTCCAAGCGAAACAGCTTGACCCCAACAATCCTATCGGACACACTAACCCCATAAGCGCCAATGTTCTGAATGGGCGCTGCACCAACCAATCCTGGGATAAGCGCCAAATTCTCCAAACCATACCAGCCTTGTTTTAGGCAATGCGTCACAAAATCATGCCAATTTTCCCCTGCCATCACTTCAACAATAACGTGATTATCGTCTTCTGCCAATACTGAAATGCCGCGAAATCTTGGCATCAAGACAGTCGCTTCTAATCTTTCGGGCAACAAAACATTGCTGCCACCAGACAAAATAAAATAATCTTGACGCAAGGGCAAGTAATTAAGCTCATTGATATCTATGAGCGTAATGACTTCGCGCGCATAGCAATTTAATGCCATCGTGTTAAGATGAGTTAGACTATAATCGTGAACAATATCAAGCATGGCAATTGAATTACTTAAGTGGCAATAGATGAGCAAAAATAAGATTGGGTAAAAATTGCAAGTGGTTTATTATAAATGAAATGCCTTGAAATGTATTGTGATTTTTTAAAAGATTTGCTCAATAGTTTGCTTGCGTGTTAAAGCTGTGATGGATAATTGTCATAAAAAATAAACAAAACACAGATTATAAAAACAAGCTTAAAAGTAAATTTATAACAATCAATCAACATCATTAGGCTAAGATACATCAAACCACTTAAATTAAACTTTAATACATCAAGCTTTCATACACCAAGCTTAAAGATGGCTTTGCCACTGCTTGATATGCATCAAAGCAATTGCTTGTAAATGCTCAAACATCGCCACAAAATCCGTTTCATCGCCATAATAAGGGTCGGCAACCGCCTTGCCTGTCGGATCAAACAGCTTTGGTGTAGCAACTTGACGATTGTCTGCGTATAGGATGGCACGCGCGTGAAGAATTTTTAAATCCTTTAAGTTATTGTTATCCATCGCAAAAATCACATCAAACTCATAAAAATCCTCCATAGACACTTGGCGAGCCTTGAGCATGGTCAAATCATAGCCCAAGCGTTGCCCCACTTTTATGGCGCGAGGGTCAGGGCTTTCGCCTATATGAAAACCTGCAGTACCTGCTGAATCTAGGCGAATGTTAAGTTTGACTTTTTGGCATTTTTGACGCATGATGGCTTCGGCAGATGGACTGCGACAGATATTGCCAAGACAAACAAAAAGAGCGGATTTTGGGGTCATGTGTTACCTTTGATTGGTTTTAAGATATTGATTTTAAAACATTTATTTTAACAAGTTTAAAAGCTGTTTTTGAATTGCTCAAGCTTACGTCTGTCTTTTTTGCTGGGGCGGCTGTCAGGGCGAGCTAGATTGTCAAGTTTGCGCTGCTGTGCCATAAATTCACGGCGAACAAGGCTCTCGGTGGTTTCTTCATAAAGTGTCGCTGCGATGGTGGCATTACCACGATTTTCGGATAAGGCTTTGATGACCACGGTTTTTTCTTCTAGGCGGGTGGCGTGTCCTTGGCGGATGGTGAGCGTATCGCCGATTTGTAGTTCTTTACTTACCTTGATTTTAGCACCGTTCATATGGACTTTGCCAGACTCGATGGCTTCTTTGGCTAGACTACGAGTGCGGAAAAATCGTGCCGCCCATAGCCATTTATCGGCTCGTACTTTGGTCAGTTCGCTTGGGTTCATAAAACTTCAATCACTGTAAATTCTTCAAAAATTAGCCACATTTTATCATCAAATACGCCAAACTTTTCAAAAAATTCTTGATGAACTGTCCGCCAATATGCTAACGATAAATCGCCTTCGCCTTCTTTTTTGGCAAGTGTTTCATCCACTTCATCAAAGCGGATGATGAATTGGGCGGTGTTTTGGATAACGCAGGCGGGAACATTTTGCCCATCGGTGATGACCTGTAGGCTACCCACCGGCGGGAGTGGCTCAGCCAAATGCCATGCCAAAGCCGTGCAAGTGGCTGTCTTTTTGCCACTTAGCACGAGCTGTACGAGCTCATCTGCCATTTGTGGATTATCGCCAAATGACCAATGGGGTAGGGTGTGGATATCCATCACTTCAAAAACAGCTGATAGCCCACATTATCCGTCAGATTATCGCATTCATAACCAATCTCGGTGAGTGCGTCTAGGATTTGGCGGCTGCTGCCTTTGGATGCTTGTAAGCCGACCATGATACGACCTTCGGCGGCACCAT
>JBGXSA010000061.1:0-62870 GCA_041811915.1 Moraxella sp. | reverse complement strand
TTATTTAGGGCGTGTTGATATTTCAATTTGAGTGGAAAATTTAGATAAATCGCAAGCCTTTTTAGGCAATAAGTGCAGCCAATATGATAATATTGGCAAATTTATTAACGACAAAAGGCAAGATTTAGCTTATTTTTCACCAAAAGCACGACCAAAAGCCTAATTTTCAATATTTTTTCTTAAAGCGTGTGAAATGTCAACACGCCCTAAGAATATCATGTCATTGCTGCATATATTGCTTTTGTTATATTGCTCATACATGCTGTTTGTACGCCCACATTTGGACAGTGCAACGCCTGTACGTGATATCTCAAGGGATTTGGTGGGGATTGTTGCGCCAGCCGCTTTGATGATGTGTTTGCTGTTCTGGGCCATCAAAAAAATTAAAATCATCAATGAAAACAACACAATAGAAAACAAATTACCCCTCAACTGGAATGATGCTATTCCACCCAAAACCATGCGTGTGATTTGGAGGGTTTTGGCGGTGGGCGTGTTAGTGGTTGTCGTGGGTTTGCCGATGTTGTTTGTGGGATTTGGGTGGCTGGCACGTTGGCTGTTTCCGTGACAATAAGTTTGCAAAGCTTTTGGACTGAATCTAATACACTTACACAAATTTAAAAAATCTTTATATTATCAAGGAATTATCATGACCACCTTTAGCATCACCGACCTTGTTTTTGGCACAGGCAAAGCCGCCGAACGTGGTGCGTTAATCACCGCTCATTATGTCGGCACGCTGACAGACGGCACAGAGTTTGACTCATCGTACAGCCGTGGACAAGCTTTTGAATGCGTGATTGGTACAGGGCGTGTGATTAAGGGTTGGGATTTGGGTGTGTTGGGCAGCGACATTGGGGCAAAGCTACTGACCAAATGGGGTATTGAGATGGTGTTGCCAGACTTTGAACCGATGAAAATTGGCGGCAAAAGACAGCTTATCGTCCCTGCTCATTTGGCGTATGGCGAACGCACGGTAGGACAAATCCCACCCAATTCGGAGCTGACTTTTGTTGTTGAGCTGTTGGATGTCAAAACGCGCGATGATTGACTTATTTTTATTGTCAATGCGCCCAAAAATAGCAATGTCTATGTGTTCCATGTGGAACAAATTTTTATGTTTAAGGATAATAATGTCAAACACCACCCTTGTTGCAGGTATCCTTGTCCCAGGTATCTATCGCCATTACAAAGGCAATCTGTACCGCGTCTTATACACCGCGCGCCACAGCGAAACCGAAGAATGGTTTGTGGTTTATCACCCGCTGTACGGTCAAGATTGCGACAAAAACATCTGGATACGTCCACTGGCAATGTTTGTTGAAAGCGTAAACCACAACGGCGAGCAAGTACCGAGATTTTGTTTATATACTTAATCAAGTCTTAAATATTAGGTTTATCAAGTAAAAAGCCATCTAGTTTTAATGGCTTTAGGAATTGATATATTAAGGTCAAATTCATACTACTTGCTCAAAAATTTTAATCTTTTGTGATGATATTTCATGGTTCAATCTAAACTTATATTTCTTAAATACAAAATATTTTTCACCAAAAGCACGCCTAGAGTCTAGTATTTAACATTTTGTCTTAAAGCGTGTGAAATGTCAACACGCCTAATTGTTAGAGCGGATTTACACTTGGATTTGATTTGTTTTAAAGTTGATTGCTAATTTAGATTCATTGATAGGTTGTTTTTAGACAACTGTAATTAAAAATAGACTGTCAAAAACTCAAAAATAGCATTTTGCATTTCAAGATATTTCTATAGAATAATTTACTTACTAACTATAGGAGTGAAAACATGACTAATCTTATTGATGAGCAAAAATTTAATGATGAGGTTCAAGAAAAACTTAATGATATTGAAAAAAGTTTTGCTCAGACTGTCACTATTGCAATTGTCGGTAAAGTAAGTGCAGGTAAAAGCTCACTATTAAATGCATTGTTTAATCGTAATAAAAGCCAGCCTTTGGCAAATGTTGGAGCGACTTCTGGGGTTACAACCAAAGTTAAGCACTTTGAATTAAGCAAAAATGTTCATGTCATTGATTCACCAGGTTTAGGCGACGTAATTGACGAGAATAGTGATGTTACAAGACGATTATTGTTGGATGGTATTGATGTGGGGATTTTGGTAGTATCAGACTCTGCCGATGTTTCGCAGAAACAACATTATGATGATTTAAAAGCGAATTGTAAAAAAGTTTTTGTGGTATTAAATAAAATTGATCTGTATGACAAAAAGAAAGCTGCTTTAGAAAATGTTACCAAACAATGGCATGAAGTACTGGGCTTGAAATCTGATGAAAAAATTTTTCAAACTTGTGCTGATGGTTATGACCCTGATACCGATGATGATATTGAGCTTGATATACGAGGAGTGGATGAGCTAAGAACATCTATTTTGGACTTTCTTAAAGCATATGGAAAAGATTTATTGCTTGCAAGAGAAATGGAGAAGAAGTCCACGCTTGCCAAACGGGTTATTTATACCTGTATGGCAACAACAGCTGGTTGTGCATTTATTCCAGGGAGTGCTATTTATATTACTGGGGCTCAGGCAGCTGCTATTATGAGCATCCATTATATTTATACAGGTGAAGTTATCAATAAAACATCTGCTATTGCAGCCATTCCTTTGTTTGCTAGTCAAAGTATTGGTTCAAATTTATTTTTGGTGGCAAAATCACTGCTGCCGCCAACGGGTATATTAGATGTGGCAGCCGCAGGAGTGGCTATGGGCGTAACTCTTGCTATGTTAAGTACTGTTAATTGGATGTATGAGAATAACTATAACTTTGACAACAAGAGTGAAATTAAGGAACAATATAATAAGTTCTATAAGACACTCAAAGAAATCGGATTGTCAGAGATTTTTAATGTTGCCAAAACCAAAGACACAGCAGCTATTATGAGTTTGATTGCTCGTTTTGTTAAGGATTAATTTGATTGTTTTTTGAAAGTAAGCTGATTTGAGCATAAAGTTGTTCAATCAGCTTATCTTTTTGCTCTATGATTTCGTTTTTGTGTTGTAATTGTAAAGTTAATTTTTCCAATTCAAAATTACGAACATTGTTTGAATTGTAGTAGTTTACATTACTGTTATTTCCACTTCCATCACCACTAATTAACCAAACCAAGCCTTGTTTATTGAGTGACAGCAAATCAATTAAATCCACTTGAAAAACTTCCGCAATTTTTTCTAATTTATCTAGATAAAATTTACTTTCGCCACGTTCTAGCTTGGCATAACTGGTCAAAGACATATGTAATTTTTCTGCCACATATTCTTGTGTCCAGTTATTCATTTCTCGCATCATACGAACTTTTTCATTAACCTGCATAAAAAATTCCTTTAATTTTTTTAATCAAATTAAACCACCAAATCCGCCAAATCACCTTTTTGCTCAAGCCATGCTTTGCGGTCAGCACTTCGTTTTTTGGCAAGTAGCATATCCATAATGCCGTCTGTGGCGTGATGGTCGTCAAGGTCTAGTTGCACCAAACGGCGTGTGTCAGGATTCATCGTGGTTTCCCTTAACTGTTCGGCACTCATCTCACCAAGTCCTTTAAATCGCGTGATTTGTGCTTTTTTGTTTTTTGGCACTTTTTTGAGAATCTGCTCAAGCTCATCATTATCAAGGGCATATTCCACATCCTTGCCGATGTCAATGCGATACAACGGTGGCATGGCAACAAACAAATGCCCTGCCTCCACCACAGCAGAAAAATGCTTGACAAACAGTGCACACAAAAGTGTCGCAATGTGTAAGCCGTCTGAGTCAGCATCCGCCAAAATACAGATTTTGTCATAACGCAGCTCGGACAAATCATCCGAATTGGGATCAACGCCAATGGCAATGGCGATGTTGTGAATCTCTTCACTTGCCAAAACTGTATCGCTACTTACTTCCCATGAGTTTAAAATTTTACCACGCAAGGGCATAATCGCCTGAAAATGACGGTCGCGCGCTTGTTTGGCAGAGCCACCTGCCGAATCACCCTCCACCAAAAACAGCTCTGCACCGTCTCTTAATGTGCCACGACAATCCGCAAGCTTGCCTGGCAGAGCAGGACCTTGGGTGATTTTTTTGCGTTCCACTTTTTTGGCAGATTTTAGGCGTGTGCCTGCCTTTGTGATGGCAAGCTCAGCGATTTGTTTGGCAATCTCGGTGTTTTGATTGAGCCACAGACTAAAGCCATCTTTGGCGAATGATTGCACCACGCCCACCGCTTCACGACTGGATAGGCGTTCTTTGGTTTGTCCGCTAAATTGCGGCTCTGAAAATTTGAGCGATACAATAAAATTCACCCCATCCCACACATCATCGGCGGTCAGTTTGACTTGTCTGGGTAATAAATTGTGCAATTCACAAAATTCTTTTAGTGCATCGGTAATGCCTGTACGCAAGCCATTGACGTGCGTGCCACCTTGGATGGTGGGGATAAGATTGACATAGCTTTCTTGAATGGTAGCCCCGCCGTCCACATTCCAGTTTAGGGCAAAATTAAGACCAGCTCGCTCGCCTTTTTTGGCTTCATAATCAAAGACATAGGGCAATTCTGGCACGGTGGGATTATCACCAATTTGCTCGGTCAAATATTGCGATAAGCCATTGTCAAACTGCCAAACGTCTGTCTCGCCGTCAATTTCATTGATAAAGGTGATGGTAAGTCCTGCCGACAGCACGGCTTTGGCTTTTAGGTGGTGTTTGAGTTGTTTGATGTTAAATTTGGGTGTATCAAAGTATGTTTCATTGACCCAAAATTGCACTTTTGTACCACGTTTTTTCTTGTTGGGGCTTGGCTTGGCAGATAGCGGTGCGACAGGCTCGCCGTCTTTAAACTGCATAAAAAACTCTTCGCCAGCACGCCACACAGTTACATCCACACGGTGCGACAAGGCGTTTACGACACTAATGCCCACGCCATGCAGACCGCCTGATACTTGGTAGTTGTCGGTGGAAAATTTGCCGCCTGCGTGCAGTTTGGTCAAAATAATCTCAATACCCGACTGGTTAAATTCTGGGTGAATGTCGGTCGGCATACCACGTCCATCATCTTCTACAGACAGTGAATTATCGCCGTGCAAAATCACGGTGATGTTTTTGGCAAAGCCTGCCAATGCCTCATCCACCGAGTTGTCAATGACTTCTTGGGCAAGATGATTGGGACGACTGGTGTCGGTGTACATACCTGCACGGCGACGCACAGGGTCAAGTCCTGTCAAAATTTCTAAAGATTGGGCGGTGTAGTTCATCATAAAATCCTAAAGCGCCAAAGGCAAAATTGATTCAATGGTATGAAATTATTTTTATAATCAATAGAGCGCGCTTGGCATTGATATCACAAATGACACCACAAACTTCGTTTTAAATTCAACTTTATTTTTGATGGTAAATCCAAATGCGCGGCACGCCCCACAAGCTTGTGGCAAAATTTCTTGCAACAACGTCATGTATTATAACAAAAAGCCAATTTTTAAACTTAAAAAATTTGTTATAATAGCAAAACAACTTATCCACAACCGACGGCGTGCATAAGGGTTTGAGTATCTAGGCGCGGCATGACAAGGCACGACATGACTGCGCAAAGCAACGAAACATTCACTTTAGGGGGCTGATTGTGATAAAAATTGAGCAATATTTTGACAAAATGCAATGGCAAAAATTCACCCAAGCAGCACAAGGCGAGCAGACGCCCTTGTTGGTGGTGGACTTAAGTCGTATCAAAGACAAATACGATGAGATGGTAACGCTGTTTCCTAAGGCAAAAATCCATTATGCAATGAAAGCAAGCCCTGCGGTGGAGGTGTGTCAGCTGCTTGCTGATTTGGGCTCAAACTTTGATTGTGCGTCCATTTATGAGCTTGATCGTATTTTGGGTTTGGGGGTGTCTGCCGATAGAATCTCTTATGGCAACACCATCAAAAAAGCCGAGCACGTCAAATATGCCTATGACAAAGGCATTCGCCTCTATGCCACCGATTCCAAGGCTGATTTGCACAACATCGCCAAATATGCGCCCAACAGCCGAGTGTTTGTGCGTATTTTGGTGCAAGGCGGCGATACAGCAGAATGGCCTTTGTCGCGCAAGTTTGGCTGCCATCCTGATATGGCGATAGAGCTGCTTGTATTGGCAAAAACATTGGGGCTTGAGCCTTATGGCATTTCTTTTCATGTTGGCAGTCAGCAAAAAGATGTAGCGGCGTGGGATGACGCACTTGCCAAGGTCAAATATATGTCCGACTGGCTAAAATACGAAGAAAACATTAAAATCAAAATGATTAATTTGGGCGGTGGTTTTCCAACCAATTACATCAGCGAGGTCAACCCCATTCAGGTCTATGCCGATGAGATTAATCGCTATTTGACCGAGGATTATGATGAAGATGAAATGCCCGAAATCATCCTTGAACCAGGACGTTCATTGGTTGGTGGCAGTGGCGTGTTGGTGTCCGAGGTGGTGCTCATCAGTCGCAAATCGCGTACCGATTTGACGCGTTGGGTTTATACCGATGTTGGTTTGTTCCAAGGTTTGATTGAAACGCTTGGTGAGGCGATTAAATATCCTGTTTATACCCCAAAAATGGAAACCTCCAGTGACAAAGGCACGGTAATTTTGGCGGGTCCAACGTGCGACAGCCAAGACATCATGTATGAAGAGGCGGCATACAAACTGCCACAAGAGCTTGAGATTGGCGATAAAATTTATTGGCTCACCACAGGCGCTTATACCAATTCTTATTCTTCGGTGGAGTTTAATGGCTTTCCGCCCCTCAAAGTCAAATATATTGATTAATCATTTGTTTAACAGACAGAGCAATTAACACCAACAACAGCCTCATCGTACGATGGGGCTTTTTGAGTATTCATGCGCCCAATCATGAGCTTTATTATCCGTTTTTTGATAGATTCAAATCCATTGTTTGAATTGTCTGGCTTATCGGCTGGGCTGTGGCGCTGCTTTGTGTGGCTGTATTTTGCTACTGTGTTGGTGTGATGGATGACACAGATGACAGCTTGTCCAAATCCGTCTTTGACAGATGAACATCCAATCTTAAGCGCGGCACATGAAGCTGATTCAATGTTTGCAAAAGCCATACGGGTGATATGTCCTCTGACAATAAAGGCGTGGCATACAGTGCTGCATGGCGCAAGCCGTGATAACGCATAAGCTCAAAAAGCTTTGGTTTTAGATTTTTAAGCGTGCTTATCACCGTGCTTTTTTGAGCATTGTGTTTGGCATGATGGCTAATGACAAGATTAAATATGTGATTTGCTGATTTGTTGTTGCCCACACCAAGCCCTGTGGCTTGATGTTGAACGGTGTGCATGAATACGTCACCAAGCGCAAGCGCACCGTTTTTGCACATCGCTTGATAGGCGCTGTAATTGCAAGGATACATAAGACAGGTGCGCTCTGTGACACGATTTAAAATCACGCCATCAGCACTCATGGGGAGTATAAGCGCTTTGGCATTGCTTTGCAAAAACGCAGAATCGGTTGTATGAATTGATAAAGCGGACATTGATAAATGCAAATAGCCCAAGCGCAACTGATTTTGAGCTTGGGCGGTCAAATTAATTGCCTTTTTGGGCTTCTAATTGCTCAATTTGCGCCTCCAAAAGCTTGATGTGCTCTTCTTTGGCGGCGGTTAATTGATCCAATGTCGCCAACTGCTCATCAATCAGTTTGGCTTGTTCGGCAAGCTGACTGTCTTTGTCTTTGAGTCGGTCAATCTCTTCTTTGATGAGCGCCTCATCTTGTGGAATTTCGGCGTTTAAAATCGCTTCTGCATTCACCAAGGCATCGTCTGCTACTGGCGCGACTATCGACTCAGCAGTAGATTCGGCGGTGCTGTCTGTAGCTGGCTGCGCTGCGCTGTCTTGTTGCGCAGGTTCAGCAGGTGTTGCCACTTGAGCGGGTGCAGGCGCTTCGGTAGGGCTAGTGGGCGCATCATCGCTGTTTGCCAAAAACCACGCCGCCACAAGCAACAACAAAGCAATGACTGCGCCCAAAATGATGAGATTTAAGCTTTTTGGGCTGTTGGCGATTTTGCTTAGGTTGGCATTGGCATTAGTGGATTTTTTGGCAGTACCAAAGCTTGATTTTTTTTGGCGCGGCTGTTTTTTGTTTGAGCCAAACAGCGATTTTTTGGCGGGCGCGGCAGCGACAATGGGCTCAGGCTCAGGACTGTTTGCGCTTAGATTGTCAAGACTTGCTGCAAGTTTGTCGGCAGCAGGGTCGGCAGCTGTGGTGTTGATGTTGGGCAGCGTGTCGGCATCCAGATGATTGCTCCCAAGGGTGTCAATGTCTATGGACTGCGCTGCATTGGTTTGATTGTCTTGCTGTGCGCCAACATTTTGGGCAACCGCAAAATCATCGGACGCGTCAATGTTTTGTTCAAGACGGTTTTGTTCAAGACTATCCTGTCCAAAATCCATGTGAAATGAGTCATCTGCTGTGCCAGATTGGTTGGATGTCAAATCAATCTGCTCAAAGTCTTGCAAGATGTCGTCTAAGTCGTTGGCGCTTGTTTTGGTGTCATCAAACTCAAAAATCTCACTAAACTCATCGGTGTCGTTTTTTTGTGAAGTAGATTCTTCTAATTGCTTAAAAAAATCATCATCTGACCAATCCTCAATGTTTGTTGGGTTTTTTTGTGTTGGGTCTTGAGCGCTCATAACCATATCCTTTAAAAACAAATACAAATATTAATAGGTGTGTCTGCACACGCTTTAAAACGTGTTGAATTTTAAAAGCCTTTTATTTTAAGCTTTAATTGTAAAAAGCTTTGATTGTAATAAGCGTCGCCTTAAGACACTTTTAAGACGCTTTGGCTTTAAGTGTTATTTTGGTGAAAATGGGCTAAATTTTGTCGCCCAAATTTGCCAATATTATCTGATTGGCTTTTGTTGATTGTCCAAAAATTAACAATTTATCCAAATTTTCACGCAAATTGAAATGTCACACACCTTAATAAAATGTTTCTATAATACCAAAACTTGTCAAAAAAATCAGTATTTTCACGATAAATTCCAAAAAAATCAAGATGAGCCGAGCAAATCATTTAAAATGCACAATGCCCACATCTTGAGTAGGTGGCGTCAAATCGCTTTTTGTGGGGCGTCGTTCGCGCGCGCCGCATTCAATGCATTCAATGTATTCGTCCACAGGTTCAAAGCTTTGAACCTGCACAACAGTATCGGTGCGATTGCAGGCGCGGCAAGTGACACCTGCCAAAAATTGGCGCTTGGGGCGCTTGGATTGATATCGCATAATTGACCTTAATTTTGTTTATAAAGCGCCATCAGCGTACCGATGGCGAAATATCAAGCGTTTTTTGCGGGCAAAAATCCGCTGTGGCGCAGTAGCGCATCAATCGTTGGTGCACGTCCGCGAAAGGCAATGAAATTGTCGCGCGCAGGACGAGATGAACCTTTGGCTAAAACCTCTTGGCGAAAAGACAGCCCTGTTGGCTTATCAAACACGCCATTTTCTTCAAATTTGGCGAACGCGTCTGCGGACAACAGCTCTGCCCATTTGTAAGAATAATAACCGCTGGCATAGCCACCAGCAAAAATGTGACTAAAGCTGTTGGCAAAGCGGTTGTAATCTGGCGTGGGCACGACACCGATTTGCGTGCGTACATCTTGGATGACAGCCAAGATGTCGTCATAAGAGTGTATGGACTCTTTGTGAATGCGCATATCAAACATCGCAAATTCAAGCTGACGAATGGTTGCCATGCCGCTTTGAAAATGCTTGCTTTTTAGGATGGCGGACAACAGGGCGTCTGGCAGTGGCTCACCAGTATCAATGTGGCGACTGATTTTTAAAATGCCTTGCTTGTCGCTGGCAAAATTCTCCAAAAACTGACTGGGCAGCTCCACCGCGTCCCATTCCACGCCGTTAATCCCAGCGATTTGACTGACCAAAACTTCGGTGAGAATGTGATGTAAACCATGCCCAAACTCATGAAACAAGGTCAATACCTCATCAAAGCTTAATAAGGCGGGCTTGCCGTCCATTGGCGGCGTAAAGTTTGCGACAATAAAACCAACAGGCAGCACGCTTAAGCTCTGCTCATCGCGGCTTTGAAAGTCCGACAGCCACGCGCCACCGCGTTTGTCGCTGCGCGCGTATAAGTCCAAATACAATCCGCCCAAAAGCGCACCAGTAGCGCTGTCATGCACCTCATAAAACAACACATCATCGTGCCAAGTAGGTACTTGTTTTTGTGCAAATTGAATGTCAAATAAGTCGCGACAAATCTCAAAAAACCCTGCCAACACTTGATTTATGGGAAAATACGCTCTCAAGGCATCGCTGTCAAGCGCGTATTTTTGCAAGCGCAGTTTTTCGGACAAATACGCAACATCCCATGCTTGCACCTCGTCTATGCCAAGTGTTTTGGCAAGCGCTGTGATTTCATCAAATTCTTGAATGGCGACAGGCTTGGCGTGATGACTCAATTGATACAAAAAATCCATCACCTCATCGGCGTTTTGAGCCATTTTGGGTGCAAGCGAAATGTCGGTATAGTCATGAATGCTCGGTAATTTTTCGTGCAAAATCTGCGCTTTTTGCGCGCGCAAGGACAATATTTGGCGCATGATGTCGCTGTTGTCAAAAGCGTGATTTGTTGCCTTGTTGCTGGCGCGCGTCACATAGGCTTCATAGAGCGTTTGGCGCACAGCGCGGCTGTCCGCGTATTGCATGACTGCCAAATATGTGGGCAAATCAAGCGTTGCAACATAGTCGCTGTCAATCTGAATGCCATTGGCTTGTTTTTGTGCCTTAGCATTGGTAAGCAGAGCAATGCCGCTTTTTGTCATGCCAGCGGTGTCATCTTGGCTAAGTGGCAGATAATAATCATTGGTGGCATCCAGCACATTGTCAGAAAACTTGGCGGACAAGGTGGACAGCTGGCTTTGAATTTCCCCAAAGCGCTGTTTTTGCTCAGATTCAAGCCCCACACCCGCCAGCTCAAAAGATAACAAGGCTTGTTTGATTGCTGTTTTTTCTTGTTGTGCGACAAGGTCTTGATTGTCAGATGTCAAGGCGCGCTGATGAAGCTCATACAGTACGCCAGATTGCAAAGATTGGGTGCTAAATTGGGTCAATACAGGCAACAGCGTGTGATGAACATCGCGGATGTGCTCATCGCTTTTTACGCTGTTGAGGTGCGAAATCAAGCCAAAATAGCGGTGAATGGCTTGTGAGGCGTCATTAAATCTGCGAATATGATTCAGCGCGTCATCGGCGCCAAGGGTGTGCACATCCAGCTGTTGTATGTCATCCAAAATCATCTGCGCGCGCTGCAGGGCGCCTTGACACAGCGCCTGTAAATGCTGCGGCGTCGCTTTGGCAAAATCCACCAATTGTAAGCGCGCATCCACATCATCTGCGTGATGGTTTAGATTGTCATTGCTTGTGGTCATAGTGATTCCTTTTTTTGATGAGTTGTGTGGGTTATATGTTGGCAATGCCCAAAAATACAAGACAACAGACAAACAAGACAAAATGAATGTGCACAAATGCCCTAAGCGCGCACATTTGGCGCGGCGCACCTAGGGCGGTTACATCCAGTCGCGATCAACCTCATTGACGATGGTTTGTGTCATGCGCGTGACCAGTACTTGGTCAATCTTGTAATGGTCAATGTCCACCACCTCAAATTTAAAATTCTCATGCACCACAAAATCAGCAGGTCTTGGAATTTTTCTAAGCCGATACATGATAAAGCCTGCCAAAGTTTCATAATGATCCCAATCTTCAAACTCAACATCCAATGCGTGTTTGACGTCATCAATCGGTGTGCCGCCATCAATGAGCCACGAGTGCTCATCGCGCTTGATGATTTGCTGCTCTTCTTCAATGGGCGCAACCCAGTCGCCCATCACAGTCATCATAATATCAGACAAAGTGATGATGCCCACAATGAGCGCATATTCATTGACAACGACTGCAATGTCCTCACGAGAGGCGCGAAATTTGTCCAACAGCTCTGATAAAGTGAGCGTATCTGGAATGATGAGCACATTGCGAATGGAGGATTCGTGCAGCTTAATCATGGATTGATTGCTAAGCAGTCTGACCAAAATGTCTTTGGTGTCCACATAGCCGATGATGTTGTCAATATTGCCGTTGCACACAATGAATTTAGAATAGGGATATTGTGCAATCTTGTGGCGAATGCTGGCTTCGTCCTCATCCAAACTAAAATAGACAATGTCCTCGCGCACAGTCATGGAGGAGGGCACGGTGCGCTCTTCAAGCTCAAACACATTTTCAATAAAATGCTGCTCTTGTTGCAAGACAACGCCCGCCTCGGCGCCCGCGTCCACAATCGCGGACACATCATCAAAGGTAATGCTTTCCTCGCGCGTGGTGTCCACCTTAAAAATGCGAAAAATCAAATCAGCGATGGCATTGATGAACCACGCCAAAGGCTTGCATATTTTTATGATGAACAGCACAGGATTGATGACTGCCAAGGCTGCTTTTTCGGGGTTTATCATGGCAATGCGCTTGGGAATCAAATCAGCAAACAAAATAAACAGCATGGTCACCACAAAAAAAGACGCAAAAAAGCTCAAATTTTGTAGCCACGCGCCTTGATACACATAGCCAATCCAGTCTGCAAAATAAGGGCGCAGCGCTGCCTCACCCACGATACCACCCAAAATGGCAACGGCATTGAGTCCGATTTGGCTTGTGGCAAAAAAATCGGCGGAATGTTCTTGCAGTTGTAGGATTTTGTCGGCGCGCTCATCGCCAGCTTCTGACAAAAGCTTAAGCTTGATGCGTCTGGCACCTGCCAAAGAAATCTCTGAAATTGAAAAAAAGCTGGATGTCAAAATCAGCGCTGTAATCATGAGTAAGTTTTGAAATAAATTCACAAATCACCTTTTTGTTGTTTATGATTGTAAATTGTCAATCATGTTCTGATAAAAGTCAAAACCACCACCATCAGCGCAATTCATTGGCAGGCGCGCCCACAGGATCAGAATAAATCGGTTTTGACAGCTCGTCCATATCGCTATTGCCACCAGAGGACAGGCTTGGCAAATTGCTTGGCGCAGCATTATTTGGTGTAATGCTGTTTGGCATGGCGCTGCTTGGCGTATTGTTTGGCGCCACATAGCCAGGCTCAGTTATAGGTGGTGTGGGGGCGGTGTTGATGTTTGGTATGGCGGTGTTTGGCGTGCTTGGTGCAGGCGCGCCGTTTGGCACTTCAACGATTTGACCATCTTGTACCGCAAAAGTCGGCTGAGTGCCGCTTGGTGCCGCTGATGTTGGTGCTGGCATGGTGGCGGTGTTTTGGCTGATGACAGGTTGTGACAGCGCTTGCATGGTTGGCTCGTCATACACCAAAAATTCCACGCGGCGGTTTTTAAAACGCCCAATTTCGGTCATATTGTCCGCAATCGGAAAATCTGTACCCACGCCCTGCGCGACAAGCTGACTGTCTGCCACACCCATGCCAACCAAGGTATTTTTGATGGCGTCGGCTTGGGTTTGGGTGGCGATGCGGTCAAGACTGTCGCTGTGTGCTACGATGATTAGGCGCATATTGGGGTTGTTTTTTAGGCGCTCGGCAGCCAATTTGAGCACCTCAAGATTTTTTTGTGGTATCTCACCATTGGACACATCCAAAATCTGCAAACTCATGGCGCGCGCAATCTCATAATCTGTGGCATTTTGCGCCAGCGCAGTCAGCGCATTTTTGGCTTTGACAAGACTTTCGTCTATGCTTGTGGCAGCTTGCAGCGGCGGCATGGGCAAGGTTTTGATGTTGCTGCCTGCCATCAAAGCACCGATGTCGCGCACCAGTCGCGTGACGTCATCAAGATTGGGCGCGTTGATGTACAAAGTATCGCCATGCAGCTCAAGACTGGCAAAGCTGACTGTTTTTAGTACGCCTATGACACTGACCAATTTGTCAAAGCCTTGAATGTTTTGATTCACACCTTGATTGATGTCAATCACGCAGCGCGATTGCGTGAAATTTTGTTGCAATAACTGCAACAGCTGCTGCGATGCCGCTTGTGTGCCCAGCTCGGCTTGGCACGCGTACAATTCACCCGACTGACCGACCGTCAAACGAATCAAAGAAGGCGGCAAGGCTTGTACTTGTGGGGTCGCTACTTGCGGTGCGGTGGGTGCGGCGTCTTGTTTTTTTGGTTGAAAATACCACCAAGCGCCACCGCCAAGCGCAAGGGCTAATATGGGCAGCGCAAGCCACAAAGGATTGCCTTTGGGTTTTGGTGTGGCAATCAAGACGCCCTCGGTGCTGTCTGCTGAGTCTTGAGTGACTAAGTCTTGGGCATTTGTGGTCTTAAAATCGCTGTGCGCTGCTTGCTCGCCATTTTGCGCGTCGTTCAATGCGCTGTCAGTCAGGGCGCTGTCAATCAGGCTGTCAAGTGATGGCGCGATGGTTGGCTCATTCGCCAAAGGCGTTTCATTGTCCAAAAAAGCACACGCCTCACCAGACAGTAATTGTCTTGACCATTGTGGCAGGCGAGATTTGATGAGTGCTTTTTGTGCGTGCAATGTTTGTACAATCTGCGCGCCATTTGTCCCAAGTAGTGCAAAAGCTTGATGAACAGCCACTGGCAATATTTCATCAAGGGCGTGCTCTGGCAGTATGAATTGTTTGGTCAGTCGTCTTTTTAGTTCCACGTGAAACGATTTTTGCCAAAAATCAGCGGTGCCCACTTCGGCGGTGTTTGTTGTTGCCACAGCGTCGGTTGCGACCGTGCTGACAGATGGCGTGGTGGTTTGCACAAATTGCTGATACCAATTTAAGATTTTGGCATCGCTCAGATTGGCGAGCAAACACGCCAAAAATACATCAAACAGCTCATCGGCATGATCTGTTGCGAGCATTTGCTTTGCACGCGTGATGTAGGCGGTTTGTTGAAATTGACCAAAAAGGTCTGTCGGCTCTGATGCGTGTGTTGATGCGTGTGTTGAATGTGTCATGAGTTGGTCGTTATTAAAATCATTGGGGTGTGAGCACATCTTACACGCCTTAAAACACTATTGGATAAAAGGTGCGTTGATGTTTCACACGCTTAAAAAATATTAAATACTGGACTTTGAACGTGCTTTTGGTAAAAAATAAGCCAACGGTTGTCTTTTTTGTGCTTTGTTCTTTTTGCGCTTTGTTATTGATGACTGCCATCAAAAGCTTTGTTGCTATTAATAAACTTATCCAACAAATTTATCGCCAAAAAGATTTAGAGCCGAGCCAAATTTTCACTCAAATTAAAATACCAACACGCCCCAGTTAAACTTTTTATTATATCAAAATTTGTGGCAAAGCGCGAAAAAACCATCTGTTTATTCAAGCTTTGGGATAGGCGCGGTCATTTATCGGATAAAGCACGGTTTGGCGCGCCAAAAAATGTGACAATCGGCAATTACGCTTGCAAGTTTTTTTGATTGGTTTTATACTACAAAGCATTTTTCTTACTTAGAATCCTTATGATTTCACACACCACAGCCATCGTTATCATTACAGTTGTTGTCAGTTTTTTGGCATGGCAAAATCGCTTGCTGATGGGGCGATTGATTTTTGATCCCATCTCAATCGTGCGCTATAAGCAATACGACCGCTTTATCACGCATGGATTTATTCATGCAGACTCCATGCATTTGCTGTTCAATATGTTTACGCTGTATAGCTTTGGTCGGGCGATTGAGGATTTTTATATCCACCGCTTTGGCAATTTTGGCTTTGTTTTGTTTTATTTGTTGGCGATTGTGGTGGCAATCATTCCAAGCTTTCTTAAAAACAAAAACAACAGCCGTTATTTGTCGCTTGGCGCAAGTGGCGCTGTCTCTGCGGTGATTTTTGCTTATATCTTGTTTGCGCCTTGGAGTATGCTGTACTTTTTTGGCATTTTGCCCATTCCTGCCATCGTTTTTGCGGTGCTTTATGTGGCTTATACCACTTATGCAGACAGACGGGGTACGGACAACATCAACCATTCGGCGCATTTGTATGGTGCGATTTTTGGGGTGCTGGCAACCATCATCAGCGAACCTGCGGTTGTCATTCATTTTGTGGACGCGCTGTTTCATCTCAATTTTTGATGCGCATATTTGCTTGACTTGATTGACAGCTTGTCTGCGTGATTTTAAAGATGAGCTTAACCCCATTCTCAACTCTATTTAACTCATTGATTTTTATAAAAAAATGAATTTTTGTAAGCTCGGTGGAAGAATGACACCCAACGTTTTAAACCTTTCGTTGGGTTTCGCTTTGCTCAACGCCAACCTACGAAAACGGTTTAAAGCTTAAGAATGACATAAGCTTATATTTTGGCACAACAACCAGTGATTTTATCCCATGATACGACGTCAAATCAGCTCAATTAAGATTCTGTTTATCATGCAGGGCTCTTATTTTAAGCAATTAATCATTCCGCAAATTGGGCTGTTTGTGTTTTCGTTTGCTGTTTATTATTATCAAACTCATCTGACCAAAGAGCCCATTCCGCTTAGTCCCACCGTGTTTGCTTTGTTTGGCATTTCCTTGGCGATTTTTCATGGGTTTTGTAACAACGCTGCTTATGACAGATTTTGGGAGGGGCGTAAGCTGTGGGGCGCTTTGGTGTGGCATACGCGCAACGTAACGCGCCAAGTGATGAATTGTCATGGCTTAAGTTTGGATGAAAAACAGCGCTTTGTTCGGCTTGTCATCGCATTTGCGCACAGCTTGCGCCATCAGCTGCGCGATGAGGACAATGCCGCAAGTCTGCAAAGAATCTTGTCGCCTGATGAATATCAAATGTTTCACATGAAACCTTTTACGGCTTTATTGCTCACTGAGCACATGGGTAAGTTGCTTGCAGATTGGCAAAAAGACAATAAAATCAATGCCTTGCAGTGGCAAAGCATGGATGTGACGGTGGGCGAGATGGCGCACGTTCAAGCAGGCTGTGAGCGCATATACAATACGCCTGTGCCGTTTTCTTATTTTGTGCTGTTGCACCGTACGGTTTATTTGTATTGTTTTATGCTGCCTTTTGGTTTGGGCAACATCATCGGTTGGCTGACGCCGTTTGTGGTGGCGTTCATTGGCTATACGTTCATGGCGCTCAATCAGATTGTGGATGAAATCAGCCAGCCTTTCGCGCTCAGTGACAATAATTTGCCGCTTGGCATGATGTGCACAACCATTGAGACGCAATTGGCGCTATTAAGTGAGCAAAGCTTTGCGCCAGACAGCACGCCATCTTCGGACAAATATATCATTTTGTAGGCATTTATGAGCTTGTAGGCATTGATGAGCGCGGTGCTGACGGTGCTTTGACCAGCCGATTTAACCCATCGGCAAAGCGTTTTTTGTCTTTGTCGTCATAAGGTTTTTGCCCACCCATCTCATGGGGATTAAGCACGCCTGTACCGCGCAAGGTTTCCATAAAATCTCGGTTGTTTAGCTTTTGCTTGATGTTTTGGTTGTTGAGCTCTTCGCCATGTGTTGTCAAGACCTTGGCGCTTTTTTCCAGCACCGCGTTGGCAAGAGGGATGTCAGCTGTAATCACCAAATCACCCGCTTTGACGGTATCTACAATGTAGCTGTCCGCCTCATCAAAACCTTGCGCCACCACCACCGATTTTAAAAAAGGCGATGGTGGTAATTTAATATAAGCATTTGCCACAAAAACCGCCGTTACTTTGGTGCGATTGGCGGTCTTGATGATGAGCTCTTTGGCGATTTTTGGGGTGGCGTCGGCATCCACATAAATCATCATTTTGACAGCTTAGAGCTTGATTAATGGGTTTGGTAATAGCGCCATCACCTGATGTGCGCTGGCATCAAGTTTGTTGTGATCTGTTGGCATGACGGTGATGTGGGCAATTTTGCGCCCTTCGCGTTCTTGTTTGTCGTAGCCGTGATAATGCGCGCCCTCAATCGCCAAGACATCGGACAATTGGGGGTATTTGCCAATGACATTGAGCATGATGGCAGGGTGTACCGTACTGGTATCACCAAGCGGCAGCCCTGCCACGGCGCGCATATGATTTTCAAACTGACTGCATACCGCGCCCTCAATGCTGTAATGCCCAGAGTTGTGCACGCGCGGCGCAATTTCATTGGCAATCAAACCATCTTTGGTAACAAACAGCTCCAAAGTCAAGACACCCACATAATCTAAATGTTCAAGCAGTTTTTTGATGCTGGCTTGCGCTTGTGGATTTAGGTGTTCGGCGTTGGGCGCAGGGGCGGTGGTTTTTGCCAAAATACCGCCAACGTGTTCGTTTTGCACAAGCGGATAATAGCAAATCTCACCTGTCTTGGCGCGCACAGCGATGATGGAGACTTCGCGTTCAAAATCAATGAAGCCCTCGGCAATCAAAGGCGCGCTGTCTGTGGCTGCACCGAGCGCTTGCCAAGCTTGTGCGATGTGTTCGTAAGTTTTGATGACAAACTGACCCTTGCCATCATAGCCGCCGCGCGTTGTTTTGAGCACAAGCGGTAAACCAAGCCGATCGCAGGCGTGTTGTAGCTCATCATGGCTGCTGACTGCCATAAAAGGAACGGTTTGGATATCCAGCGCATTAAACAGTCGCTTTTCATTAAGACGGTCTTGGGCAACAAACAGCGCCTGTGACGGCGGATACAACGCGGCGCCTTGCTCCAAAAACTTTGCCAAATCCAAAGGCGTATTTTCAAATTCCAAGGTATAAACATCACACGCAGCAGCAAAATCGTGAAACTGCTCACTGCTGTACACCTTGCCCAACAGGCGCGCAGGGCAGTTGGGCGCATCCTCCAAAAACACACAGCGAATGCCAAGCGGCAAGGCTGCCTCTGCCAACATAAGTCCAAGCTGTCCTCCCCCCAAAATACCGATGGTCTTGACGGGGTGATGACTGTGATTGACGGTATAAAAATTGGCGGTAGAAATCGGTTGTGGCATGATAGACCTTTGTGGTGTGGCAAATGTAATGATGACAAAATAAAAATACGCTCAAAATGTTGTTTGGCAAATTGCAACTGGGCAATCTGTTTAAAAAATGATAGTATAGAGCGTCTTGGCAGTTTACGCGCTGTACAAAGTTTGAGCATTAAGCTCAATGTGCTTTTGACAAAACAAAAAAGCTGACTTTTGTCTGATTTTTATTATTGACAACTGCCATCAAAAGCTTTGTTAATAGGATTAATATAAGCAAATACACAAGCGATGTTGGTGCAACCGCCAGTAGTTTGCCAAATCAACACAAGCGTTTTGTCTATTTTAGCACAACCGCCTTTTAACATCCATGTCTTTTAGCGTTCATGTCTTTTTGTGCTTGAATGCGCGCCAAAGCACATGAACGCCAAGCTTTTCTTTATTTAATTTAGGGCACAAGCCAATAAAGCATAAGTTTTGTAGATGTGAATGGATTGTCCGATGGGTGTGGCAGACTGTATGGTTACTTTGCTTTAGGAGAATTATGATGAATTTTGTTTTTTCACCCATCTTGACTGCAAGTCTTGCCATCAAAGACTGTGAGCAAGTCTATGGTGTGCGCCGTGTGTATTGTGTGGGTCGTAACTATGCCGATCATGCGCGTGAAATGGGCGCCAATCCTGAGCGCGAGGCGCCATTTTTCTTTTGTAAGCCCAATGACAAGGAGGCAATCATCAGTGCGCCAGCAGGTACGCCTGTTGAGTTGCCTTATCCTTTGGCAACACAGCAGCTGGATTATGAGGTGGAATTGGTGGTGCTCATCGGCAAGCAAGGCACAAACATCAGCGCAGAACAAGCAGATGAGTACATCTATGGCTATGCTGTGGGGCTTGATATGACGCGCCGCGACCTACAAGCGCAAATGAAAAAAGGCGCAAAGCCTTGGGAGATTGGCAAAGCGTTTGATGGGGCGGCGGTGATTGGACAGATTCACCCCAAAGATGAGGTGGATGTGTCTAGGTCAGAGATTTGCTTGATGGTCAATGGCACACCAAAACAAACAGGCAATGTCGGTCAGATGATTTGGCGCGTGCAAGAGGTGATTGCGCAGCTGTCTTCTGTGTTTACGTTGCGCGCAGGCGATGTGATTTTTACAGGCACCCCTGCAGGCGTGGGCGCAACCGTCAAAGGCGATGAGCTCTTCGCACGCATTGATGGGCTTAGCGATGTGGTGGTAAGAGTGGTTTAGCCACCGATGGGCAAGCTGTGAGGGTATTTTGTCAAAGACAATAAGCAAAAAATGCATACAGTCTTATAAAAAGTAGGATTTATCGGAATATTGCACCAAATAGCAATAAATTATTAACCTTTTTAACATTTTATGGTATGCTAAGCAAAAATCTGTATTGATTATTTTAAGGATTGTAAAGATGAAGCGTATTTTAAGTGCTGCCATTGCAGGTTTATTGTTTTCAAGCATTGCAACTGCCAATAATCCCCCGCCAACGATTAAGGCAGACGCGCCAAATCGCTATGTTGTCAAAAAAGGTGACACGCTTTGGGACATATCAGGCAAATACCTAGAAGCGCCAACGCGCTGGCGCGAGATTTGGGCGACCAACAAACAAATCAAAAATCCCAATTTGATTTATCCAAATGACATATTGATTTTGTGCATTATTCAAGGCAAAACCTTGGTTGGTGTGGATACTGGCGAGGGCTGTGCTGGTGTAGAAAAACAAATGAACGCAGCACCGACAACGGTTTCAATCCCTTCAGAGGCGCACATTGCCGCCATTCCGCTTGCTAGTATCCGCCAATGGCTTGATCGTTCGGTCATTGTCATGCCACAAGACTTTGAGGCGACGCCTTATATTCTAGCCTCCAAAACTGGTAACCTAATCACCGCCACAGGCGATAAAATTTATGCCAAAGGTGCACCACTCATTGTAGGTCAGCGCTATGGTATTTATCGCAAGGGTGAGCCTTATGTGGACGAAAAAACTGGCTTGCATTCAGGACTTGAGGTCACGCAAGTGGCGTCTGCGGTTGTAACGGCTGTGGCTGCCAACGGTGTTTCTAGCTTGGAAGTCAAAGAAAACTACGGCTCTGAAATCCGCGAGGGCGACCGTGTGTTTATTGAGGTGGATGCACCCATTCCAAACATCTTCTATCCTGCACCTGCCGAGGTGACGCGCGGTGGCTTGATTATCCGCGTGATGGGCAGCATCGGTTCTGCTGCCAAAGACAGCGTAGTTGCCATCAATTTGGGCGCTAACGATGGCGCGCGACCTGGACAAGTGTTGGATGTGTACAAAAAAGGCGCTTTGGTGCGCGATGTCCATGACAACAGCAATCCTGTGCGTTTGCCTTCGGAGTTGGCAGGACAGCTTATGATTTTCAAAAGCTTTAATAACATCAGTTATGCTTATGTGTTGAGTGCAGAGTTACCATTGTCTATTGGCGATCAGCTTTTGCCACCTCAAGAATTTTAATCATTTGTACAACAAATGATGAATGATGACAATCAAAGCGCCCTGACCTTGTGGTATGTTGTCAACGCGTCTTTGAGTGCTTATTACAAATTGACAGATGCTTTTGGTTCGCCAAAGGCATCTTTGTCATCTGATGTGGATGCATGGCACAAGCTTGGCATTCACAAAGGGCATATTGCACGGCTTTTGGACAAGCCGTCTGTATCGGCATTTTTAAATGCTGTGCAAAAGCAAACAGATGCCAATCTTTATGGTATTGTCTATCGCGATGACGATGCCTATCCCAAGCTTTTAAATCATTTGTTTGATCCACCGCCCCTACTGTTTTATCGGGGCGATGTGACGCTTTTGAACCGTGAGCAAATTGCCATTGTCGGCACAAGACAGCCTACCGACTATGCCAAAAAAATCACCTTTGATTTGGCGGGCTATTTGGTGCAGTCAGGATTTGTGGTCACAAGTGGCTTGGCTGATGGGGTGGATGGCACTGCGCACAAAGGCGCGCTTGCGCACGGCGGTGGACGGGCGACAGTTGGGGTGATGGGCACAGGCATTGATGTGGTTTATCCCAAATTTCACCGTGGTTTGTTTGAGCAAATCGTTGAGGGTGGCGGCTGTCTGGTGAGTGAACTGCTGCCAAATACGCAAGCCAGCAAGCACACCTTTCCGCGCCGAAATCGCTTGGTGGCAGGGCTGTCGCAAGCCACGGTAATTACCGAGGCGGCTACTGAAAGTGGCTCATTGATTACCGCCAGATTGACCGCTGAGCAGGGCAAACAGGTTTTTGTCATTCCTGGGCAGATTGACAATCCAAACAGCGAAGGCTGTCATCATTTGATTCGTGAGGGTGCAACGCTCATATATCACCCAAGCCAAATACTAGAAGAGCTCGCGTCTTCATCAACCATTTTGCCGCAGACTTTTTCTGCAGGCGCACCCATCAAGCCATCTGCCAACAGCGCCATCCGCCAAGATGATGTGAATGAGTCTGTACCAAGTCCAACGGCGCTGCCTGAACATTTGGTGCCGATATATGACATGATGCGCGATGATGGGCAGGATTTGGACAGTTTGGTCATTCAAAGTCAAATGGACACAGGGCAGCTGCTTGCTGGGCTGATGGAGCTTGAATTGTTGGGTTTGGTTCATCAGACGGGCGGTCGCTATGCCAAAGCTTAACATCACCCAAGATGTTCGCCAAGCGGCACGGTGGCTACAGCAGGGCAAGCTTTTGGCTTATCCCACCGAATCGGTTTGGGGGCTTGGTTGCAATGCTTTTGATGAGCAAGCGGTGCAATCTTTGCTTGTGCTCAAAAACCGCCCAATGCACAAAGGCTTGATTGTGCTGACGGCTGATGATAGTTATGTTCAAGAGCTGTTGCAATCTTTGCCATGCGCTCATCATAAGCAAATTTTGGATAATTGGCACAGCAGCGACCAAGCAAAAAAACAAGCAACGACGTGGATTTTGCCGACATCCGATGCTCTTGGTGCACCCATTCCAGTTTGGATTACAGGCGACAAAAACAGCGTGGCAGTGCGCAAGATTGGTCATGCCAAAATTGCGGCGCTGTGCACGCATTTGGCGTCAGATGGTATGGGCAACCCTTATGGGTTTTTGGTGTCCACCAGTTGCAATCTGTCGGACAATCCACCTGCAAAAAGCTTTGATGAGGCGTATGCGTATTTTGGCGACCAAATTTGTTATTTGTTGGGCGATACTTTGGGCTTTGTGAAACCAAGCTGCATTCGCGATGGGCTCACAGGACAGGCGGTTAGGCTCTAACTGCACACAAATACAAAATAGCAAATGCAAAAAAGCCCAATTGGCATCAATTGGGCGTTTGTCTAACATGCTTATTTTTTCTTGGCAGGACCAAGCAGCATACCGATTTGACGTCCTTCAAGCTTGGGCGCTTGTTCAACGCTTGCCACATCGGTGGTGTCTTCAATGATGCGCTCAAGCTGTTTGAGTCCGATGTCTTGGTGCGCCATCTCGCGACCGCGAAAACGAATGGATACTTTAACTTTGTCTTTGTCTTCCAAAAATTCAACGATTTTTCTTAGTTTGACTTGATAATCCGCTTCTTCAGTGCCAGGGCGTAGTTTAATCTCTTTGACCTGTGTCTGCTTTTGATTCTTTTTAGCTTCTTTAGCCTTTTGTTTTTGTTCGTACAAAAAGCGCTTGTAGTCCATGATTTTGGCAACAGGTGGATTGGCATCTGCAACAATCTCGACTAAATCTAAATTGGCTTCACGAGCTGCAGCCAAAGCTGTTTTAATGTCAACCACGCCAGCTTGTTCGCCATCGGCTTGTACCAAGCGGACTTCTTTGGCGCGAATGTCTTCATTAATATTTAAACGGTTTGACGGTTTAATGGGTAATACTCCATAAAAATAAAAACTCTATTTTACTTGAATTTGTAGCAAGTTACAAGCTGGTTTTGGTAAATAAAAAGACAAGCTGATACAGTTTGTCTTTTTATTGTTGGCAAATGCAATCAATAGCAACTGATGAATTCACGGAATACCCAGCCGATGTATTTGTCGTTTTTGGCATTAAAAATCTGTGCCCATGGACGACCTTTGCTGTCATAATCGTATTCAGACACATAAACAACCGTGCCGTTTTTGACTTTGCCGATGATTTTTCCATTTGGTGTGGCGCGCGCGTTTAGTGGTGTGCCTGTGGGGTCGGTGACTTTGCAAGTCTGAGCAAATGCCGATGTGGATAGTGTCATCGCCAAGGTCATGCCTGCTGCAGTCAAAAGTGATTTGATGTTCATGTCAATTCCTCTTGTTTAGGGTGTTTAAATTTAGGGTGTTTAAGATTTTAGAACGTTAAAAATAAAATGCTTGTGTCACACAGCAGGGCGGTTTATTAACAACTAAGCCCAAGCTGCTTGTTATCAAAATAATGGCAAATGACTGCCGTCTTGCGCTGCACCAAAGACTGTGTGCAAATCTTCAGTGATGTCGCCTTTGCAGGTATGGTCAGCGATTTGACGGTTGTTTTGATAGGCGCTCAAATAGCCAAATTCTTCGCCGTCTTCACTATAGCCATGACCCACCACATACAAATAGTTGCCGCGGGGCAACCCCAAGGCGCTGATGTCTGCATCGCCAACATGATTGCTAAAACTGTGATAGCTGTCAAAGACAGACACCGAAAAGCTAAGCTCTGGGCGGCTTAAATTTTTGCCATATCTGTAAGTCAGCTCTCCAACATCATCACCGCTAATGCTGACTTTTTTGCCGTTTTGAAGGGTGCAGGAAAATATCGTGCCTGCATGGGCAGTCAAGGGCAATCCAATTGCGCCCACAAGCACAGCCGCTACAAAAGATTTAAGTTTCATACAATATTCCCTTAAATGTTTATCCTTAAATGTTTATTAAAGCCTCATAGTTTAGCATAATTTACAATAAATTCATCTGAATTTAACAAAAAAATTAACCAATCCAAACCATCCATGGCTCAAAACTGTCAATCTCAATCATCGCGCGTTTCATAATTATAATCAAACCCATCACAATCATAACATTTGTACTTGTATCATAACGCTTGATAACAGCTGGCTACATTTTCATAGCACAACCATGACAGACATTTACCAAAAATTTAGTATCATCACTGTATCGGTTTAATTTAGTATCGGCTTTAAGTTGATGATTTTTAAGTTAAATTGATTGTAAATTAAAAATCTATGCAATTCATCTAAAGCAAAAGGAGTGATTATGAAAGCGATGTTAAAAAATTTGCGTGCCGTACAAGCTGACCCTGCAGTGAGCATCTTTGTCAAAACGCACCGCACGCACCCAGACAATGAGCAAGATCCGATTGCTCTAAAAAATCAGCTGACCGAAGCCAAAAATCGCCTAGAAAACGAATACGACAAACGCACCGCCGATGCGATTTTGAGCAACATTGAAAGCCAATTTGATGAGTTTGATCACAACTATAATTTGGATACATTGGCGATTTTTGCCACGACAGAGGATGTCAAGCTGTTGCGTTTGCCATTTGATGCCAAAGAGCGTGTGGTCATCGGCTCAAAATTTGCAACGCGTGATTTGATGAGAGAGATTGGTTCATCCGTGGGCTATTATGTGCTTGTCATCACCAGTGAAAATGCACGTCTGTTGGAGGGTATCAATGACCGCTTGGTCAAAGAGATTGGGGGACAAAGTGAGCGCCAAAAGCAAATGAGCGAATTGACATTCCCCATCAAAAACACCACCTTGCCAAGCGGTTCAAAGGCGGACAAAACAGGCTCATCGGATGATGACAGCTATCTAAAAGAGTTTATGAATCGCGTGGACAAAAGCTTACAGCAGTTTGTCAATCAAAACCCATTGCCTGTGATTTTGGTGGGCGACAGCCGTACGATGGGCTTTTTTGAGCAAATGTGCGACAATCCTTCGGTGATTATCGGCAAAGTGGATAATTTATCCAAGCTGCAAGATGACAATCCAAGCCACATCATTGAAGGCGTGCAAGCGATTGTTGATGAGCAACGAAACAAACGCTATGAGGAAGCACTTGGCGATTTGGGTAAGGCGCGCAACGAAAAAATGGTGCGCACCGATTTGCAGCAGATTTACCGTTCGGCACTTGAGGGTAATTTTGTAAAATTATTGGTTCGTCAAGGGCACATGGTGCCTGCCACCATTGATGAGCAAAATGCCACGCTGCTTGTCTCTGATGACCCAGCGGCAGAAGGCGTGACCGATGATGCGGTGGCGGAAATTATTGAGCTGGCTGTTAATCATGGCGGTGAGGTGGTATTTTTACCACCCGAGCAAATGGACGACAAAGAGCCGATTGCACTCATCACGCGTTATTGATTTTTGCTTGGCAAATAATTCTAAAACAAGTAATCTTAAAAAATGGCACAAATGTGCCATTTTTACTTTTTACATAGAGTGTCTGTCGAACTTGAGTATGCTGTGGATAGAATATTATTCACCACAGCTTAAATAATTGTAATACACCCAGCCCAAATATTTATCATCAGAATGCCTAAACACCCTTACCCAAGGTTTGCCATTTTTATCATATTGCCAATCGGTAATATAAACATAAGTGCCGTTCTTTAATGTTCCCAAAACCTTACCATAAGGGGCTTGTCGGTATTTCAGGGGTGTTCCTGACGGATCAGCCACCAAACAAGTCTCAGCATGGGCAGATACTGTCAATGCCAGCATGGCGGTCATTGCAATTACAAATTTTTTCATAACATCCTCTTAATTAATAAGCACAAAATTGCACATCAGCATAGTAATTACCGCCATCCTCGGGACTTAAAGTGATTGTATGTTTTCCTGCCGTTGTTGTGGTGTAATAAACCACATCCTCACCTTCCCAGCCAGCAATTCTTAATGTTCTACCTTTGGAGTCTTTTACGGTTGGATTGATAAGATACAATCCTGTAATTTCTAATGTTTGGTTATCACCAAGTTGCATGGTAAACGCTTTGCCTTTAAAGTTACCAGAAAAACTACCGCAATAACTGCCTTTGGCAAATTTAATTGGCACGGTTTCAGCAAAACTTTGAGTGCTCATGGCAAGTAAAGCACACATAGTTACTACTTTTAATGCTTTCATAAGATATCCTTAATCTAAAATGGGTTAAAATTATTATAACACTTTTTTAAAAAATACTTTAACTAAGTAGATATCAAAAGCACGATTTTTTTATCCATTATTAAGAAAAATTTAAACTTATTTTTACTTATAAATACCATTTGTATATTCTAATTTTTAGGTGTATATTACATAAACTTAATTCATTTTTTATGAGGTATTTTATGAAGCCATTTCGCCCAAAGCTTTTGTCAATCGCCGTCGCACTTGTCGGTGTCTTGTCGTTGTCAGCGTGCCAAAGTGTCGGTACAACCGCAAAAACCGCAACGCCCAGCGATTTGCAAAAACAGCTGTACCAAGCCAATCAGCATTTGTTGGCAGGCGATAGCTTTAATTTTAGCCAAAAAAGCACGCTTGCTATCAGTAAGAAAACTTGGAAGGACAAGCAGCACGCTTTGAATGCTTTTTTTGATTTAAACGCCATCACGCCCACCCAAAAAGAACGTGTCTTTAATGTGGCCGAGCAAAAACACGAATATAGTTTTGGTCGTGACCGCTTTTTTGGCACGTTTGCCAGTAACGCCTATTTTAGTACCGAAGGTACGGTGGATGCTCGTCAGGGCGTGGTGACTGCCACACCGCAAATCGGCTATCAAGGTGTAAACGCACAAGCGTCAGCCTCTGTGCCAATGGCTGTGGATTTGGTGAATAATAAAGCCTATGTGGATATGTCAGCGTTTGGTGAGTATATGTTTGACAAAAAATACATAGGGCGATATGCTGTCATTGACGGCAAGCTTATCATGGGCGATGATCCAAAACAGATTTTGCCACTCATCAAAACTTATGCCAGTCTGGATATTGGCACTGCCGAGCCAAGCGAGTTTAGCGTGCTGCCACTGACTGATGCCGATCGTCAAAATGGCGTCGCCATGCGTATCAAACGCGACAGCGATACGGCAACCACCGTCGCTAAAATCAATCTATATGACTATCTCACCGCCGATTATCTGCAATCGCTGGATGAAAAATCGCTCAATTTGGCTCATCTGTTATTGTCTGCTGTAGCACCAAGCATGGTAGATAAATACACCATCAAAGCTAAGTTTGAGCAAATCTTTGACGATGTGGCAAATGCCTACGGCGATAAGGATGAGCAAAAGGATGAGCAAGATGAAAGTGCAGAGACCGATGTTGAGCGTATGAGCTATGCGGAAATCTCCGCCAATAAAATCCATAACGCCATAAATTCTAATTTGGATGCCAGTCAACCAGCCGAAGCTTATGTAATCGAAGCTTATGAAGCCGAAGCCAATGTTGATGATGACAGTGTTGATGATGAAAGCGTTGTCAGCTGTGGCTGTTCTGGTTATAGTGAGACTGAAGATGAAAGTGCAGATACGCTGGACGCCTTTACTGCCTTTGATGACTATCGCACCAATCAGCTTTTGAGTGTGGATGAGTTTGATAAGATTATTGACACGCACCCTGATGAGTTTGCTGCGTTATTAACTCAAATCAAAAACGACCAAACCACCGATATCGTAGTAGGCACCAATCACGCCGAGTATCTGCTTGATAGACAAGGGCGACTGATTGGCATTGAGATGAATTCACCGCTGTTTAATGACAATGACACCACGGTGCGTGTCAATACCAGCGTAAACCTGTCTGACTATGGCAAAGCCAAAGCGGACACCACGCTATTTGCCAAAGCGGTGGATATGAAAGAGCTGGTAAAATCGGTCAAAAAACGCGATTATGAATCTTATTATAAAGCCGAAGAAGACAAAGACAAATTTATCCAAGAGGCATACAAAACCTTGCCAACCGCCGACGCCTTTGCACAGGTGTATCAGCTTTATGTGCTGACGGATGGTTATTTTGACGGCGATGCTGAGGATGTTCAAAATCTCTATGACACCGCCAAGACGCTGGGGCAGTTGTTTGCTGATAGCACCAACAAAGATGAAATCATGAAGCAGGATTATTATGATTACGATTGGTATCCAAGCGAGCTTGATGTCCAAAGTTATGCCGTCTATCGTACGATGAATGGCTACAAGCAATATATTGACGATAAAAAAGCACAAGAAATCTTGTCATCCAATCAATCACTTGCCAAAAAATTTGAACGCTTGTATGGTGATTATGTGATAGCCAATTGGGGTGAACTCTATCAAGACCAACAAAAAGCCTTTGAGATTTTGGGGCAAATCGCCGAAGTGGATTACACACGCCATTACAAAACATGGCAAGCGAATGAAGCGGACAGCGATGATGATACAAATTATCATCTGCTTGATAAGGATTTAAAAGACAAGCTGGATAGTGAAGAATCTGTGTCTGATGCGTTTAACTATACGGCTTATCAAGAGATTTATAAAAAGGTGTTTTTAAAAGACAAGCCTTGATTGGTAGCCACCGACAAAAACTCATAACAAACCGTGCCTTAAAGGTGCGGTTTGTTTTTGGCTTCAACAAACTCAACAATCTTGCGTCGTTTAACTTCATAGCCTGCTTTTTAGCACCAAAGCATGGTTTAATTTCACGCACTTGTGTTTGTTTCTGATTTTTGGCTTCTTTTGCCTTATGACTACTGAAATATACTCACACAGAGCTAGAAAATGTTTAGATTGGCGAACGTCTTAAGAGGTTTATTATCAAAAGGTGTTGCAGTTGGTTTTAATTCAAGCGTAATGTTGTGAATACAGGTTCTTAATCCACCACTTTTAAACCCAAATAAATCACATTGTCCATCAGGCACTTATTTTGACCATATTGAACTATCTGTTCTGTGCGGAGATTTTGTTTGGAGTCTATCGGTGATTCAATATGATATTGATGATTTAGATAAACAACTTGGTCATTGTGTAGGGTTAAAGACCCTTGATTGCCGTAAAGTTGATAATCCTTAATGGTATTTACCCAAAAAATGGGCGTTATCAATTCTGCTGTGTTGTCCACATTAAATAAAAGACAATCATCAAGCCACACAAACCGCCCTGTAACACCTATTATGCCGTCCAAAGTATGAATGGTTGAGCCTTGTGGATACCAAGTAAAAAGTGGAATGGGTAAAGTGCGAATATGACTGGGGAGCTTATAGTCATTGCCCATAAGCTCATTTGGTGTGGTTTCCAATACAGTATAAGTGATTGATTTGGCGGGTTGTTTGGTTGTGGTCGTACAACCAAACAAAAACAACACAAGCATTATTAGGGTGAGTTTTTGCATAAGTCAATCCTTAATTGGCTGTTTTTAATAGTGTGGCTGATAGCTTGGCTTGTGATTTGATGTCTGACAAAATCCCTGCACCCAATGATATTTTGGGTGTCATTTGCGTACCTTGTGGAGTAAGATAGACTGCCATACCGTGATTGAACCACGCCCCAAAAGTTAGACAACCTTTGGGGCGTGGTTCAAAGTTTGGAGCTTGTTTTTTACTACTCCGCTTTCGCCTGAACCCGACCTTTTTTGTCAATCGCCCCTTGCAATACCGCCACAAAGTCGGAAAGTGTCATGCTTCCTAAATTTTCGCCTTCACGGGTGCGGACATTGACCGTGCCAGATTCCACTTCTTTATCGCCCAAAACCAGCATAAAGGGAATGCGTTCAAGCGTGCGTTCACGGATTTTAAAGCCGATTTTTTCGTTACGCAAATCGCTTGTCGCACGATAGCCTTTGGCGTTTAGTTTGGCGACCACGTCATCCACGCTATCAGCTTGCTTGTCGGTAATGTTCATCACCACAATTTGCGTGGGGGCAAGCCATGCAGGGAACCAACCTGCGTAGTTTTCAATCAAAATGCCGATAAAGCGTTCAAACGAACCCAAAATCGCACGGTGGAGCATGACAGGGCGTTCACGTTCGCCTGCCTCGTTGATAAATTCTGCCCCCAATCGCTCTGGCAGATTAAAGTCCAGTTGCAAAGTACCGCATTGCCACACACGACCCAAGCAGTCTTTTAGACTAAACTCAATTTTTGGACCATAAAACGCCCCTTCGCCAGGTTGTAACTCCCAGTCAAGCCCTGCATTGTCAAGAGCGTCCGCCAAATCTTTTTCTGCCAAATCCCACAATTTATCTGCCCCCACACGCTTTTCTGGGCGAGTGGACAGCTTCATTTGCACCTCATCAAAGCCAAAGTCTTTGTACACATCAAGGGTAAGTTTGATAAAATCTTGGGCTTCTTGCTTGATTTGAGCATTGGTACAAAAAATATGGGCATCATCTTGGGTAAAGCCACGCACACGCATGATACCATGCAAGGCACCAGACGGCTCATTGCGATGACACGAACCAAACTCCGCCAAACGTAAGGGCAAATCACGATAAGACTTCAAGCCTTGATTGAACACCTGCACATGACAGGGGCAGTTCATGGGCTTAATGGCGTAGTCGCGTTTTTCTGACGATGTGGTGAACATCATGTCGCCATAGTTTTCCCAATGCCCTGACTTTTCCCACAGGCTTCTGTCCACCACTTGCGGGGTTTTGATTTCAAGATAGCCGTTGTCTTTTTGTACTTTACGCATATATTGCTCAAGCACTTGCCACACCGTCCAGCCATTGGGGTGCCAAAACACCATACCAGGGGCTTCTTCTTGTAAATGAAACAAATCAAGTGCCTTGCCGATTTTGCGGTGGTCGCGTTTTTCGGCTTCTTCAATGCGTGTGATGTAGGCTTTCAGCTCTTTTTTGTCCGCCCACGCTGTGCCATAAATTCGCTGTAATTGTTCGTTTTTGGCGTCCCCTCGCCAGTAGGCACCGCTCATTTTGGTGAGTTTAAACGCCTTTAAAAAGCGTGTATTTGGCACGTGTGGACCACGGCACATATCAATGTATTCTTGATGATAATACAGACCCATTGCCGTTTCGTCAGGCATATCGTCAATCAAGCGTAACTTGTAATCTTCGCCACGTTTTTTGAAGATTTCAATGACTTCATCGCGTGGCGTCATTTTTTTGATGACGTCATAGTCTTGGTTGATAAGCTCTTCCATGCGTGCTTCAATTTTTGCCATGTCATCAAGGCTAAAGGGGCGTTCGCTATAGATGTCATAATAAAAGCCGTCTTCAATGACAGGACCGATGACCATTTTGACCTCGGGGAACAGCTGTTTGACGGCGTGTCCAAGTAAGTGAGCACACGAGTGGCGGATGATTTCCACGCCCTCAGGGTCTTTTGGGGTGATGATTTGAACGCTGGCGTCGGTGGTGATGGGGTCGCACGCATCAACCAGTTTGCCATTGACGCGGCCTGCCACGGTCGCTTTGGCAAGACCTGCACCGATGGATTGGGCGATTTGCATGACGGTGGTTTCGCCGTCAAATTCTTTGATGTCGCCATTGGGTAAAGTGATTGCTACCATTGAGCTTGCTCCTAATATGGGCGTTGGCAGTGATGTTCGCTACGAGTGAACATTTATCCGCTACCGCTTGGATTTAAAAATGATTGATTATAGCAAATTTTCCCCCAAAACCAAAATGATTGTGGCGATTCTGCACAAATCTTGTGATGAATGACCTAATAACTGTTTGCAGTTTATAAAACAAATTGCTTGAGCGGCATGATTTTGTTACAATGTATCACCATACTAGAATGTGAAAACAAATGATTGAATTTTAAGGCAGATTGGGTGAGAGTGGACTGGATATGAGTGCAAACAACGATGTGCAAGATTTGCGTGCTTTGATACAGCTTATCAGCAGTCATGCCGATGAGCGTTTTTTGGCGCGGCTGTTTGACGCCATTTTGACGGACAAAGAACAAGCGGAGATTGCCAAACGCTTGCAGATTTTTGCCTTGCTGCAACAAGGTTTACCGCAACGCGAAATCGCCGAGCGACTGTGTGTGGGCATTGCCACCGTGTCGCGTGGTGCCAAGGCGTATCAGGTCAATGATGTGGCAAATTTATTGCCAAATTTGGGCGAAGTTTTGGATAATCTTGACAACAATGTGCATTAAAAATTTGCAAAATTGTTCAAAGTTTTTTATAATGTATCAACATACTAGAACACTGAAACAAGCCTTACCAAAAACAACCCAATTAAGCTGATATTATGACGACCACAATGCCACCGATGTTTGACATTCCAAGCAAACCCAACCTGATTAAAATCGCTCAAGATATTGATTTTTTTGAATTATTTAAACGCATTGAGCAAGCATACGACACTTGTTTTTTGTTTGAATCATTGGGCGAAGAAAGCCACATCTCACGCCATCACATCATCGGCTTTGATCCAGATGCCATTGTGTTTGCCAAAGACCGCCACACCTTGAGCATTCAACAAAACGGCAAAACAACCGATTATTCGTGCCAAAATCCCTATCATCTGCTACAAAAAATCACCCCACAGCACATCATCGCAAGGAATCACACAGGCGGTCTTGTGGGCTTTATGGGTTTTGATTGTGTCAATTTTTTTGAGCCAAGCTTAAATGTCAAGGCAAGCGAACATTTTGAGCCGTTTAAATTTGGGCTGTATTTGGATGGTTTAAGTCTTGACAAAATGACTGGCGAGATTTTTTATTTTTATTATAATCACAACCGCATGGACAAAATTATTGGCTTATTAAACAAAGCGTTACGGGCTTATCAGTCGCCCAAGGTAAGCTATCTTGGCGATGGCATGACCAAAGATGAGCACGCCAAAACCGTCGCCAAAGTCAAAGAAGACATCAAGGCAGGCTTGATTTTTCAATGTGAAGTGGGCTTTCAGTCGCATTATCAAATCATTGGCGATAAAATGCCGATTTATGAAAAACTGCGAGAAGTTAACCCCTCCCCACACATGTATTTTATGAAATTTGGCAAGCAGGCAATCATCGGTGCCTCCCCTGAGCTGTTGTTTCGCTTAAGAAATGGCGAGATGGAAACTTATCCTTTGGCAGGCACAACCAAGCGTGGCAAAGATGTGACAGAAGATAGACAGCTGGCACGCAAACTGCTCAACGACCCCAAAGAAATCGCCGAGCATAATATGCTGGTGGATTTGCATCGCAATGACATTGGGCGTGTGGCACAGTTTGGCACGGTGAAAGTGCGTAATTTGATGGACATCAAACGCTTTTCGCACGTTCAGCACATCTCAAGCGAGATTGTGGGGATTTTGCACCCCAAACACGATATGTTCAGTGCCTTGGCGAGCAATTTTCCAGCAGGCACGCTGTCAGGTGCCCCAAAGATTGAGGCGATAAAAATCATAAGTCAGCTTGAGCCTGTCGGACGTGGTGCGTATGGCGGTGCGGTGGGGCAGTTTGCGTTTAATGGCGACTGTATTTTTGCCATTCCGATTCGTTCGCTGTTTGTGAATGGTGAGGTGGCGTATGCCCAGACTTGTGGTGGCAATGTGATTGACAGCAATGCGGACGATGAATATGAAGAAATCGTGCGTAAATTGTCGGCGATGAAGGTGGTGCTTGAAAGTTTTGTGGGTTAAGATTTTTTGTTACAATAAGCAAAAAATAGGAGAAATGCTATGATACAAGCCAATTTAAATCACATCTCCAAAGACACCTTAGAGCAATTATCCGTGCTTGCTAAGCAAAATGGGATGAGTGTGGAAGAGTATCATGCTGATTTGTTGGATTTTTGGGTGGCTTTTCCAATCAATCTCAAAAATTTTACCGCCAAAAAGACCAAATCATTACCGATTCAGCTAACTGAAAAACAGCAAAAAATCCCAAACATAGAACAGGCGATTGCCAATCGCTCAAATTTTGCCAAAGATTTGTTAGCCATGCCAATCATAGAGGGGCATGACGATTTGTTTGAGCGTCGCCATGAGGGCAGACAAATTGATGTTGATGATTTGGTGTTTGGTGATAAGAATAAAAGGTAATCCATGCTGTATCTGCTAGACACCAATGTCATTAGTGAGCTTAAAAAACGTGAGCCCAATCAAGGCGTTGTTGCGTTTTTTGATGAACTTTATCACACACAGTCGGTTTATTTTATCAGCACAATCACCCAAGGTGAATTGTTGGCAGGCGTGCATAAGCTGTATAATCGCAAGGATATTGCCCAAGCCAAACATTATGAAGCGTGGATTTATCGGTTTTTAGATAACAATTTGGTCAATATTTTGGACTTTAATCAAGAATGTGCCGAAAGTTGGGCAGAATTAATGGGTAAAAATCCACAAAACGCGGTGGACAAACAAATCGGTGCAACCGCTTTGACTTATGATTTGACATTGGTCACTCGCAACGTAAAGCATTTTGTGGATACGCCTGTTAAGCTACTTAATCCATTTTATGAATAATTATAAAGTTGAGAAAAATGAACGTACTTATCATTGACAACTACGACAGTTTTACCTTTAATCTGTATCAGTATATTGGTGAGATTTTGTCGGATACAGGCACGCCCTTTGAAGTGATTGTCAAACGCAATAATGAAATTACTTTGGATGACGTCAAAGCCATGAATCCTGACCGCATCATCATCTCACCAGGACCAGGTTCACCTGATGATGTGAATTATTTTGGGGTATGTGGGCAGGTCATCACTGAGCTTGGCAAAACCACGCCTGTGCTTGGTGTGTGCCTTGGTATGCAGGGCATTGCTCATTTTTTTGGTGGCAAAGTGGTGCGCGCAGATGTGCCCATGCACGGCAAAACATCACCCATCATTCACGATGGCAAAGGCGTGTATCAAGGATTGCCACAAGGCATTGAAATCATGCGCTATCATTCGCTTATGGTGGATTATGACAGCTTGCCAGAGTGCCTAGAGATTACAAGTGTGGTGGGTGATGGCGATGACAAAGACGTGCAAAAATTAGCCAAAAATGGGGCTCAAATTATGGGTATTCGTCATAAAACTTATCCCATAGAAGGCGTGCAATATCACCCAGAATCGTTTGCCACCGAAGGGGCAAAACAGCAATTAACAAATTTTTTGTTGCAAAATAACGATTAAGAACGGCTTTTAAACATCATTTTTAAAACATCATTTGCCCGCATCAAATCCTGTCAGCTCCACCACAAGACGCGCCAATGAATTGTCGGTCAGCCCACCAATAAAATCAAGCACGCGCATATAATCTTGATACAGCTCGGTTGGCACAAAGCCGTCCTTATCCAACAACTTAAGTGCCAAAGCGTGCTTGTAATTGACCGTCTGCGCATGGTGCAGCTCATAGACGGCAGGAATGAGCATATCCAGCAATACCGCCATGCGATTGAAGGTTGCAATCTCACTGGCAAGCTTGGTTTCGTGATGAAAAATTCTGGTGCGTGCCAGTTGTTTGGCATTAAAAATCACCGCTTGTGTCTCATCAGTAGCCGCCTCCAACAAATCGCGCGTAAACTGCCCCATAAGCAGCTCATCATGGTGGTGCATAAAGCTTTTGGCGACATCTTCGGCGATTTTGCCAATCGCCACACCGCGCAGTGCACCCAATCTTTGGCTGTCGTTCAGATTGGTGAAGCTGTGGCTGACGACGGGCTGTACAATCTGAGCAAATTCATCAATGCCCAAAAGCCCAAGCTCAACGGCATCCTCCAAATCCAAAAGCGCATAGCAAATGTCGTCTGCCGCCTCCATCAAATAAGACAAAGGATGGCGCAGCCAGCTGTCCTCATCGGTCATCACAAGACCGAGCGTGTCGCACAGTGCGCGCATTAGGGGCATTTCGCTGTGGTAAATGTTAAATTTGCCGTGTTTTTTGGCGTTCAAACTGCCCCACGGATATTTAATCATCGCGCCAAGACTGGCGGCTGTCAGGCGCATACCGCCATGATTGCGATACATCTCAAGATTGCATACGATTCTAAAGGTGTGTGCATTGCCCTCGTAGGTGCTGATGTCGCTGCGCTGTTTGTCGCTCAAAGGTGCAAGATAGCGGGCATTGTCATTTTCACAAAACCACTGGCGCAGCGCATCTTCACCAGCATGACCAAAGGGTGGATTGCCCAAATCATGCGCCAAACACGCCACCTGCACGATGGTCGCCACATCGTTGGGCGTGCGGTTGTGGGGCAAATAGCCATGATGGGACAACAGATTGCCCACGGTGTTGCCAAGCGTACGCCCCACGCTTGCCACCTCCACGCTATGCGTCAAGCGGTTGTGGGTGTGGTCGGACTTTGCCAGAGGGTGCACTTGAGTTTTGCGCCCCAATTTGCGAAACGACAACGAAAACACCACGCGATCGTAATCGGTCTGAAATGCCGAACGGTGCTCATCGGCGTGCGTGTTGTTTAGGTGGATTACGCGCTCATCAACAGCAAAGCGTGTGTCTGACAGTAGCCGAATCCAATGCGCTTGCGATTGTCCTTTGGTCAGCATATCAATCCTTGGTTGCCATGGTGATGGTGTAAGTTTTGCCTTGTTTGATTTTGTCGCTGTTGCCAAACACTTCGGTGAATGAGCGTTTCATAAAATCGCGCAAGCCGTTGATGGTAACCACATAAAATCGCGCGCCTGATTGCATGGCATGATACGCATCCAATAGGTACAAATAATGCTGCTCTTTGCTGGCTTTGGCGGGCAGATTGCTCATGACTAGGCTGAATTTTTTGGTTTTGTCCACATGATAAAAGCCATTGGACAGCTGCACTTGGGCGTTGTGGAGTCCGTTATTTTGGCAGTTGATTTTGGCGTATTCCACTGCCACAAAATCCTTATCAATGAGCAAATGCTCACCGTGCGGACATTCACGCGCGGCGGTCATGCCAAGCACGCCATAGCCACAGCCCAAATCAATGGAACAATCGTCTTGCCTAAAATCAATATAATCAAGCAGCATCAAGCTGCCCTCATCCAGCTTTTCGGGTGAAAAAATCCCCCAAGTGCTTTTAAAATCAAAGGGCTTGCCCAATACCTCTTGGCGAAAGCAAATGTCCTTGCGCCAGTGGGCAGATTTGGCCAATAATTCAGAATCTATGTGATGCATGGTTTGCTCCGTTGGCTGGTGGGTACACATGGTCAAATTGATGGTAAGAACTCATAATGCAATGTGGTTATTGTACAAGGTTTATGTCACAAAATACAGTTTTTTGCCAAAGCCTTAGTGTATGTTATCAATTGTGTAGTCGCTCATCAAAAAAGCGTGCCAAAGCACAATTTTATACTGCTTTTTTGGTGTAATTTTGGCATAATACATAGCGCCAACTTGTGCCGAACAAACGGCGTATGGGCATTGATAATCACATTGAGATGACGCATGATAGAACATTGGAACAAAGAGCTTATCATTCAGCGCCTATTGGCGGTGACTTTATTGATCATTTTGGTGATTTTATGCTTTAAGGTGGTGCGCTTTTTTATTACGCCTGCGCTGTGGGGTGCGATTTTGGCGTATGTGACTTTTCCTGTTTATAACTTTTTTTATACCAAAGTTAAGTTCAGCTCCAATTTTAGCGCGCTCATCATGACAGTTGCCATCTCTTTGATGATTGGCATACCGCTGCTTATTGGCGCGTTTTATTTTCAGCACGAAGCCATTGGCTTTTATGAGATGTTGGTCTATCGCATTCAAGCAGGCTATGTGGATTTGCCAGAATCCATCAAAAATCTGCCCGTCATCGGACAGCCCATCAAAGACGCCTTGTGGCAAATCAACAAAAACCCAGAAAGCACCATGGAGGCATTTCGCACGTGGATTCAGTCGCATTTGTATTATGGCAAAATTGCTTTTGATGCCATTTTGCAGGGGCTTGCCAAATTGGCGATGGCAATGATGACGCTGTTTTTCTTTTATCGCGATGGCAAAAATCTCATCAAGCAAATTCGCACCGCACTCAAAAACATCGTCGGCAATCGCATTGATGATTATATTGATTCGGTTGGTGCAACCACACAAGCGGTGGTGTATGGCATTGGACTGACGGCGCTTGCTCAGGCGATTTTGGCAGGTCTTGGCTATGTTGTAGCAGGTGCGCCCAATCCACTGCTATTGACACTCATCACGCTTGTGGTGGCGCTCATTCCTTTTGGTACGCCGTTTGCATGGGGGGCGGTGTCGGTTTGGCTTTTGTCGCAAGGACACACCACCGAGGGCATTGGGCTTGCCATTTGGGGTATTTGTGTCATCAGTTGGGTGGATAATTTGATTCGCCCCATCGTCATCAGCGGCGCCACCAAAATCCCATTCATCATCATCTTTATTGGGGTGCTGGGTGGTCTTACGGCTTTTGGCTTTGTGGGGCTGTTTATTGGACCTGTTGTGCTTGCGATTGCGCTTGCGGTGTGGCGCGAATGGGTCAGCCAGCACAAAGATGAGATTTTTTTTGATGAATCATCACGTCAGCTCACCATTGAATCCGCCATTCGCCAAAATTTTGCGCAGCACAACAGCCCAAAGGATATGCCATGATTCGTGTTTTGTGTGATGAAAATATTGCAGGCGTGGATGATTATTTGGCAGAGCACAGTAATGTTAGCCTAACCAAAAGCGCAGGGCGCGACATCGCTCATCGTCTGCAGACCCAAGCCTTTGATGCGCTGTTTATCCGCTCGGTCACGCCCATCAATCCAGATGAATTAAGGGGCGCGCATTTGCCTAAGTTTGTCGGCACAGCGACCTTGGGGGTGGACCATGTGGATGTGGACTGGCTCAAAGCGCAGCGCATTGCATTTGCCAGTGCGGCAGGCTCGTCGCGCCATTCGGTCGCGCAATACGTCATTTGCGCCATGTACCATTTGCAGCCACAGCTGGTTAGCGCCTCTGCGCTTGGCAACTCATCGCTCACCATTGGGATTATTGGGCTTGGCTCTATTGGCAGTGCGCTTGCTGCTTATGCGGCTGATTTGAACATGCGCGTGCTCGGCTATGACCCATTTTTGCCGCCGTCTACCATCAATAACAGCACGCTTGATGAGCTGCTTGCTGACAGTGATGTTGTCACTTTGCACACGCCACTGACCAAAGATGGGGCGCACGCCACTTTTGGCATGGCAAATCATGAGTTTTTTGCCAAATTAAAGCCGTCCGCGCTGTTTATTAATGCCGCTCGCGGTGAGATTGTCTGTCAAGAGGCGCTCATGCAAGACATGGCTATTCATGAGCGCCAAGTGGTGTTGGATGTGTTTCCTTATGAGCCTGTCATTGATAAGGCGCTGCTTGATGCTCTAAGTCTTGCCACGCCGCACATCGCAGGCTATACGCTGGATGCCAAGTTGCGCGGAACGGACATGATTTATCGTGCGTTTTGTCAATGTTTTGATCTGCCTGTGCGCACTCATCTACAAGATGTGCTGCCTGCCAACCCACCAACATGGCAAGCGGCGATGGCGCACATCAGACAAGGCAAGTCGCTTGCGCCTTTTTATGACATTGCCCAAGACGACAACAATCTGCGCGCGCATTGCACACACAAGGTTTTGCAAAGCGATTTTGATCGCTTGCGTAAAGAATATCGCCTAAAGCGCGAATGGCAAAAAACTTAAAAACCGATGAATTGACTTATGACACATTTTATTGACATACCCTTGGAAGTTTTGCAGGCAAAAAGCCAATTTTTGCACACCATTCGCCAGTTTTTTTATGACAGAGGCGTGATGGAGGTGACGACGCCGATATTGTCACAGTATGGCAATACCGATGTGTTTATTGAGTCGGTGAGCGCAAACGTTCAGCGCTTTGGCGCGCCCTCACTGGGCTTTTTGCACACCTCGCCTGAATTTGCGATGAAAAAATTATTAAGCAGACACCCTGTGCCCATCTATCAGATTTGTCAGGTGTTTCGTGATAATGAGATTGGGCGGCGCCACAACATTGAGTTTAGTATGCTTGAGTGGTATCGCCCCAATTATTCGTTGATGGCGCTACAAAACGAGTTGAATGAGCTCATGAATGTGCTGTTTGGATATCCTGTTGTTGTCCAAAACATCAGCTATGCCCAAGCATTTTTGGATGTGCTGGGTATTCATCCATTTGGCGCACCTTTGGATGAGTTGCAGCGGCTTGCCGACAGTCATCATTTGCCCAAAATGGACAGCAGGCAGGGGCTGTTGGATGCGCTGTTTAGTCACTTGATTGAGCCTGGTCTTGGCAAATCCATGCCAACCATTGTTACCGATTATCCGCCTGCCACCGCTGCGCTTGCCAAAATTGAAACGGACAAAGATGGTTATGAGGTTGCCAAGCGTTTTGAGCTTTATATTCATGGGCTTGAGATTGCCAATGCCTATGATGAGCTGTCTGACAAGCGCGTGCTTGCCGAGCGTTTTGCTCATGACAACGCCATGCGCCAAGACAAAGGGCTGCCCATCATGCCGATAGATGCAGATTTGCTTGAGGCGATGGATACTTTGCCACCGTGCAGCGGCATTGCGGTGGGTATTGACAGATTGTTGATGGCAATCCACAAATTTGACAACATCCACGATGTGTTGATATTAAACAGCACGCGCGCCTAAAAGTTCATTTGCGATTAATTTTTGGGAAAATTAAAGATTTTATCCAATTATCAGCTTTGGTCATCACAGCCAATCAAAGCCGCGACAGCTGTGCCAAGCGCTGCAGTCGCGTCCAAGTTCGCGCGCGATGTAATAGTCTTCCACCATTTTTGCTTGCTGCTCAATGCCATAGCTCAAAAATGGCTTGTTGGGCTTTAGTGTATAGCGGTAGCGCCGATTGATGAGCGCGCCTTTGAGTACCGCCAAATTGTGCTGCACTTGCCATACGTGAGTCAGCTCATGAACAAGCCAAGCGCGCTTGGACAGGCTTTGGTCGCTAAAATCCTCGCACCAGTCGTTTGGGTGAAAATAAATATGACCGTTGGGGCTGACCGCATAGCCTTTGAGCACCCACCATGCGGTTTTTAGGCGAATGTCGTCCAATGCCAAGCTGTCGCCAAATACGCTCACTGCCAAGCGTCTTTCGCCTACCGTCAATGGGCGATTGTGATGTTTTGTCATAATGCGTGGTTGGTCGTCACTGATGATTGCTCACCAAGTGATTGCTTAAGTTATTGGCTGTCGTCGCTATTTTGCACCATTTCAACGTTTTGCACCATCTCAACAATGTTTAAATCAAAGCCAGACAGCGCATTGAATTTGACAGCACTGGACAATAGCTTCATATCGCGCACACCCAGATGGCGCAAAATCTGCGCGCCAACACCGATGGTGCTGTAGGGCTGTCTTTTGATGGTGCGCCGCTTGGGTGTTTCGTTGTTGGCGGTTTTGGCAAGATTGTCCAGCGCGCTTTTCATTTCAAGCTCGTCGCCATGCCCAATCCATACAAATACCCCGCGCTCACACTCTGCCAAGTGCGCCAAACTGGAATGAATGTCCCAGTTGCTTTTTGTGCTTTGGCTGTTGTAGCCGTTTAGACCAAACAAATCGCGCAAAGGCTCAAAACTGTGCACGCGCACGGTCGTCACGCCCTCGCTTGGGTTGCCTTTGACCAGTGCAAAATGCACATCGTCCGAGCCGTATTCACAAAAGCGATAAAACTTAAATTCACCAAACGCGCTTTGCACGCCAAAATGCTCAAGTTCGCTCACGGTTTGTTCGTTTGCCAAGCGATATTCAATCAAATCAGCAATCGTACCGATTTTAAGATTGTGCTCTTTGGCAAACGCCTCCAAGTCATCGCGGCGCGCCATGGTGCCGTCGGGTTTGATGATTTCCACAATGACAGCGGCAGGCTCAAGACCCGCTAGGCGCGCCAAGTCGCAACCTGCTTCGGTGTGCCCTGCGCGGTGCAGCACGCCGCCTTTTTTTGCCATGATGGGAAAAATATGCCCTGGCTGTACGATGTCTTCTGGGCGCGCATTAGGCGCAACCGCCGCCAAAATGGTCGTGGCTCTGTCCGCTGCCGAAATGCCTGTGGTGACGCCGTGCGCTGCCTCAATGGATAGGGTGAAGTTGGTGCTGAATTTGGCGCCATTTTTGTCGCTCATGAGTGGTAAATCAAGCTGTTGGCAGCGCGCCTCAGTCAAGGTCAAGCACACCAATCCGCGCGCGTGCGTAATCATAAAATTAATCGCGTCTGGGGTGATGTGGCTTGCCGCCATGATCAAATCCCCTTCGTTTTCGCGGTCCTCATCGTCCATCAAGATGACCATTTTGCCTGCTTTGATGTCTTCTATGATTTCTTGGGTGCTGTTCAGTGCCATACGATTGCCTTACAATGTGTTGATTTGGTGTATTGATTTTATTTAAAAATTTATCAAAAAATTGTTGGGTGTCATTCTTCCACCCAACCTACCAAAATTCATTTTTTATAAAAAATCAACAAGTTAAATAAAGTTGAGAATGGAGTATTGACGGTTGGTTTTTTTGGGGCAAACTTTGATTTTTCAAGACCTTGTACCATGCTCATGCTCATGCAAAAGCCTAATTTTCAACATTTTTTTCTTAAAGTGTGTGAAATGTCAACACGCCCTATATGTTAAACATAAATTTTGATTGTTTAATCTAAAATAAGGTTTATTAAAACATCGGTGTCAATAAATGCGATACAATTAATTAAGGCTGTTTATCAAGTTTAAATTTATCAAGTTTAAATACATAAGCATAGCCATACCATTTTTCATCAGGATTATAAATAACACACACTTTATCACCAATGGATAAATTACCTTTTAATTTAAAGTTACTTGAATTATCTTTTAAATTAAACGTATTATGACCCCAAGAGGACTTATTGATTTGACTGACAATCCCACAAGTTTGAATTTGGTTTTTGGCAGCAAAATACTTGGCTAAATAATCAGGTATGATTTGTATTAATAAGATAGTTATAACAAGGCTTATAGGTTCAATGTTGGTGTTGGTTTTGCCTTCAAAATTAGATCGTTTAACAACAAATTTTGTTACAATAAACCCGATATTAAGACCAATCATTAAAAACAAAATTGTAAGCCAGCCTTTATAGGTATCATAATGCAACCACAATAAAATTGGCAATGAAATCGCCCAAACGGCATAAGTGGTTTTATTTATTTTCATTCACATTTGCCTTTAACCAATTGATAAACGCAAAACTTGCCTGTTCTTTTTGGTTGTCACCAAAGTGATAAAACTGCACTCCCATCAAATTATGAGGCAAATAGTTTTGTGGATAATAATGGTTGGGATAATCGTGCGGATAGACATAATCCACCCCATAGCCTTCTGCTTTCATAAGCTTGGTTACGCCATTTCTTAGGTGCAAAGGCACTGCCGATTGGTCGGTTTTGGCAAATGCCATTGCTGCATTGATGGCGTTGTAGCTTGTGTTGGACTTGGGGCTGTTGGCAAGATAGATGGCAACCTGCCCCAAAATAATGCGCGCCTCTGGCATACCGATTTGCTGTACGCTTCTTAGGGCGGCATCCGCCAAAAGCAGTGCGTTGGGATTGGCAAGCCCCACATCTTCGCTTGCGGCAATGACCAAGCGGCGTGCCACAAAAGCAGGGTCTTCGCCCGCCACAAGCAGCCGTGCCAGCCAATAAACCGCCGCATCGGCATCCGAGCCGCGAATGGATTTGATCATCGCTGAGATGATGTCATAATGGCTGTCACCGTCTTTGTCATAGCGCACAAGCGCTTGCCCTGCTACGGTGTATATATGTTCATCATCAATGACAATCTGCGCACGATTGGCTTGATTGATGACAGCAAGCTCCAGCAGATTGAGCGCGCGTCTGGCATCGCCATGCGCCAACCTTTGGATGGCGTTTAAGGATTTAAGACTGATGTTTTGGCGTTTGAGCAGCTCATCGGTTGTGATGGCGCGACCAATGAGCTGTTCAATTTCCTCATGATTGAGCGGCTCTAAGCGGTACACCTGACAGCGCGACAGTAGGGCGTTATTGACGCTAAATGATGGGTTTTCGGTCGTTGCGCCAATGAGTGTCACCGCGCCTGTCTCAACAGCGTGCAAAAGCGCGTCTTGCTGGGCTTTGTTAAAGCGATGAATCTCATCAATAAACAGCACAGGATGGGACGAAAACAAACCATCGTCTGTGTGCAGCGCCTCTCTAAGCTCTTTGACACCTGCATTGACTGCTGACAATGTCCGAAATTGACGCCCTGCTCGTTTTGCCAACAAATGCGCAAGCGTGGTTTTGCCAATGCCTGCCTCGCCATGCAAAATCATGGACGGCAAAAAGCCATTGGAGGCATCCATCTGGGCAATGATGCGACCGATGGGCGCACTTTTGCCAAGCAAATGGCTTTGTCCGATGATGTCGTCAAGGGATTGGGGGCGCAAGCGTTCGGCTAAGGGGGCGTTTGTCATTTTTTTTGAGTCTTGAATTTACAAGCTTGGCGCAGTCATACATCTAAAAAGCTGCGCAGTGCCGCAACGTCTTGTACAATGGCATCTGCGCCCCATGCTGACAAATCTTTGTCCTCTGGCGGAATGTAGCCGTATGCCGCCACAACGCTCACCATGCCAGCGCGTCTGCCTGCCTCAATGTCGCGAATGTGATCGCCCACATACACGCAATCTTGGGGGGTAAGCGGTGTGTTCTGCTGTATATTTAGGCGGTCAAGCGCCAAAAACATCGGCTCAGGGTCAGGCTTTGTGTGGGTGACATCCTCAGGACAGACAAGCACCGCGCAGCGCTCGGACAGTTTAAGCTTGTGCAACAAAGCCTCTGCCAAATAGCGCGGCTTGTTGGTGACAATGCCCCACGGCATGTGGCGCGCTTCAAGCGCTTGCAGCAGCTCATCAAGCCCTGCAAACAATTGACTGTCCACACAAATATCCGCCTCATACAAATCCAAAAACTCTTGGCGATAATGCAACAACGTGGGGTCATCATCGCCAAGCTGCTCACCAAGCACAAGGCGCACCATGGCGCGCGCACCTGCTGATACTTGTTCACGAATCTGCGCATCGCTTGGGGTTGTGCGCTCATATTTGTGGCACATCTGCCTAATAATGCGAATAAAATCAGGCGCGGTGTCAATCAAAGTGCCGTCCAAGTCAAACAAAACGGCTTTTGGGGTGGTGTTGGTCATATCAAATCAGTTTTGAGTTTGTAAGTCGTAATCGTTTTAAGTTAATACGTCATTCTCAGGCGTTAAACCGTTTTTATAGGCTTACGTTGAGCTTGCGAAACCCAACATTTTAAAATATTGATTTTATTTAAAAATTTATCAAAAAAATTGTTGGGTGTCATTCTTTCACTGAGCTTACAAAAATTCATTTTTATAAAAATCAATGAATTAAATAAAGTTGAGAATGGAGCATTAATCGTTTTAAGTATTAATCGTTTTAATTATCAGTCGTCCTTGACAACTGCCATCATATAATTAACATCCACATTGCGGTTGGACAGCCAATAATGACGCGTCAAAGGATTGTAATGCAGTCCTGTCAAATCAAGACGGCGAAAACCTGCGATTTGGCACATCTTATCAAGCTCGGCAGGCGTGATGAATTTGTGATAGTCGTGCGTACCGCGCTCTAACATATTGAGTACATATTCAGCGCCGATGATGGCAAATAAATAGGATTTGGGGTTGCGGTTGATGGTGGACAGCACAAGCAAACCTTTGGGTTTTAGGAGTTTGTAGCACGCATCAATGATGGATTGTGGGTCTGGCACATGCTCAAGCATTTCCATGCACGTCACCACATCAAACTGCCCTGCCATCTCGTTAGCCAAATCCTCCACAGGCACACAGCGAAAGGATAATTTGTCGGTGGTGTGCATTTTTTCATTGTGGATTTGTGCTGCTTTTAGGTTTTCCTCGCCCAAATCCACGCCCAGCACCTCAGCACCAATCTGGCGCATACTGTATGACAAAATACCGCCGCCACAGCCCACATCCACGATTTTTTTGTCGGTCAAGTTGCTACCAAAATAACGATAACTCATCTCGTCAATAAAACCCAGACGCAAGGGGTTGATGTCGTGCAAAGGCTTAAAAGGCCCTGTTTTGTCCCACCATTTGTCAGCAAGCGCGGTGAATTTACCAATTTCATCATAATCGGCATTTTGTGCCAAAGTATCGGCATTTGTCATAGCGGTTTTCCAAATTTAGCATACGAAAATTTGGCTTAGTGTAGCATTATTTGTATGATTTTACTATCCATGCAATCGTTGGTTTGTCAAATGGGCGGCGCTGTGTGCAAGAGTATAGACACAATTTGCAACGCTTTGATAAGAATAAATATTTTAAAAATGATGAAAAATGCGGTAAACTATGACCATAATTTTTGTGGTTTTAATTTTTTATTAAGGATTTGTTATGAAATTGATTGCTAAGCTGTCTGCCATTGCTTTGTCTGTTGGACTTGCCAGCACCTCATATGCCGCTACTTTCACCGAAGGTAAAGATTACAAAGTATTGGCCAATCCTGAAAACATCGCGGGCAATGTCATTGTGGTGCGTGAATTTTTTTGGTATGGTTGCCCGCATTGTTACAATCTAGAGCCACATATGCAAAAATGGGCAAAAACGCGCGCCAAAGACGTGGCATTTTTCCAAACACCTGCCGCCATGAACCCAATGTGGGAGCAAAACGCGCGCGGCTTTTATGCAGTACAGGCGATGGGTATGCTGGATAAGACCCACAAGCCATTGTTTGATGCGATTCACAAAGACGGCAAACGCTTGTACGACCAAGACAGTCTTGCCAATTGGTATGCCACCCAAGGCGTGGACAAAGCCAAATTCAACAGCCTGTTCAATTCATTTGCTGTGACTGCCAAAATTGAGCTTGCCAAGCAAGGCGCCATGCGTTATCAATTGACTGGCGTGCCTGCGGTGGTGGTGCAGGGTAAATATGTGGTGACTGGCGAAAACGAAAAAGTGCCACAAGTGGTGGATTTCTTGGTGAACAAGGTTCGCGAAGAGAAAAAATAAACCACATTCAACACAAGCCACAATATCAAAAAGTCACAATGTTATTTGTGGCTTTTTTATTGTTTGTGGTTTTTGGCATCATGATTTGATGATGGCGCCATAAGCCTTACCTAAATTGTCAGATTAAAACCCTAGCGCGCCAATCTTAATGCGTATCAACGACTGTGCTTAAGACACTTCTATCAAAAAATTAATCGGTCCATCATTGACGGCGCTGACGGTCATGTTGGCACCAAATTGACCTGTGGCAACCGTAGGGTGAATGCTTTGTGCGTACGCAACCACCGCTTCAAACAGCTGTTTTGCGTGAGCGGGCGCCATCGCATCGGTAAAATCTGGTCTGCGCCCTTTGTCGGTGCGCGCCATGAGTGTAAATTGCGACACCAAAAGTAAGCCGCCGCCCACATCGGCAAGCGATTTGTCAAGCTTACCTGCCTCATTTTCAAACACGCGGTATTGTATGATTTTGTCCATCAATTTTTGGGCGCTTTGGATGTTGTCATTGTGCCCAATGCCGATATAGGCAAGCAGTCCGCCATCAATGGCGCCCACCAGTTGCCCATCTACCGTCACTTGTGCGGATGTTACACGCTGAATCAGTGCTTTCATAAAATCTTCCAATCAATGTTAAACTTTTGCGCAGCGCATCCACAGCGCATGGGTGTTGTCATGGTCTTTTGTGTTAAATTTTGCTAAAATAAAGCGCACAATTTTTTATTATATCACCATTAGGCAATCACTATGGCAATTTCCAGCAAAGTTTTTGGCAAACTGTTCGCTCAATCTCAAAACTTCATCCCCCAAGCCAAGCTGTCCGATCTTGTGGGCACGTTTGCCAAAAGCGAAGATAAACGCATTAAAACACCACTTATCAAGGGCTTTGCCAAGATTTATGGCATTCGCTTGGATGAGTATGCGCGCGATTTTCATCAGTATGACAGTTTTAATGATTTTTTTACGCGTGAACTCAAACCCAATGCGCGCCCAATCAACGCCGACAGCGATGGCATCATCTGCCCTGCCGATGGCATGATTTCACAAATTGGTCGCATTGATGGCGAGCAGATTTTGCAGGCCAAAGGGCGCACCTACAGCGCAGGTCAGCTGCTTGCCAGCATGGAAGATGAACATTATTTTAAAAATGGCGAGTTTGTGACGGTTTATCTGGCGCCCAGCAATTATCATCGCGTGCACATGCCTTTTGATGGGGTGCTTGTTGAGACGCGCTATATTCCAGGTGATTTATTTTCGGTAAACAACACAACCGCTGCGCACATTCCTGATTTGTTTGCGCGCAATGAGCGCTTGGTGTGTGTATTTGAGACGGCGTTTGGGCGTGCGTGCGTGGTGCTTGTCGGCGCCATGATTGTGGCGGGTATTGAGTGTGTCGCCACAGGCAAGCTTGAGCGCACAGACCGTATGCAAATCAAACAGCACAATATGCCCTTAAAAAAAGCAGACGAGCTTGGGCGCTTTTATTTGGGTTCAACGGCGATTGTGGTACTCCCTGAGCACAGCGGTCAATGGCTGGATGGTTATGTGCACGGCACCACTGTTCAGATGGGTGAAAAAATCGGTACGCTCAAACCCACCCAATCAACACAATAATTCAACGACTTACAATCATTCAACCACTTAAAGAAAAGATGACATGACAAACATGACTCATGAGGCATTGCGCGCGTTTTGTGCCGATGACAATACATTGCGTGACAAAATTATTTTGGTGACAGGTGCGGGTAGCGGCATTGGGCGCGCGGCTGCACTTGCTTATGCAAAAGCAGGGGCGACAGTGTTGCTGCTTGGCAAAACTACCGAAAAACTGGAGGTGCTGTACGATGACATCGAGGCACTGCATCTTGCGACCCCTGCCATCTTGCCCATGGATTTAAAAACCGCGGATTTTGCGCTCATGCAACAAACCGCCCATTTGATTCAAAAAGAGTTTGGGCGACTGGATGGGCTGCTGCACAATGCAGGTATTTTGGGCGCGCTGACACCGCTTAGTATGTACGACCCCATCACATTTCATGAGGTGATGACGGTCAATGCACACGCCACGTTCATGCTGACACAGGCGCTGCTGCCGCTGCTTGAGGCAAGCCCATCTGCTTCGGTGGTCTTTACCACGAGCGGCGCAACTCATCCAAAACCTCGCGCCTTTTGGGGGGCTTATGCGCTATCCAAACAAATGGTGGAGGGCATGAGCGAGATATTCACCCAAGAGACCAAAAACCACACCAATTTGCGCTTTAATTGCATTAATCCTGGTGCAACACGCACCAATATGCGCGCGCACGCCTTCCCAGGCGAAGATCCAAACACACTCAAAACCCCAGATGAGATTTTGAATGTGTATTTGGCGCTCATGAGCGATGCAACAACAGCTGTCAGAGGGCAGGTGATTGACTGCCAACCCAAAGCCTAATCAAGCAGTAGGCGCGCGGACAGCCCAACATGGGTTAATTGATCGTCATCACCGCTGTGGTGGGTGATGTGCGCGCCGATGTTCAAAGATGGATTGACGGCGTAATGAATGCTTGCGCCCAAAGACACGGTATCCTCATCGGTGGTTGGTGTGGGTGCACCAAAGCGATGAGAGAGTGTTTTTAGGCTGGCGGAGGGTGCGTGGCTTGTTTGGTCAAGCTGTTTGTGATAGCCCAAATCTGCATTGACCGCGAGCTTATCATTGATGGCATAGTGTGTTTGGATGCCAAGCTTGCCATTGATGGTGGTGTACTTTTGTTCGTCAAACACCATGGCGGTGGCGCTGTAATCTTTTTCATCAAGCGCCTCTGTGCGATGACGATTGACATAGGCGCCCACATAAGGCGTGATGTTGGCGCGCCCAAACTGTATGGGGTAGGCGGCATCCACGCCTGCATAGATGTAGCGACCGTCTGCTGTGGCGCGGTGCGTCTTGTTGCTATTGGCAAGTGTGACGGTGCGCGTTGTGTCCATCTCTATCGCACCAAAACCGCCTTGCACACCAATGATGGCGCGCCCAATTTGATGTTTGTGTGCCAAATTTGCACCCAATAGGCGCGTGTCAATGTTGATTTTGTTTTGATGGGTGTTGTAGGTATGATTGCCATAATTTACCGATAGGCGAGTCAGTGCGCTGTCCTGCCCCACATCTAGCCCCGCTTGCACTTGTGTGCCATCATTGAGTTCAAGGTGTGCCACATCGCCCGATTCGTGTTGTCCGCGCGCCCACAAAGAGACGCCTTTGTTGTGGGCGATTTGCCAGTCGTTGTCATACAGACCGCTGATTTGCCGATCAATGAGATGTGCTGTGCGCGCCATCTGGCTTGGCGCACTGATGACGCTGTAAGCATAATCGGCAATCATCTGATGTGCCTTGCCTGTGGGGTGAATGTCATCGGCAAAAAAGTAAGTCTGATTGGCATTGTCCGCGACCCAGTCATCAGGCGTGCAGGTGAGCGAGCTAACGTTGCCGCACGCTTTTTCTGTCATATTAACAAAGCCATAGGCGCTTGGGTTTTGGGCAACTTCTTGCAACAAAGAAAAAGTATCCAAGACAATGACGTTGGCGCCTGTGGATTGTAGTTTTGAGAGCAGCAGATTGTTATAAATGCTTGCGCCTTGCGTAGCGGCTTGACTGGCGGCTGCATTACTCACCGTAAGCGGTGTTAAGCCCACATCTGGTATGTTTGGCACCAAAATATAGTTGGCACCTGCACGGTGTAGCTTTTGTACGCTGTCTTGGGCGCTATTAACTGCTGATATAATCGCCGAAGCACCACCACCGTCTAATAAATCATTAGCACCGACCCACACGCTATAAATCCCTTGACTGCTTGGGGTGTGATTTGCCAGATAATTATCTACTTGCTCGCTGACAGAGGGTATATAGGCACCTTGTGGGTTGGTGAATGATTTGCCTGCGAGTGCGCCGCCAACCGCGTAGTTATTGCCTGTGGCGCTTGCGATGGTAACTGCCTGTGCGCTCAATCCCAAATGCTTGGCAAAGCTGTCTGCCCATGTGTGGTCTGGGTTGGTGGTAAATTCACCGACATTGGTGCCGACAATTGGGCGAAAATAACCACCATCGGTCAAACTGTCCCCAAAAAACACAACATCGTCATAGGTTTGTGTGTCGGCATAAGCATTTAAAGACAAAATACAGACGGTCAATGCCACCACAGATTTTAGGCGAAAAGATGGGGTGTGGGCTGCTTTTTTCATAAACATTCCTTGTTTGATGAGATAATAAAAATACGGTCATTCACTGATTGATAATAACTTATCAAAGGCGAATGACCGCATTTATTGTATCAAATAAAGTAAACTTTTGTAAACTATTATTTGATGCCTGCTTGCTTGAGCAGCGCGCCTAGACTGCCGATTTTGCTGACTTGTTCAGATGGCGTAGGCTTGGCTGTGCGAGCGGGTTTTTTGGTGGACTTGTTTTGCTTGTTATTGTGGTCGGGTTTTGGCTTGTCAGACTTATTTTTTGACACATCTGTCTTTTCTTGCTTTTTCATACTAAAGCCAATGCGTTTGCGCGCCTCATCCACATTGATGACGCGGACTTTGACAATGTCAAATGGCTTGACGACATCGTTTGGGTTTGCAACAAACTCATCAGACAGCTCTGAGATGTGTACAAGTCCGTCTTGGTGCACGCCCACATCCACAAAGCAGCCAAATGCCGTCACATTGGTCACAACGCCGTCAAGCTCCATGCCAATCGCCAAATCGCTGATGCTGTTGATGTGCTCATTGAACTTAACTGTTTTGAATTCGCCGCGCGGATCGTGACGAGATTTGGCAAGCTCGCCGATGGCACTGCCCAATGGCGACAGCTTGTCCACACCCTGCAATAATTTGTCGGTGATGGTGCTGTTGCCAATGACCTCATCTACGGTCAAGCCGTGCTGCGCCAACATTTCATACACCAAACCATAGCTTTCAGGGTGAACACCTGTAGCATCCAAAGGCTCATCACCAGATTTGATGCGCAAAAAACCCGCCGACTGCTCAAAGGTTTTTGCACCCAAACGCGGCACAGCTTTGAGCGCTTCGCGATTGGCAAATGCGCCATTGGCACGGCGATAATTGACAATCTGTTCGGCAACGTTTTTGTTGAGCCCAGCGATGTGCGACAAAATGGAGGGACTTGCGGTATTGACATCCACGCCGACTGCATTGACACAGTCTTCGGTGACTTTATCCAAGCTGCTTTCAAGCTCGGTTTGATTGACGTCGTGCTGATACTGCCCAACCCCAATCGCTTTGGGTTCAACCTTGACAAGCTCGGACAAGGGGTCTTGTAAACGGCGAGCGATGGACACCGCACCGCGCACCGACACATCAAGATTGCCAAGCTCACTGCTGGCAAGCGCGCTGGCTGAATACACAGACGCACCTGCTTCGCTGATGACAAGCGCTGTGGCGGACAGCTGATTGTCTTTGATGATGGTTTTGATTAAATTTTCGGTTTCGCGGCTGGCTGTGCCGTTGCCAATCGCGACCAGTGCCACCTGATGGTCGGTGATGAGCTTGGCGATGGCTTGCTTGGCGGCAGCTTGTGCTTGCTCATTGCCAAAAGGATAGACCGTCTCTGTTGTCAGAACCTCACCTGTGCCATCAATCACTGCCATCTTAACGCCGTGACGAATGCCAGGATCTACCCCCAAAATCACCTTTTGTCCAGCGGGCGCTGCCATCAGAAGATGATGTAAGTTTTTGGCAAAAATTTGAATGGCGTCGTTTTCGGCTTTGAGGCGATGTTCGGTCAATAGGCGATGTTCAATCTGCGGACGCCATTTGTCCGCCCACAGTTTTTTGGCGGTGTCCAACAAAAATTGCGCACGCTCATCACTGCCTGTCGCCCCAAAATGATGGGCGATTTTGTCAATGAAGGGCGCATCCTCGCCTTGCACTTTAAGCACCAATACATTTTGCTGGCGACCGCGCAACATGGCAAGCAGACGATGACCAGACAGCTTGGCAAAAGGCTCGCTGTGGTCAAAATAATCTTTGAATTTTTCGCCAACCTCACGTTTTTCCTCGCTGGCAAGCAGCGCATGAATGCTGGCTGTTTTGCCAAAGGCGATACGTACGTCATCTGCCAGCGCAAGATCGGTTGCCCAAATGTCCATGATGATTGCCTGTATGCCCGCCAATTGCAACTCGCGCGTGCTATAATCCACCTCAAAGCTTTCGCCTGTCTCATCGGTAACGGTGCTGACAGCTTGGTAGTCTTGCAAAGCCTCGTCCAGATTGGCACCTGCTAGAATTTTGTCGGTCGCCTCCTGCAGTCCTGCCAAGCGCGCCTTGCTCGCCAGTGAGCGCCGTTTTGGGCGATAAGGCTGATAAATCTCATCAAGCTCAAGCTTGGATTTGGCAGCATGAATGCGCGCAGCAAGCTCATCGCTGATGGCGACATTTTGTGCTTGTAGTAGTTCTATGGTTTTTTGGCGACGGGCTGCCAAATCGCGCTCATCAAGCAGCGCCTTTTCAAGCTCACGCAGCACCACATCATCAAGCCCACCTGTTTTGTCTTTGCGATAACGTGCAATAAACGGCACGCTTGCGCCCTCATCATACAGCGCAGCAAAGCTTGCAACTTGGCTTTTGCTGATGGTCAAGGCATTGGCAATTTTTTCAAACAGCGCCGACTCATCAAAGGTGTGTTCGGTAAGGGTGGTTGTCATAGCAGTCATGGGCAATTATCCACGGTCAAAAATTTTTATTATATCAAATCTTACCATAAATTGCCAAAGCCCCAAGTGGCGCGCCTTTGACTGCTTGTATTTGATTTTGTGCTGCATTGGCGCTAAGCACGCAGTTTTTTGTGTTGGTGTTGTTATTTGAAAAATCATTCACAAAACCCATTATAAAATATAATGGCAAAAGCCCTTAAGATACGATACAATGAGCGATAATATATAAAAGTACACTTGTTTTAATCATTTTTTAATCATACTTTATTGGCGCGTTTTACGCCTAAGGACTACTCATGACCGACAACGAGCTATTGACCGCAGATTTTCCCGATGGCAGCGACAGCGCGCCAAGCGCCGATGCGCACATCAGTCAGCGCATTTTGGTGGTGGATGATGATGCCAGATTGCGCACGCTGTTGCAGCGTTTTTTGGAAGATGATGGCTATGTGGTGCGTGTGGCGCATGACAGCAATCAGATGGATAAATTGTTGCAGCGTGAGCTGTTTTCGCTCATCGTGCTTGATTTGATGTTGCCAAACGAAGACGGCATCAGCGTGTGCAAACGTCTGCGCGAGCAAAATTCTGACATTCCCATCATCATGCTCACCGCCAAAGGCTCGGACGCCGATCGCATTGCAGGACTTGAGGCAGGTGCCGATGATTATCTGCCAAAACCATTCAATCCCAAAGAGCTGCTTGCGCGCATTAAGGCGGTTTTGCGCCGACAAAACCGTGAATTGCCTGGTGCGCCAAGCCAACAGATGGAGGTGGTGGAGTTTGGCGCGTGGACGCTGGATTTATCCACGCGCACCCTAAAGCGCGATGGGCAGGTGGTGACACTCACCACAGGCGAATTTAGTGTACTCAAAGCTTTGGTGCAGCACCCAAGAGAGCCTTTGACGCGCGATAAACTGATGAATTTGGCGCGTGGGCGAGAGTGGGGTGCGATGGAACGCTCCATTGATGTTCAGGTGTCTCGGTTGCGCCGACTGATTGAGGACAATCCCTCGCAGGCGCGCTACATTCAGACAGTGTGGGGTGTGGGTTATTGCTTTGTGCCAGATGGTGCAACAGGCTGATTGGAGAGTGTTGCGTGTCGCACGATCGCAATTTTGATGACATTGCCAAACATTTTGAACAGAAAATTTATGGCGGGCTAAAAGGGCAGATTCGTTTGGCTGTGCTGCGCCATGACATTTTTGAATTTGTGGAGACGCGCGCCAAACAGCTTGGCCGCCCTTTGCGCATTTTGGATGTGGGTGCAGGGCTTGCTCAGCTGTCTGTTGAGCTTGCAGATCAAGGACATCTGCTGACCATCAACGACATTTCGCAAAATATGATGGACATGGCGCGGTCGCGTACAACCAATGCCACCATCATTTGGCACGTCTGCCCTTATCAGGCGCTGAATGATAAGCTGTCTGGGCGCTATGATGTGATATTGTGTCATGCGCTTTTGGAGTGGCTTAGCGAGCCTTGGCGTGTTATGGATTTTTTTGACAAATGGCTTGCTGATGAGGGATTGGTGTCTTTGTGTTTTTATAATCCTGCCAGTTTTGTGTATCGCAACCTTATTATGGGCAATTTTAATTTATTAAACAAAGACGATTTTAAGGCGGATAATGGCAGTCTGACGCCCAATCATCCTGTACCAAAAGAAGAAGTCTTGCAGTGGCTGACCGACCACAATTGCCGCGTGATACACACATCAGGGCTTAGGGTGTTTCATGATTATGCCACCAATAAACGCGGTGGACACAGCAATCATGAGGCGGTGATTGAGATGGAGATTAAATACAGTCGCCAAGAGCCGTTCAAGTGGCTTGGGCGTTATTTGCATTTTGTGGCACAAAAATGAAAGTCGTTACCACCACCAACACAACGCTCATCACAGGCTTTTTGGGCGCAGGCAAGACAACTTTTATTAATGAGCTGATTGCGCATTTTGACAGTCAGCATTGGGCGCTTTTGATTAATGAGATGGGCAAAATTGGCATTGATGGCGCACTTATCCGCGCGCAAGGCGATATTGTCATCAAGCAAATCAATGGCGGCTGCATTTGCTGTTCATCACAGCTGCCCTTGCAGGTGAGTGTGGTTCAGCTGCTCAATCACAAGCCTACGCGCCTTGTCATTGAACCAACAGGGCTTGCTCATCCAAAACAGTTGCTTCAGATGTTTAATGAGCCACATTGGCACTCGTCCATTCGCTTAAAATCAGTGATTGGACTGCTAAATGCACGGCAATGGGCGGACGATAAATACAAACATCACGAGCAGTTTTTGGCGCACATACGCTACAGCGATGTTGTCATCGTCAATCGCTATGAGGCAGCGCAAAAAAACGCCATTTATGAATGGATTGTTGCCGTCAATCCTACTGCCACTGTACTGTGGCAGGCATCAGACTTTTTGGATGATGCGCTCATAGCCGCGCTGTCTGCACAGCTGGATGCGCCGACCCATCAGCTGACTGATGCGCCCAAATGCGTCACGCCACTTGGCTCTGTGGCGACACAGACGCTTGCACCTGAAGACAATCCAGATTTGCCTTATCGTCATGAGCAGCACATAGACGATCACTGGGTAATCAGCTGGCAGCTGCCCGCCTTGTGGCAGACCAAGCTTGCGGCGCTGACTGATCATTTATTGTCTTTGAATGGCTGGCAGCGCATTAAAGCGGTGGTGCAGGCAGAAGATGGTTGGTATCAGCTGAATTTCACCAAAGATTCGCTTGCTACCATCAGTACAGATGTGCATATTGACAACAAGATACAACTGATTGCTCATACAAAACCAAAGGATATTGAAGCGTTTGATAAGGCGCTGCTTGCGCTGTTTCAATAGCTGTTTGGTTCAAGCTGTTTGGTTTATGGTTGGTTTATTTAAAGCTGTCTTATTTGGCATTGGTGGTGTGGTCAATCAATGGCAAGCTTGGACAAAAAACCTTGCCAAAGCTTGCATTTTGTGGGTTGTATTTGCTTTTAGAATCAATGGTCAGCCACTTGTGCGCCACAGCTTTCAATCCATTGACAAATCTGCGTGGTTTTGTCCGCCAAAAGCGCTTTATCACCCTTGGTTTCTACGTTTAGGCGCACCAAAGGCTCGGTGTTGGAGGCGCGTACATTAAAGCGCCATTTGTCAAAATCAAATGACAAGCCATCAATCTCATTTAGGCTTGGACTGTCACCAAAAAGATTGGGGTTTTGTTTTAATTTTGCCAACAATTCAGGCGCGGTTATGGTGCTTAATTTAAAATTAATTTCGCCTGAAATTGGAAAATTATCAATCATTTCATTCACCAATTCGGAGAATTTTTTGCCTGATTTTGCCAACAATTCCACCACCAAAAGCCATGTAATCATGCCGCTGTCACAGTAATTAAAATCCTTAAAATAATGGTGCGCGGACATCTCACCGCCATACACGGCGCCTGTTTTTCGCATGACTTCTTTGATGAATGAATGCCCAGACTGGCTCATGACAGCTGTGCCATTCATGCTTGTGATGATGTGTTCGGTGTTTAGGATATTGCGCGGGTCATAGACGATGGCGGCGTTTGGTGCTTTGTCCAAAAACGCCTTGGCAAGTACGCCCACCAAATAGGTGCCCTCAATGAATCGCCCTGTCTCATCAAAGAAAAAGCAGCGATCAAAGTCCCCATCAAAAGCGATTGCCAAATCGGCTTGTTCGGACAATACTTTGTCGCGAGTGGGCGTGCGATTGGCAACAATCATGGGGTTTGGAATGCCGTTTGGGAACGAGCCATCAGGCGTGTGGTGCAATAAAATAAACTCTAGGCTTGTCTTGTCAAGGCGCGCCATCAGTAAATCAATGACAGGGCCGCTGCTGCCGTTGCCAGAATTGACAACAATGCGCAAAGGCTTATCAAGATTGCACAGATTTTTGATGTCAATATAGCTCATCAGATGGTCAATATAAGCGGTTTTGTCGGTGTTTTGCGTATAATTGCCTTGTGTGGCAGGGCTTGTGAAATCACCATTTTCGGCGATTTTTTGGATATCGGCAAGCCCTGTTTGTGCGCTGATGGGCTTTGAGCACTCGCGCACAAGCTTCATGCCGTTAAAATTGATGGGGTTGTGGCTTGCGGTGACCTCAATACCACCCATGGCATTGTAATGACTGGTATAAAAATAAACCTCTTCGGTGCCTGTCATGCCCAAATCAATGACATCAACGCCAGCATCTTGAATGCCAGTGATGGCGGCTTGTTTTAGGCTTGCGCTGCTTTGGCGAATGTCGCTGCCGATGACGATGACAGGTTTGATGTCAATATCGCCTTGCTTGTGAATGTTGGGCAGATTTTGCCCCAAATACTGAGCAAAAGCGCGCCCAACGCGATAAGCGATGTCTTCGTTTAATTGTGCACCGAGCTCACCTCTGATGTCATAGGCTTTAAAGCAGGTGTAGTGTGTTGGCTCAAAAGTTTGTGTTGAAACAGTCATGATGATTTAAATCCGATAAATAAACATGGTGCTAGTATAACCGTTTTTTCATCAAAAGTGATGAGAAAAACGCACAAAAAAGCCAAGTTTTGCATAACAAAGACTTGGCTTTTTGACAAGTTACCAAAGCTTAATAAACTCTCACATGAGAGTCGTAAATTTCCACCGTTACATAAGGATTGCCATTCACAATACTGCGAATCACGGCAGGTGAGATGTTGCTTTTGCGCACTTTTGCCTCAAATTTTGCGCGGTTATTGGTGTTGTGCAGACCGCATTCTGTTGAGCCTGAATACACGCGATTTTGGCGCAAGATGGCGGCGGCGGATGATTTGCTGACCGAGCCGCCCAAGTAGTTGCCGCTGCTGTTGTATTTGTCATCTTCGCTGATGTAGGTTGAGTAGCTGCAATAAGCAAAGGCTTGTGAGCTTGCCGCAGCAAGTAAGCTTGCAAGTAAAAATTTTTTCATGATACATCCTTGGTGACTGTCGCTAAGCCAAATAGTCAAGTTAAGCAGTTAAAGACAAGTTTAAGTATTTATATTATAAGCAATCACCCCAAAATGCAATCATTTTGTGCACTGTTGTGTTATTTTTTAGGCGCGACAGGCGGCAATCAGAAGTTCTGGGCGATATTCAAAATGAGGTGAGTCATAGCTTGCCCATTTGCCACCCCAAATAAATCCATGTTTTTCAAAGATTTTGACCACTTGCTTGAGATTGTCATCGCTGATAAGCTGCTTGGGATAAGGACAAACCTTGTCTTCGGTGGTGCAACCGTCCCAGCGCCAGTATTTGTGCTGTGCTTTTGGTAATTGAAAATCCACCGCCACGCCAAAGCTGTGCACGCTTAAGCGATTGGTGCCTGCAATATTGCGCCAGTTAAACGTCCCCAATGATTTGCTGACGTATTTGCTTAGGGCTGGATTTTGGGCGATTTCATTGCCGACTTTTTCAAGCTGTGTGGCGGCACCATTTTTGCGATTGAATCTTAACTTAATATTGCTTGGTTTCCATGTGATGGTGACAAGATTTTGTTGCACTTCGCTCGCGGTTTTGCCATACATCTGCTTAAAAAATTCATCATCACGCAGTCTGCCTGCGTCAGCGTATTGGGCGGGGGCGACAAAGTCCAATGGGTAGGTTTGCGATAATTGGTCGGCGATGGTGGCGCGTTTTAGGCGCGTGGTGAATGGCTGTGTGGAAACTGCGCCAATCGCCAAATTTGTCCCGTTTTTAAAATAGACTGTATTGTCTTTGACGGCGGTGATTTCATCATAAGCACTTGTTAGGCAATTTGCCAAATTGGTCGGGCTTGCCATGACATCAAAGCTTAATAATAATGTGCCAATGAGTAATGAGCGGGTGTTTTTCATGGCTTTTCCTTGGGCTAATAAATTAAAATGTTATCATAAGTATTTATCAAAATAAAACCGTCAAATTGACAGATCTTTTCTTAAAACGTGTGAAATGTTAATACGCCCTAACAATCAACTTGAATACATGATACTGATTTGCTTTTTGATTTTCTGTTTGAATTCTGATTTGGTTTTATCATCCAAAGCCAAATATCGTTGTTTGGCAAGTTGTAAAAAATTATCATCTTGTTCAATCCCAATATATTGCCTATCAAACAACGCACTGGCAATTCCTGTTGTGCCTGAGCCTGAAAATGGATCCAAAATCACATCATGTTTTTGGCTGGATGCCAAAATAATTCTGGATAATAAGCCTAAGGGTTTTTGCGTGGGGTGTTTGCCTTGCTCTTTTTCCCAAGAATCAATTATGGATAAACTTACCAATATCAACTACAAATAAGTCGTTATTCTATTTACTTGTACTTGTAGATTGAATAGTACCGTTTTTTTAATAGCTAATTATGCTAAAATATATTTTAGAGGCTGCTTTTTATATTAAAAAATCCCTCATTAATAAAAAATATTTACTGTATAATCGTCTTGTTGGTAATGCTTTTATTTTGTGGTATGGTGATTTTTTGGTATTTCCACTTCAATATTCAAAGCATGGCTAAGTATTTGTATGGCTTAATTGTGATTCATGGAACTTAAGGTGTTATAAATGAACCTGTATTTTAACACAGATTTAGCAAATGATTATCAAAATCTGTCACAAAAAATTCGTGTGATGACCGAACAATGGTTTGCGGAAAATGGCTACTGCCCTTGTTGTGGTGAAGAGCCTATTTCAGTTTTTGCTAATAATAATCCTGTTGGTGATTTTTACTGCTCAACATGCCAAGAGCAATTTGAGCTCAAAAGTAAAAATGCAAAATCGGTAGGAGGTTCTATTGCTGATGGTGCTTATAAAACCATGCTTGAACGAATTAATTCTCAAGAAAATCCTAATTTTTTCTTTTTGATGTATCAAAAGCGAGATTTTTCGGTACAACAACTTATAGTTGTACCTAAGCATTTTTTCACGCCGCAAATTATTATACCAAGAAAGCAAGGTATTCCCAATCGTCCTGATTATATCATGTGTTCTATTAATATGGCACAATTACCTGAATCAGGAAAAATCAAATTAATTGATAATATGCAACTTACCCCAAAACATCAAGTTATCAATCAGTGGAAACAATTTTCTTATTTGGCGGAGCAAAAGAATATTGTTCAGCGTGGCTGGACTTTAGATATTTTAAAATTACTTGATAAAATTCCTGATGATAATTTTACCTTACGACAAGCTTATGCTTTTGAATCAGAATTAGCATTAAAATATCCGAATAACAATCATATTAAAGATAAAATTCGACAACAATTACAGTATTTGCGTGATAAGAATATTATTGAATTTGTGGGGCGTGGACGATACAAAAAGGTGCGATAATTAAATCATTTCTTATAATGATTTTACTTCCATTTTACATCATCAACAACACACAAAACTTTGGTATTATGATGTATGGTGTGTGAGTGAAATAACTCTTCACAATAGACTGTAATATTCCTACCATTATATTTATAATATTTATTATATCTCGCATGATTCACATCAACAAGTTGTAATAACTTAGTTTTAACCCCTCCTACATTTATGTCATCATTATTGCCATCAACAATAATTTGTTTATTCAACGTAATCGCGGGATATTTTGCATCTTTAAACTCTTCATCATCTAAACTTTTAATAATTAATATTTTCCCTTCCAAAACTACAGGCTCTCCATAAGGAACAGTTTGGGCATAACTCATACTACATATTATTAATCCAAGCGTTATTATATATAATCTTAAAATGAGCATCTTATACCTTTATAAATATTCTATAGATAAAAACTCCATCAAGCTAAATTTTTCTAATTTAGCTTGATGGTACAATAATTAATCATTCCCACTCAATCGTTGCAGGCGGTTTACTACTAACATCATAAACGACGCGGGACACATCTTTAATTTCGTTCATAATACGAGTTGAGATTTTATCGACGAGTTCATACGGCAAATGAGCAAAACGAGCGGTCATAAAATCTACCGTTTCAACAGTACGAAGAGCAATCACCCACGCATAACGGCGACCATCACCCACCACACCAACAGATTTTACAGGTTGGAACACGGCAAAGGCTTGGGCGGTTTTATCATACCAACCACTTGCACGCAGTTCTTGCATAAAAATATCATCTGCTAAACGTAAAATATCAGCATATTCTTTTTTCACTTCACCCAAAATACGCACCCCTAAGCCTGGGCCTGGGAATGGATGGCGATAAATCATATGATGTGGAATGCCTAACGCGACGCCAAGCTTACGCACTTCATCTTTAAATAAATCACGCAGTGGCTCAACGAGTTCAAACGCCAAATCATCAGGCAATCCGCCCACATTATGATGTGATTTAATCACATGGGCTTTACCTTGTTTGCTGGCTGCTGACTCAATCACATCAGGGTAAATCGTGCCTTGTGCCAAGAATTTT
>JBGXSA010000060.1:0-8135 GCA_041811915.1 Moraxella sp. | reverse complement strand
TCAAGCAAAAGTGCTGTTCTCGTTGCATCTATGTCAATACAAAAGTATTTTATGATTTTCTTGAGTTTATAGACACTTAACTTACTGTTATACTTCATATTTCTAGTCTAGCATAGGTTAGGTTGCTAGTCTAGAGCCTTATAATTTATGCCCACAATCAACCTGTTGTCAATAAATGATTTATAAAACCTCCTAAGAAACTACGATTCTGCTAGTTTTTATAATTTAGACAAATTCTGTAATCAAGCCTGTTTCAAAAGCTGAAACTTCATTGTCGCAAGAGGTTCATAAAGTTTAATCTACCACCCTAGGACATGCCGATTATTGATAATGCGTTTACACAAACCTTCCAAGAAACCTTCCAAGAAACCTTAATGTTGCTGATTGTAATTTTGTCAAGAGATTGCAACACCTCATATCGCCGACACTTATTTTTAAAAAAGATTTTTAAAAAACCAACATCAACCCATCTTGTTTTTTTGAGTATCATTCCTGAATGCCTCCAAGAAATACGCACATCAACGTCAGCCTGTTTCACGAAATCATGTTTTATTATACAAACATATTGACACAAAAAATCATATTCATAAATGGAATAAAAAAACACTGTTTTATTGTTTTTTATTGTGAGTAACTCTTGGTACATTGTCGCCATTATTTATGGAGGCAACGCACATGACAACCCATACTTTTACTACCACACCCATCTCACCTGCCATCGGTGCTGTGATTGAAGGCATTGATTTAAATCATACCGATGAACACGCCATTGACTTTATTAAGCAGGCTTTGCTTGACTATCAAGTGATTTTCTTTCGTGGGCAGAGCTTGACCGCCAAAGCGCAAGCGGCACTGGCAAGTCAATTTGGTAGTCTGCATATCCACCCAATTTTCCCAAGTGTGCCTAAGGTGCCTGAGGTGATTGTGCTAGACAGCCATCAGACGGATTTACGCGATAATGAGCTGTGGCATACCGATGTGACCTTTAGTGCCACACCACCGCTAGGCTGTGTACTACAAGCCATCAAGGCGCCAGAAGTTGGCGGTGATACGCTATGGGCAAGTGGCACGGCAGCATTTGAGGCATTGCCAAGCGAGCTACAAGAAAAACTCAAACCTTTGAGTGCCACCCATGATATTCGTCTGTCTTTTCCCAAAGAGCGTTTTGGGCAGTCGGCAGAAGAAGCTGCCAAACTTGAGGCAATTTTTGCCAAAAATCCCCCCGTCAGTCACCCTGTGGTGCGTATTCACCCACAGACAGGCAAGCCGATTTTGTTTGTTAGTGAGGGTTTTACATCGCATATTAATGAGCTACCCAAGCAAGAAAGTGATGAGTTATTGGCGTTTTTGACTGCTCATGCTATCAAGCCAGAATTTCATTTGCGTTGGCAGTGGCAAGAGGGCGATGTGGCGATTTGGGATAACCGCTGCACCCAGCACAAGGCACTGTTTGATTATGGCGATGCTCATCGCATCATGCATAGAGCCACCATTAATGGCGATGTGCCATTTGGCGTGCAGACCGCTGCATAAAGATACTATCTTATAATGTTGATTTTATGATTTAAGGAAAATTTATGAAAACTTTTAGCATCTCATCAATTACCAGTAAATTGGCGATTGCTGCCACGGCATTGGGCATCGGTTTGGCAGGGTGCTCAAACTCACAGCCAAACACCACAGCAGACACAGGGGCAACACCAGACAAAGCCTTGGCGGTAACCATCGCTTACCAAACAGGCATTGACCCTGCCAAGGTTGCTCAAGCAGGGGGCGAGTACGAAACTGCCACAGGAGCAAATATTACTTGGCGTAAATTTGACAGTGGTGCTGATGTGATTTCAGCGCTGGCATCAGGGGATGTGGCGATTGGTAATATTGGCTCAAGCCCCTTTGCCACTGCCGCTAGTCGTAATTTGCCAGTTGAAACTTTTTTTGTGGCAAGTGTGCTGGGTGAGTCAGAAAGCTTGGTGGTGAATGATAAAATTGCCACACCACAGGATTTGGTTGGTAAAAAAATCGCCGTACCTTTTGTGTCCACCACGCATTATAGCCTGCTGTCAGCGTTCAAGCATTGGAATATCGATGCAGGTAGTGTGGAAATTGTTAATTTGCGTCCGCCAGAGATCGCAGGGGCGTGGGCGCGTGGCGATATTGATGGCGCGTATGTGTGGGAGCCTGCATTAAGCACGCTTAAACAAACAGGCAAAGTGCTTGTCAGTAGCGCTGATGTAGGTAAATGGGGTGCGCCAACCTACGATGTGTGGGTGGTGCGTAAAGACTTTGCCAAAGCCAATCCTGACTTTGTGCGTAAATTTGCCCAAGTAACTGCCAGAGCCAACGACCGCTATTTGGCAGACCCAAAAGCATTCGCTTCAGATAGCAACAATCTTTCTGCCATTGCTGGCTTGACAGGGTCAAAGCCTGAAGATATCGCCTTGTTGCTAAGCGGTAATCATTATCCAACCTTAAAAGAGCAAGAAACCCTGCTAAGCGGCAATGTTGCCAATGACATCAAAAACACCGCCCAATTTTTAAAAGAGCAAGGCAAAGTGGAGCAGGTGCTTGACAGTTATGCCGAGTATGTGACGGCAGAGTTTGTCAAATCGGAGTAAGCTTGTGTCATCGATTATTCTACAAGATGTCGGCTTACGCTATCCCAATGCCAGTCACGATACTTTGGCTGGCATTCATCTTAAGCTTGATTCACAAGACAGCACGGTGATTATCGGACCATCTGGCTGTGGTAAAACCAGCTTATTAAATATCGTCGCAGGCTTTATCACGCCAAGCACAGGCAGTATCACACAGGACAACCAACCCATCACCGCCCCTGACGCCAGTCGTGTGGTGGTATTCCAAGATGATGCACTGATGCCGTGGCTGTCTGTGCTCGATAATGTGGCGCTTGGACTTAAATTACAAAAAATCCCCACCCAAACAAGCAGACAGCTTGCCAAAGAAGCACTGGAAAAAGTCAATCTTGGTTATGCAGCTGATAAGCAAATTTGGGAGCTGTCAGGGGGTATGCGTCAGCGTGTGGGTATCGCTCGGGCATTGGCGGTGAAATCAGAATTTTTGCTACTGGATGAGCCGTTTGGGGCGCTTGATGCCTTTACGCGTGAGCAAATGCAAGAGCTGGTGTTGCACTTATATCATCAGACGCAGACAGGGATTTTTTTGATTACCCATGACATTGAAGAAGCGTTATTGCTTGCCACACAATTGGTGATTATGTCGCCACATCCCGGTCAAATATACGAGGTGATTTATCCCGATTTTGCCCATGAATATCGCCAAGGCAAATCCGTGCGTAACATCAAATCCTCCAAAGCATTCATTGATCTGCGTGAGTCGCTGTTTTTTAAGCTCAATGCGCACAGCCCTGCCAATTATGAGATAACGATATGAAAAGCCACTCTATCAAATACAGTCCAAAACTGCTTGGCACACTTAGCATTGGTGTGTTGATTGCCTTGTGGTGGGTGGTGACAGCCCTTGGGCTGATAGAACCATTATTTTTACCATCACCGCAGGCGGTACTTGCTAAGCTGTATCTGGTGGCAACTGAGGGCTTTATGGATGCCACACTTTGGCAACATCTGTCAGCGAGTCTAACTCGGATGCTGTGGGCGGTGTTTTTCGCCATCATCACAGGGGTTCCGCTGGGTATGGCCATTGGACTTAGTCCTGTGGTGCGTGGGCTGTTTGACCCAATTATTGAGCTGTATCGTCCCATTCCGCCGTTGGCATATTTGCCGCTTTTGGTGATTTGGTTTGGTATTGGCGAAGTCACTAAGGTGCTGCTGATTTATTTGGCGATTTTTGCACCGATTGTCATTGCTACAGCACAAGGGATGCAAGTGGCACAGGGCAATCGTATCCGTGCCGTACGCTCGCTTGGGGCAAATCGTGTTGATATCTTGCGTTTTGTGATTTTGCCATCAGCATTGCCTGATATTTTGACAGGGATTCGTATTGGGCTTGGAGTGGGCTGGTCAACGCTGGTGGCGGCTGAATTGGTGGCGGCACAACATGGGCTTGGTTTTATGGTGCAGTCAGCGGCACAGTTTTTGGTGACTGATGTGGTGATTATGGGGATTTTGGTGATTGCCATCATTGCCATCAGCCTTGAGATTGCTTTGCGTATCTTACAAAAGCGACTGGTGCCTTGGCAGGGGCATGAATAGCAGATATGGTACGCTGTTTTTTACCACACTGATGAACTTTGATACTCATTTAGATATCATGCATCAAAAACAGCACAAACGCTCAAATAACTAAGTGCCGCCAAAAATAAAGCAAGCCATCTTATTCTATGGCTTACACGCCTTTATTCAGTCGTTTTAAAAACTCATCTCTTCGATGCTCATCATGTTTGTCAATGCTACGTCACTGCAAAAAATCAAAGTTTCATAACCATCTCTTATAAGAAACCTCTTGTGAAATTACGATTTTATTGGGTTTGTCAAAATTTAAGCTGAATAAGAACAAGCCTTACAAGCTGAGATTTTTGAATTTTACAAGAACTCCAAGGTCAATCATACGATACCAAATCCTATGTTAAATTTTATCATAAAAATCGATAAAAATTTCTGTCAAATTACTGTACATTATTCTTATTTTTATTTATAATTAATATCATTATTGATAACATTCTTATTTATGCAGAGAATGTCCGTTTACCTATCGAAAATGCTAGGTGAGCGGATTTTTATTTGAGCAGATTAATAGTGTTCTCGATTTTTTATTATCTATAGGATGTTTTAAGATGAAAACACATCGCCCAACCCCTTTTGCACCGTCTGTATTGTGGCTGGCTGTCGCCACCGTCTGCGGTATTGTTCCGGCAGTGGCACTGGCTGATACGGCAGAGACGACCGAGCCGACTGTTGTTCTAGAAAGCGATGTTATTACCATCAAGCGTGATCACACCACGCTCAAAGAGTCTGCCCAAAAGGTACTCATCATCGACCGTCAAGCCATCGACGATCAGCTATTACTCAGCGATGATACATCTGATGCACTCTCCAAGCTCATCCCCAGCTATGCACCAGCGAGCGAGAAGCTTGGCACGGTGGGCGAGAGTTTCCGTGGTCGTGAAGTGCTGTTTATGATTGATGGCGTACCACAGTCCAACCCACTGCGTGATGGCAGTCGTGAGAGTCGCACCATTGATTTGGCGATGGTGGAGCGTATCGAAGTGGTCTATGGTGCATCTGCCGAGCAGGGACTTGGGGCGACAGGCGGTATCATTAATTTTATCACCAAATCCAACCGCAAAGATGGTATCACACAGCAAGTCACCATCACCGCGAGCAGTGATGGTCACTTTCATTCTGATGGTCTAGGCGGTAGCGTGCGTTATCAAGCAAGCTATGGCGGTGATAAGACCGACGCCCTTGTCGCTGTCAAATACGCCAAAGAAGGGATGTACTACCAAGCCGATGGGCGTATGGTAGGCATCTATGGCAACCAAGGCGATACACAAGGCTCGCAAAGCTATGACGTCTTTGCCAAAGGTAGTTATTATTTGGATGATGATAAAAAAATTGGCGTATCGGTGAATTATTATCACCTAGATTCGGATGCGACGCTCGATTATGAAAATGTCGCAGGCAATCGTGCCACAGGACTGACTGACACAGCGGTCAAATATACAGGCAGTGCCTATCGTGGTGAGACGCCTTATAATGATGCGTTGACGGTCAATGCCACTTATAGTGATGATGATTTTTTTGGCACTCGCCTATCAGCCCAAGCGTTTTATAATGATTTTACCGCACGCTATGGGGCAAACTATGCTAATAATTATCAAGACATTAGCATCGCCCCAAATGGTACGCTACTTGACCAATCCCAAAACGAATCCACCAAAACGGGCATCAAGCTCACCGTCAATAAAGACACGCTATGGCAAGACCGTCTATCGCTGACCGCAGGCGTGGATGCCATGCAAGATGTCACCGGTCAAAATCTGATTCAGTACAACCGTGTCTGGGCACCAGAGATGACTTATCAAAATATCTCGCCATTTGCCCAAGCTCGTGTGCGACTGGCTGACCGTCTGAGCCTAAGTGCTGGCGTACGCTATGAGCAAGGTCAGTTGGAAGTGGATGATTTTTCGACTTTGGCAGGCTATACCCGTGCAGCAAGCTTTGGTGCTCGTCGCTGGACAAGCACCCCTGTGGCAGGCGGTACGGTGAAGTTTGATGAAGTGTTGCCAAGTGCAGGCTTGGTCTATGATATCAATGATAAGACCCAAGTATTTGCCAACTATGCCAAAGGACTGGGTATGCCTGATGTGGGGGCGACTTTGCGTGCCATCACTGCATTGAATCAGAGCGTTGAGAGCATCAACCTTGAGCCGATTGTCACGGACAACACCGAAGTGGGCGTACGCTATACAGGCGATAAGCTATCAGCGGACTTGAGTGTCTTTCAGTCCAAATCAGACTTGGGCTCGACGCTAGAATATGATGCCGCACTCGAAGGCTATCGTGCCAAGCGTGAAGCTACCGACATCAAGGGCGCTGAAGTGGCACTACGCTATCAAGCAACCGACAATGCACAATTCACCGCAAGCTATGCACACACCCAAGGCAAATACGATGCCAATGGCGATGGCGTGATGGTGGATATGCCAGCACGCAATATCAGCCCTGATAAGCTGTCTGTCGGTGTGAACTATCGCTTTGGTGATAGTGATAAGCGATTTGGTATGACGGCCACGCACCTATTTGCCCGTGATTATCCTGATGTGACTTCAGGCAGCACTTCTTATGAATCCAAATTTGACGGCTATACTTTGGTGGATATGACTTATAAACAGCCACTGGGCAAAGGGACAATCGGACTTGGTATTAATAACCTATTGAACGAAGAATACGATGTGTTCTTGACCGAAGCTGTCTTGCCATCATCTGAGCGTTATACAGGCGGTCGTGGTCGCAACTACAATGTCAGCTATACCATTGATTTTTAAGAATTTATGAGCAACAACCGTTTGTGAGCGACTTGCAAACGGTTTTTTGTTCATAACAATTTCATAATAATCTCATAACAATAACATAAGCGGTAATTTATGGATTGGCAAAGTGAGCTTGGCGGCTCGGCGATTTGGTTTGTACAGACTTTGGCGTGGGTGTCGGCGGCGTTTGCTGTGGCGTTCTTTGTGCTGACACGCTACACGAGTACAGGGCAGAAGTTTTGGCATATTACTAAGCCCTGCTTAACAAATACTAGTATCACCAAGACGGTGCTGATGGTGGCGGTGCTCATCGCCTTTGTGCTTATAGAAGTGCGTATCAGCGTGCTTAATACCTTTTTTTATAATGGGCTTTATACATCGCTACAGGAGATGAAGCCTGATGCGTTTTGGTTTTTTGCGCTGATTAATGCCAGCCTTGTCGGCATCAAGGTCATCCAAGAGATTGTGGATATCTTGATAGGACAGGTGTTTGAGATTCGTTGGCTTGAAAAATTAAATGCAGTCCTATTAAACAAATGGCTAGATAATCAAAACTACTACCGCCTGACTCGTCCAGACAATGCCAAGCCTGATAACATTGACCAGCGTATTGAGCAGGATGCCACCGCCTTTATCACCGATACGCTTGAGATGGTGCGTGGGGTGCTGAACGCCATCTTGTCATCGATTGAGTTTACCATCATTTTGTGGGGCTTATCTGGTGTGCTGGTGCTTGCAGGCATTGAGATTCCAAAGGGTGTGGTGTTTTTGGTGTATGGATTTATCATCACCGCCACCGTCATTTCGGTGTGGATTGGGCGACCGCTGATTCGCCTGAATTTTGAAAAAGAGCATCGTCATGGCGACTATCGTTATGCACTGGTGCGAGTGCGTGACCATGCCGAGAGCATCGCTTTTTATCAAGGTGAACGCCAAGAAAAGCGAAGTCTGACGGCGTATTTTCGTGCCATCATTGACAACCGCTGGGCAATCATCAAACGCTCGCTTGGTTTGGGTGGCTTTAATACAGGGGTGACGCAGTTTGCGATGCTGCTGCCAATCATGCTACAAGCGCCAAGATTTTTTGCAGGACAAATCAAGCTTGGTGATGTACATCAGACGGTGCAGTCGTTCAACCGCTTGATGCGTGCTTTGTCATTTTTCC
>JBGXSA010000059.1:0-14722 GCA_041811915.1 Moraxella sp. | reverse complement strand
GCAAAGTAATAATATGTTTGGTACACCTAAAGTACAAGCAAAACGGCGTGATGGGTATGAAGAAGAGTCTGCACCAGCATTACGTCCTGCCACAGATGTTAATGATGATGACATGCCGTTTTAGCAAGCGATGTTGGTGAGAAAACCTATTCGTAATTAACTAAAAAACTCATCGTAAATAGACTTTAAGATTACAAATACAAATGGCGTATTTGTTTTAAAATATGCTATACTTTTGATTTTATTTATATAAAGGTGCTTATGTCTCACGCATTACCCTCGCCTATTATTTCGCCAGACGGTCAAGCCAAAGTTGGCATCATCATGGGCAGTCAGTCTGATTGGGATACCATGCAACACGCTGCACAAGTATTAAAAGAATTTGGTGTGCCTTTTGAGTGTGAGGTGGTTTCTGCGCATCGTACGCCCGATCGTTTGTTTGAATATGCCAAATCCGCTAAAACGCGTGGTTTGAGTATTATTATTGCAGGGGCTGGCGGCGCGGCGCACTTACCAGGTATGTGCGCAAGCCAAACGGATTTGCCTGTGTTGGGCGTCCCTGTCAAATCTTCCATGTTAAGCGGTTGGGACAGCTTATTGTCCATTGTGCAAATGCCAAAAGGCGTGGCGGTGGGCACATTGGCAATTGGTACGGCGGGCGCTTATAATGCTGGCTTATTGGCAGTGCAGATTTTGGCGTTGAATGACGATGATTTGCATCAAAAAGTGGCGCAATTTCGCAGCAATCAAACACAAAGCATTTTGAATAATCCAATACCTGGCGTTGTCAATTGATTTTCGGCTTTATCAAGCAATTGTTCAATAGATTTAGCCCAAATTTTGATCAAAGTGTTGGTTTTTTGCGCATTTGATTGAATGTTGCTGTGCGATTTGCAGCGTATGGGCTGCTTATGCAAATTTTGGCATATCAACTGCTTTTTTTATTACTTTACATCATAATCCTAGGCTTTTATAATAGGTATTTATTTTATCCACCGTTATAAAGCCATTTGGATTGGCGCATTTGCCCCTAAGAGAATCGCATGACAACAACGTTTCATAATTTGCCATCTTGGTTTCATCCGACATTATTGCGTGGCATTCGTCGTGGCATTGAAAAAGAAGGCTTGAGAATGGATGCAGACGGGTATGCTTCTGGCTGCTTTCACCCTTCGGCGCTGGGCTCTAAGCTGACTCACCCATTCATCACCACCGATTATTCTGAAAATCTACTTGAGCTTATCACACAGCCTTTTGATAATATTGCTGAGGCGTTGGCACAATTGCGCGAATTGCATACCGTGGTGCAACAAGCATTGCCCAAAGGTGAGCTGATTTGGCCGATGTCCATGCCTTGTTTATTGCTTGATGATGACAGCAACATCGCTTTGGCAGATTACGGCACATCCAATATTGGACGGCTAAAAACTTTGTATCGCTCTGGGCTTGGCGTTCGTTATGGTAGAAAAATGCAGACGATTGCAGGCATTCATTATAATTTTTCGGTGGGCGATGATTTGTTTGAAGCTTGGCAGAAGGCGGACGACAAGACAGCAAGCTTTTCTCATTTTAAAAATGACAAATATCTGTCTTTGATTCGCAATTTTAAACGCTTAATGCCGATGGTGCTTTATTTGACTGGTGCAAGCCCAAGTGTTTGCGCAAGTTTTGTTAAAGGGCGCGACCATCAGTTATCGCCCATGGATGAATCTTGTGCCAGTTATTATGGGCAGTATGCAACATCCTTGCGCATGGGCAAGCTTGGCTATACCAACAGCGTGCAAGACGATTTGGACATTCGTTACAATGATTTGGCGGAGTACATCAAAGGCTTGCGCGCCGCCATTCACACGCCTTATAAGCCGTTTAGTGATATTGGTGTGGATGATGAGCATGGCGTACCGATTCAGATTAATGACCATATTTTGCAAATTGAAAATGAATACTACAGCCCAATTCGCCCAAAACAAGTCACCAAATCTGGCGAAAATCCAAGCGATGCGCTGAACGATAGAGGGGTTGGCTATGTGGAATTTAGAGCGATTGATTTAAATCCCTATGTGGATATTGGTATTGACGTCAATACGGCGTGTTTGTTGGAAATATTGGCGGTGTACTGCCTGTTTGCGCCATCACAAGCTTTGTTGCCCAATGAAGATGACATCATTGCACACAATATTGATGTGACGGTCAATGAAGGGCGCGCCGATGATGCCAAGATTTTGACCACTCATTTGGACGGTGCGCTTGGCGAGCCTGTGTTGCTGGTTGATTGGTTGCACGCGCATTTGTCCAAAATGCAGCTTATTGCTCAAAGTTTTGATGAGTGCTTTGGTAGCAATCATTATCAGCACGCATTGGCAGGTGCAAAACTGCTTGTGGATAATCCAAACCAAACGCCTTCTGCTAAAATCATTACAGACAGTCAGCATTTTGGTAGCACATGGATGCTTGGGGCGATGCTTGGGCGCGCGCACCAAAATGCGCTGCTTGAGGTGCCGCTGGACGATGCGCGTCAAGCTTATTATCAAAACATCGCACAGCAGTCCATCGCACAGCAAAAGGCGCTGGAAGATGGCGACACACAAAGCTTCTATGAGTATTTGCAAGCGTATCGCCAGTTTGATGTTTAGGGTGTGTTGATGTTTTACACGCTCTAAAAAATCTTGGCTTTAAAAAATGTTAGATGTTAAGACTGTGACGTGCTTTTGGTAAAAAGCTTAACTTTTATCTTTTGTTGTTAATGGCTGCTATTAATCAGCTTATCAATATCATCATTGATTGACATTTGTCCAAAAAGAGTTGATAATTTTTTTAAATTTCACTCAAATTAAAATGTCAATGCGCCCGAGTCTTACTGTAATCTTGAGTTAAATTATGAAATCTTTTTTGAATGTTCGCCTATTGAATATTTTATTGTTGCTGTCTTCTGTCGTAGGCACAGCCTATGCGCTTTTTTTGCAATATCAATTGAATCTTGAACCTTGTCCTTTGTGTATTTTTCAGCGCATTGGCTTGTGGGTGATGGGATTTTTTGCGTTGTTGTCTGCGCTTATTAACCCAAAAAACTGGGTGAAATGGCTGTTGTGGCTTGGCAGTTTGATTGGCATTGTGTGGTCGTTTGGCGTGGCGGCGCGCCATGTGTGGCTGCAACACTTACCACCCGATCAAGTGCCTGCGTGTGGTCCAGGGCTTAATTATTGGGTGGATACTTTGCCGATTTTGCAGGTCTTTCAAGAGGTTCTTAAAGGCTCTGGCGAGTGTGCCGTCATTGATTGGACGCTGCTTGGCTTGTCCATTCCTGAGCAGTCTGTGATTTTCTTTGGTGTGTTGATTGTTATTCATGTCTTGATTGCTTGGCGATTTGTCAAACATGCTTAAAATAGCGTATCAATCAAGTCTTGTTAGCCTTGTGCTCAAACTCATCAAAACATACAATTATAAACATTTGTTTTATAAAAGCGCAAAAATCAAAGTACAGTCCGCTCAAAATATGTTTTTTGAGCGGACTTTTGTGGTACAAGGTTTTGTGGTGAAAAGTGCTTGAATGCTATTCCACAGTCACCGATTTTGCCAGATTGCGCGGCTTGTCCACATCGGTGCCCTTGGCGAGCGCTGTGTGGTAAGACAGCAGTTGCACAGGAATGGTATGTACAATCGGTGATAAAATGCCCACATGGCGCGGCGTGCGAATGATGTTGATGTGCTCACCCTCATCAAAATCGCAATCCAAATCCGCAAAGACAAACAATTCACCGCCGCGTGCGGACACCTCTTGCATATTGGCTTTGACTTTGTCCAATAGATTATCTTTGGGTGCAATCACCACCACAGGCATATTCTCATCAACAAGCGCCAAAGGCCCGTGTTTGAGTTCACCTGCTGGATAGGACTCGGCATGGATGTAGGTGATTTCTTTGAGCTTTAGCGCGCCCTCAAGAGCGATTGGATAGTGAATGCCGCGACCCAAAAACAGCGCGCTTGGTTTGGCGGCAAATTTATTTGCCCACACTGCAATTTGTGGCTCAAGATTTAAGGCGTGTTGCAAGTCGTTGGGCAGATTTCTAAGCGCTTGAGCATAATCGGTCAGTGCGTCATCAGTCACAACACCGCGCACCACACCCAAGGTCACCGCAAGCCCAAACAATGCCACAAGCTGCGTGGTAAATGCTTTGGTACTGGCAACACCGATTTCTGCGCCTGCGCGTGTGTAAAACACCAAATCGCTGGCGCGCGGCAAAGCAGATTCCATGACGTTGCAAATGGCAAGGCTGTATTGATGACCAGAGGCTTTGGCAAATTTGAGTGCCTCCATGGTATCAAGCGTCTCACCAGATTGGCTGATGGTGATGATAAGCTCATCTGGGTAAGCAATGATGTCACGATAGCGATATTCACTGGCAATCTCAACATCGGTGCGGATTTTGGCGATTGCTTCAAGCCAGTATTTGGCAGTCAAAGCAGCATAATAAGACGTACCACAGGCTAGAATTTTGATGCTGTTGATTTTGCTGAAAATCTCTGGTGCGTTTTCACCAAAATTTTCGGCAACAAAACCGCCGTCAATAAAAATTTCTGCTGTGTCGGATACGGCAACAGGCTGTTCATAAATCTCTTTTTGCATAAAATGGCTATAAGGCCCAAGCTCAAGGCTTGCCAAAGATACGCCCGATTGCTTAAGTTCGCGTGTGACGGCGTCGCCATTTTTGTCAAGCAAGGTTTGAATGCCATCTGCCGTCAGATGGGCAACATCACCATCTTCCAAATAGACGATGTTGCGCGTAAAAGCAACCAACGCCGACACGTCCGAGGCAATAAACACTTCGTCCTCACCCAAACCAATGAGCAAAGGGCAGCCCATGCGCGCCACCACCATTTCATCAGGTCTGTCATTGGCAATGACGGCAATGGCATAAGCCCCATGAAAGCGCGAGCACGCCATTTGTACCGCGCGATACAAATCGTGATCGCAAGCATTGGTGTATTCATGATGAATGCTGTGCGCAATCACCTCTGTGTCGGTTTGTGATTCAAAGACATAGCCAAGCGCGCCCAAACGTGTGCGCTCGGATTCAAAATTTTCAATAATGCCGTTGTGCACAACCGAAATGAGCCCAGCTGAGATGTGGGGGTGGGCATTGGGTTCGGTGACGCCGCCGTGCGTTGCCCAGCGCGTATGTCCAATGCCTGTGTGACCGATGATGTTTTTGGCAATCGCCGCCTCTTGCATGATGGCGACGCGCCCCACGCGGCGTACACGGCGAATGCCTGTGTCTGTTTGTACTGCAATGCCTGATGAATCGTAGCCACGATATTCAAGACGCATTAAGCCATCGCATAAAAATGGCACCACATTTTGATGGGCTCGTATTGCCCCAACGATACCGCACATAAATGTTCCTTAGTATCCAAATTAGTATCTAAATTAGTGTCTTAAGTTGATAAATACAACATTGATATGAATGTATATCAAGTCAAAACATCCGCCCCAAATCGTTGGGCGAACATCTTATTATAACTGATATTTGGGGGCGTATGTGTTGTTTTTTTGGCAAAGCAGTAAGTGTGGTTTTGTGGAAGCTGCTTGGGCTTTGAGCGCGCATGAAAGTTAATGCACCTTGATTTTTATGGCAACTTTGTTATGATATACGCTTGTTACAAACATGGATAATTCACCAAAATTGCGCCCAATGGACAATAAGCGCGCTCAAGCACCAAGCATAGGCGATGAATGCACAAAGAGGATTTTGTGTTGTGCGGCTGTCAGCTTGGGTTTATGACAAATCAGATGATACAAAGAGGTTTTATGTTACAGTTTGTGGAAGTACGCTCAGGACTTGGTGCAGGTAAGCACGGTACAGACAAAGGTGTTGCACTGCTTGGCGAGTATATTCGCGCCCATCATCCAGACATTGATACTATCACCTTGACCAACGATTATCAATCAAATGCCAATCACGCCCATTTAAAATATGCAGACAGTCTGCTGCCTTTTTATAAAACGGTGGCAAGTGAAATACAAGACGTTGCTGGGCGCGCCATTCCCGTCATTATCGCAGGCGACCATTCTAATGCCGCTGCTACTTTGGCGGGATTTAAAAACGCGCACAGTGACAAGCGTGTGGCGCTCATTTGGATTGATGCGCACGCCGATTTGCATACGGTCTATACCACACCCAGTGGCAATATGCACGGCATGCCGATTGCCAGCGCGCTTGCCCTTGACAATACCGATTGCAGTCAGCATACGCCCACCGAAGATGAGATTGCATATTGGCAGGGCTTTAAGGATTTGTCCAAGCAGGACAATCTGTCCATACATGATGTGTTTTTTTTGGGTTTACGCAGTTATGAGCCGCCAGAGGCGCACATTTTGGATAAGCATCAGATGTTTCATTATTCCACACAAGCACATCGCGCGCATGGCTTTGAGCAGGTTTTGGATAAGCTGGTTGAAAAGGTTTGTCAAGCAGATGCGGTGTATGTCAGCTTTGATGTGGATTCTTTGGATGAAAGTTTGCTTGCGGCAACAGGCACGCGCGAGCCTGAGGGCTATCGCGTGGATGAGATGAAGCGGATTTTTGATGTGATTTTGTCCTTGCCAAATATTTGTGCGTTTGAGATCAGTGAATTTAATCCAACCTTGCACGACGATGAGCGCGAATACCAAAGGGTGTATGAGTTGTTTTTGCACGCGGTCAATCGCCTACAGCAGGGGCGTTGATGTTGCTTGGTTTGCGCTCGGCGCTGGTGCTTGCTGTGGTGATGGCGGTGAGTGCTTGCACTCAAAAAGCCCCAGAGGTTCAAACATTAAAAACCGATGAAATTGCCAAAATCCTGCCAAGTCATGTCAAAGACAAAATGGGCTGGTCGGCAGATATGGCACAAGTGTTTGATGAGTTGTCAATTGCCAAAACCACTCAAAACATCTGCACAGCGGTTGCCATCATTGACCAAGAGTCCAATTTTAATGCCGATCCTGCGGTGCCCAATCTGGGGCAATCTTCACTCAAAGCGCTGAACGATAAGCTCAATGATAAGCTTGGCAAAACCGCTGCCGCCATGTTTGCCAATATGCTTGCCAATAAGCCCGACCCCAACAACAGCTTTTTAAAACAAATCAAACAAGTCAAAACCGAAAAGCAGCTGGATGAATTGTATCGTCAGATGTTTTTGTATTTTGGTCAGCAATACAAAGTCGGCGCGATTAATAGCACCGCCAAACTGCTGAACTTGGGCATTGATGAAAAACTAAATCCCATCACAACCTTAGGTTCCATGCAGGTGCACATTGACTACGCCAAAGCACACAGACGGCGTTCAATGAGCGATGATGAGCTGCGTGCGGATTTGTATAGTCGCTATGGCGGGCTGTATTATGGCATTCACAGGCTCATGCTGTATCCCGCGAATTATGCCAAGCCCATTTATCGCTTTGCTGATTATAATTCAGGGATGTATTCAAGTCGTAATGCGTCTTTTCAAAAAGCGGTAGCAACTTTAAGCAAGCAGTCGCTTGCGTTGGATGGTGATTTGCTATTGTATCAAGATGGCGCTATCAAAAAACAGCTTAGCCAAACCGAACAGGCGCTATTGACCTTGTTGCCACAGCTGTCTGCCATCAATGCCAATATCACCCAAAAAAGCCTGCGCAGCGATTTAAAATACGAAAAAAGCGCGCGCTTTGAACAAACCCAAACCTATCAAGCGGTGGCGCAGCTGTTTGAACAAAAACAAGGCGAGCCATTGCCCTATGCCATCATGCCAAAAGTGGTGATAAGCAGTGCCAAGCTTAGCCGTGATTATGATACCAACTGGTTTGCAACCAATGTCAATAAGCGCTATGAGCGCTGTATGGCAAGCGCCAAACAGCATGGCTTGATTGCTAAATCGTAAATGCTGTGTCTGTCGTGAATTCTGGTTGTTCGGTAACTGCCAGTGGTATGATTATACTTGCGCCCAATGAAAACTTGCCAAGCGCTTCATCAAGTCGGGATTTTTGACCATGATGTCATCGCCTGTGCGCCCTTGTTCGCGGTTGTAGTGAATGACATTTAGGCGCAAAAGCCAAAAAATGGTAGCGCTATAAGCCAGCATGATGGGTAGGGCGCTTTTTTCATCATCCGTTAAGGTGCGCACCGATTCATAACCTTGCAAAAATGCTTGCATTTTGTCGGTGTCAAAATTCACGCTCTCACCATCGGTGGCGTTGCCCCAAGTGGTGCAAAAATCATTGATGGTGATGGCAATGTCCATCAAATAATGCTCAATGGATACTTCGGTAAAATCAAGCAAGCCTGTCAAGCGCGGCAAATCTGCATCAAAATCCCACAAGGTGTTGTCGGTGAACATATCCAAATGGCACAAGCCCTTTGGCAAATCCTGCGGTAAATTGGCATAAGCTGCCCAAATGTCATTCATCAAACGCGCCTCATCTGTCGGCATAAACGCCGTTTCGCGCGCCTTGACCCGCGCCCAATCGTACAAAGGCACGCCATACTCTTCCATGGGCTGTAAGGTCTGTAGGGTTTGGTGCAATACCGCCAAGGCGCGCCCCATCTCTTGACACATCGCTTGGGTGGTTTGGGCAGGGTGGCTGCCAGCCAGCTTTGGCACAATCAAAATTGCTTTGTTTTCATAGCGCATGACACAGTCTTTGCCAATGTGTTCGCCTGTGGCGGTCTGTTTGATGAGCGGCGCTGCAATCGGCAGTTTGTCTTTTAATGTGTGCATGACCGTTGCCATTTTGATGATGTCCTCTGGCGCACGCTCTTCGTACAAGGTGAATACATAAGAAAAATCATCGCCGTGGTCGTGCTCGGCTTGAATGAACCAATTGGAATTTTTGATGCCTTGCACAATCGGTATGGCTTTTTTGAAGGTCACACCAAACAAGCCGCAAAAAGCAAAAAATTCATCATGAGATAAATGGGTATAAACAGACATGCCATTTTCCTTAAACTGTCAATCAAAATACTGTCAATCAAAATATTGCCAAACAAAAGTGCATGGGCGTTTTATGCATCAAAATTGCTTTGATGTTGGATAATTTGCATAAAAAAAGCAATGAAATCATTGCTTTAAAAAAATCTAGCCACGATTTTGTGCAACAAGCTGTTGTAGCGCTTCTGGTGAAGACCACAAGCCTTCCAAATCGTAAAATTGGCGCGCTTCTGCGGTCATGATGTGCACAATCACCGCACCCAAATCAACAAGTGTCCAATCACTGTCCTTGTCGCCTTCACGACCCAATGGCATAAGCCCAGCTTCTTTAGCGGCAGCGCCAAGCTTGTCTGCCAATGCTTTGACATGGCGTTTGCTCGTTGCTTCGGCGATGACTATGCGTTCGGCAATTTCGGTCAAATGCGCCACTTGCAAGACGGTGATGTTTTTTGCTTTTAGCCCATCTAAAGTGTCCTGTGTCAGCGCCAAAATGTCGTCAAGCGCCACAGAATCGTTTGGTGTGTGTGTCATAAAAATATCTTAAACAAAGTATAAATAAAAACCTCTATTATAGGCGATATCAGACACTTTTGTCAAAAATCTATGCCAATCATCAAAAATAATACAGCTACTCTATTCTTAAATTTATTTAACTCAATTGATTTTTTATAAAAAATGAATTTTTGTCAGTTGAATAGAGGAGGGGGCGCTCAACGTGTTTATCATGTTGGGCTTTGGGCATATTAAAATAACCTAAAAGCCTGTTTATTTAATTTTTTTGGGCAAAAATGAGAAAAATCGCTTGTTGATATCAATAAGGCTTTTAAGTTTCGCTAAGCAAAACACCCTCTGTTTTGGGTGACAAAGCCAAGCCTGCCAAAGATAACAAGGCATTAATCGCCATATACACACCAACACCCAAAAGCCCAAAATGCTCGTTGAGCTGAAGGGCGATGAGCGTTGCGACAGATGCCCCCAGCACCCCTGCCACTGTAAAGCTGAGTGCCGCTCCTGAATAACGCACTTCGGTGCTAAAAATCTCAGGCAAAATCACCGCCATCGGCCCAAAATTTGTCCCCAAAAGCACCATGCCAAGCCCCACAAACCACGCCAGATGGTCATGGGTCAATAACTGCGGCATACAAAGCCCAAAAATACCAATCAACAAAGTGCTGACGGTGAGCACTTGGCGTCTGCCAACAACATCACACAAATAGCCCGCCAGTACAATGCCAAGCCCAAAGCTTAGTGCATGCACGGTCAAAAGCTCACTAAACACAGCAGCAGGCAGTCCCAAGCCTTGCGTGTGCCCGTGAGCAGACAGCGTATCTAAGCTTTTGGCGTACACTTGCCCAAAAACGACTACCATATAAAACTGCACATAGCCGATGATGGCGATGAGTGTTGCCACCCAAAACGGCTTTTTGTGCTGACGGATGAGCCGCTTGAGTGGAAAGGCGGTGAGTTTTTGCTGCTGTTTGGCGGCGGCAAACACAGGGCTTTCGTATAGATTCAGACGAACATACAAACCCACCGCCACAAGCAGTGCCGACCCAATAAAAGGAATCCGCCACGCCCAGTCCATGACAGCCTGCTGCCCTAAGCCTAATGTCAAAAGCAAAAAGACCAAATTGGCAAGCATAAGACCGATTGCCGCCCCAAGCTGCGGAAACATGGCGTACAGTCCACGCTTGCCGACAGGGGCGTTTTCTGTGGCGACCAACACCGCACCGCCCCATTCACCGCCAAGCCCAATGCCTTGACCTGCGCGGCAAACAAACAGCAAGATTGTCGCTATAATGCCAATGTCGGCATAAGTAGGCAAAATGCCAATGACGGCGGTGCAAATGCCCATCAGCATAAGCGAGATGACCAAAGCATTTTTGCGGCCCAATCTGTCGCCATAATGCCCAAACAGTGCCGCACCGATAGGACGTGCCAAGATGTTTAGTCCCAAAGTCCACAAGGCGGCGATTTGGGCGGTTTTTCCATTGCTGTGGTCAAAAAACTGCTGATGAAAAACCAATACCGCTGCTGTGGCATAAATATAATTGTCAAAATATTCAATGGTCGTGCCAATCATTGTCGCTGCCGCAACTTTGCGTGGGCTGTTGGATGGCTTGTTTGGGTGAGCGTGCAGATGGGTGGTCTTAGTCATGGCTTATCAGCTCAAAGCTTGAACTGCCTTATCAATATCGTCCGCTTGGGTGATGGCAGACACCACCGCCACGCCATCTGCTCCGTTTTGGCGTAAGGCTGCAACATGACAGGCTTTGACCGAACCGATGGCAACAATGGGCTTGGTAATGCCGTGCTGTCGCAGCTGTTTGATAAAATCAAGCCCGACAGGCGGCTTGTGGTCGGCTTTGGAGGCGGTGGCAAAAATTGGACCGACCCCAAAATAATCCACCGCTTCATTTTGCCACAACAACGCTTGCTCTAGGGTGTTGATGGACAGCCCTACTAGCATATCGGGCGGGCAGTTTTGGCGAATTTGATGAATGGATACATCGTCTTGTCCTACATGAATGCCATCTGCCCCAAGCTCACAGGCAAGATTGACATCGTCATTGACGATAAAAGGCACGCCATACTGACGGCACAAGGACAAGCACGCTTGGGCAAGTTGGGCTTGGGCGGTGGGGTTGTGCTCAAGCGAGCCTGTCCCTTTGTCACGAAATTGATAGCAGCTGATGCCTGCTTTGAGGGCTTTTTCAAGCACGCAAAGTAAATTGTCGGCAGCATCCGCCCCCAAATGACGGCAGTCTTGGCTGCCTGCCACAAAATAGACACGCAGCATTTGTTCAATGCTCATCATTACTCCTTCTTGTTAAGCTGGTTTAAACTGGCTAAAACACCGTCAGACACATCATCAATCACGATATGCCCAATGATTGACAGGCCCTGCACCGCCACCGATGGCGATGGGCTGACTGATGGCGGCACTGATAAAGGCTTTGGCGGTGTTGATGGCGTCTTTGAGCGGATTGCCCTTGGCAAGCTCGGCGGTCAGACACGCCGAAAAAGTGCAGCCTGTGCCGTGGGTGTGTACGGTGGCAAAGCGTGGGGCGGATACGCTAAACGTGTCTTCATGGCTAAAAATCCAATCACGGCAAACGTCGCTTTGGCTGTTGTTGGCATGACCGCCTTTGATGATGGCGACTTTGACACCATATTCCAACAGCTTATCGCCAGCACGTTTGATGGCGTCATCATTGTCAAGCTCATCCAAGGGTGTTTGGGTTAAGTGGGCAGCTTCCACCAAATTGGGGGTAATGACGTGGGCTATTGGCAACAAATGCTCCACCAAGGCGGCGGTTGCGTCATCAGCAAGCAGTTTGGCACCGCCTTTGGCAACCATCACAGGGTCTAGCACAATCTGCCCAAAGTCAAACCGCTTCAGGCTATCCGCCACCGTCAAGATGGTATCCACATTACCAAGCATACCGATTTTGCAGGCATTGACGGCAAAATCATCATAAATGGCGGCAAGCTGAGCGGTGATGGTGGCAGGCGGAATTTGGTGAATGTCAAACACACCCAAGGTGTTTTGGGCAGTGATGGCGGTGATGGCAGAGCAGCCAAACACCTGTCGCAAGGTGAAAGTTTTGAGGTCGGCTTGAATGCCTGCTCCACCGCCTGAATCTGAGCCTGCGATGGTCAAAGCGATGGGCGGAGGGCTGATGGGTGCTGCGTGCATGATAATTCCTTGAGTGTTTGTGAATGTTTGTTCAATCAAAATGGGTTTATTTGATGTATGGTGTATTGACGCCATTTGCTGTGGGTAAATAACAAGCTGTTTACTTTTAGAGTTAACTTAAATTGATTTTTATAAAAAATGAATTTTCGTCAGTTGGGTAAAAGAGTGACACCCAACCATTTTTTAATAAATTTAAACAAAATCAATCATTTAAAATGGCGAACTTGTTTTTTGAGGGCTGATTTTAATAAACGCACTGTTAATGATTAACATACCGTACCGCGGCGTGCTTGTTGATGATGGCATTGTCCAAAGCGGCTAATTTATCAATCAAACGAACATAAAAGGTGCCATATTCATCAAGTAAGCCGTCGGCGGCAAGCTGTCCTGCCACAGCATAAGCCGTGCACGCCTCCACCACCGCTAAGAAAGTTTGGCTGTTTTGTCTGTCTGCCACCGCCACAAACGCCCCAACCACGCACGCCAACAGACAGCCTGAGGCGGTGATTTTGGGAAATAGGGACGTACCATTGTCCACGATGGCAAGCGTTGTGCCATCGCTGATGTAATCGTGTGCTCCACTGATGGCAACCGTGCACGCGTATTGGGCGGCACAAGTTTTGGCAAGCTGTGCCAAATCGCCTTGACCCACCCCTGCGTCCACGCCGTGCGACCGCCAGTCCACCCCTGCCAAAAACGCAATCTCCCCTGCGTTGCCACGAATGGCATCAAAGCGGATTTCTTGCAGTAGGGTGCGGACGACTTTTTGGCGGTGTGGCGTTGCCCCTGCACCCACAGGGTCCAAAATCACAGGCTTGCCAAGCGTATTCATCATGCGTCCGCAAGCAAGCATGGCAGCAAGCTCTCTGTCGGACACGCCGCCCATATTAATCACAAGACCGCTGCTGATGGCGGCAATCTCCTCCATCTCATCTAGGCTTGACGACATAAAAGGCGACGCCCCAATGGCAAGCAGTCCATTGGCACTAAAATGAGCGGAGACGATGTTGGTGATGTTGTGTATTAGGGGGTTTTGTGTGCGTATTTTGCTTAGTAGTTCGGCGTTAAACTGGCTCATAATCGTTCCTTGTTGGATTGTTGATGGTTTGGCAAAAAGCTATTATGTTGAATGCAATATTTGCAAAAATTAATTGTAAACAGGTTTTAAAATCGGCGAGTTTAAAACTAGCTTAAATCCAATCCCATCTGCCAAAAGGCAATCTCCATGCGTGTGGCGGTGTTAAAAATCTCTTGAATGCGTGCTTGTTGGGCAGGCGTGAGGTGCTGGCACAGTCGCTCTAGGGTGTGGGCGATGCTCATGACGCTGTCTTGAAACTCATCACCAGCGTAGCTGTCTATCCATGCTTGGTAGGGGTTGCCCATAGGCGATAATCCGCTTGCGGCAATCATCTTGCCAATCTCAGCATAACCCAATGCACACGGAGCGATGGCGGCGTACAGCTCCGCCAGTGTGCCTGTCATGCCACAATCCAGCACAAAGCGAGTGTAGGCGATGCATGCAGGGGATTCAGGCAGGTTAAGCAGTTCGTCCCTGTCAATGCCCCACGACTGGCAATAGCTGATGTGCAGCTCCACTTCGTCCAAAATGGACTGGGTGATGGCACAGGCTTGGGCGATGTCAGCAAACGACTGTGCTTTGTAGCCTGCTAGGGCAAACGCGCGGCTATAATGAAATAAATACAGATAATCTTGCTTGAGGTAATGAATGAAGTTTTGGGCAGGGAGGCTACCGTCCGCCAGTTGCAAGACAAAAGGGTGGTGGGTGTAGTTGTGCCAGTCTTGACCGGCGTTTTGGATGAGTTGTTGGCAGCTTAGCATAAAGGCTCCTTGGTTGAATGGTGGGTCAAGTTGGTACAGACAGCCCAGCGATTCCCATCACAGCAACACATCGCCCAAGCGACAAGTTATGCCATTGGTTTAGTTTCCTACGCCAGTATTAACTGTCAGGTTCACGGGTATCATCTCAGCAGTAAGGCGTGTAAGCCTTAAGGTCTGCACCCCGACTAATGTTGCTATATTAGCCAAAAACAGGGTGGATTGTCAATAAAAAACAGCTGT
>JBGXSA010000058.1:0-5920 GCA_041811915.1 Moraxella sp. | reverse complement strand
GGCTGTGAATACGCCTCCATTTTTACAGGGCTTGGCTATAAGGTTGATTTAATCAACAACAAAGACCAGCTTCTTAGCTATTTGGATGATGAAATCAGCGACGCATTGAGCCACGACTTTCGTCAAATGGGCGTATTGATTCGCAACAATGAAGAAATTGATCATCTGGAAACACACGATGATTCAGTCATATTGCACCTAAAAAGCGGTAAAAAAATCAAAGCAGACGCCATTTTGTGGTCCAATGGGCGCTCTGGCAACACCGAACGCCTTAACTTGGCGGCAGTGGGTTTGTCAGCCAACAGTCGCGGACAGCTTGATGTGGATCAAACATACCGCACCAGCACCGACAATATTTATGCGGTGGGCGATGTCATTGGTTGGCCATCATTGGCATCGGCTGCCTATGATCAAGGGCGCAATGCCGCCGCGTTTATTGTCGGCGATAAAAACGCAGAATTCATCACAAGTGTGCCTACGGGTATTTATACCATTCCTGAGATTTCAAGCATTGGCAAAACAGAAGCGGAGCTGACCGCCGAGCAGGTGCCTTATGAGGTTGGTCAGGCATTTTTTAAACATTTGGCGCGTGCGCAAATCATTGGCGAGCGCTCTGGGGTATTAAAAATTTTATTCCATCGCGAAACCAAAGAAATACTTGGCATTCACTGCTACGGCAACCATGCCTCTGAAATCATTCACATCGGTCAAGCGGTCATGAAATGCGGTCATACCTTGGATTATTTTGTCAATACAACATTCAACTATCCAACGATGGCAGAGGCGTATCGCGTGGCTGCTTTAAATGGTTTGAATAGAATTTTTTAAGCACCCAACTTCAAAACACCACTACTCTTTGTCATAAAATAACAAGCCAAGCGCTTGTTATTTTTTTAGGCTTTATCACAAACAACACTGAAGCTTAAGTCAAAACAGCAAGCACCAGCCAAGCCCACCAAAAAACCACAATGTCTAAAAATTAGGCGCAGCGCTTAGGCTTGGCGCAGTGCTTAATTACCCCACAAAAATACACTCCAACAGCCATGCCATTGGAGTGTATTAATGCGCCACAATCAGCTAAAATCAGTGATCAGAAGCTTTGGCAGCGCCAATACCTGTCAATGAACGCACATATTGTGCATCAAATCCATCTCGGTCAATCGCAGCACGAGGTGATTTGTCGGTGATTGACACAATCCACGCCACAAAAAACGCCATTGGAATACTAAAGATGGCAGGGTTTTTGTAAGGGAAAATCGCCGATTCGTGGTGCAAAACATCCACCCATACTGTTGGGCCTAAGATGATGAGCACTGCTGCACAGATGAGTCCAGTAAAGCCGCCGATGACTGCACCTTTGGTGGTCAATCCGCTCCAGAACATAGACAAAAACAAGATTGGGAAGTTGGCAGAGGCTGCAATCGCAAATGCCAAGCCTACCATGAACGCGATGTTTTGCTGCTCAAAAGCAATGCCCAAGATTACTGCAATCACACCAAGCGCCATCACTGTCATGCGAGACACTTTCAATTCTTCTGCGTGACTGGCTTGACCTTTTTTGATGACCTCAGCATAAATATCGTGACTGATGGCAGACGCACCAGACAATGTCAATCCCGCTACAACCGCCAAGATTGTCGCAAATGCCACAGCAGAAATAAAGCCTAAGAACAAATTACCACCAACAACCTCTGCCAAATGAATTGCCGTCATGTTGCTGCCGCCAATCATCTGTACAACTTCTTTGCCATCTTTGACCACAGTTTCAAAAAAGTGAGGATTGTCTTTGGTAACAAGGAAAATGCTGCCAAATCCGATGATAAAAGTCAATAGATAAAAATAACCAATAAAACCTGTCGCAACAAACACCGATTTACGCGCTTGGGCAGCATCTGGCACGGTAAAAAAGCGCATCAAAATGTGTGGCAAACCTGCCGTACCAAACATCAATGCCAAGCCCAAAGAAATGGCATCAATTGGGTTGGAAGCAAGGCTGCCAGGCGCCATAATCGCTGTGCCTTTTTCGTGAACTTCGGTGGCTTTTTTGAACATCATCTCAGGGCTAAAGCCAACATGATACAACACCGCCAACGCCATGAATGATGCGCCTGACAGCAGTAATACCGCTTTGATGATTTGCACCCAAGTCGTTGCAAGCATACCGCCAAACAGCACATACGCCATCATCAATACACCCACAATAATCACCGCCCAAATATATGACAAGCCAAACAACAGCTGAATCAATTTACCTGCGCCAACCATCTGTGCAATCAAATAAACAAGCACAACAATCATCGTACCAGAGGCTGCAAAAATACGCACAGGTTTTTGAGCAAAGCGATAAGAGGCAACGTCAGCAAAGGTAAATTTACCCAAATTACGCAAACGCTCCGCAATCAAAAACAGCACCAACGGCCAACCGACCAAAAAGCCTGTGGAGTACAACAGACCATCGTAGCCATTGGTGAATACCATGGCAGAAATGCCCAAAAATGAAGCCGCTGACATATAGTCGCCTGCAATGGCAAGTCCGTTTTTGAAACCTGAAATACCCCCACCTGCTGTATAGAAGTCACTGGCGGTTTGGTTTTGCTTGGATGCCCAAAAGGTAATACCAAGTGTCGCCATCACAAACAAAAAGAACATGGCGATGGCAGCAATATTCAAAGGCTGCTTTTGCACCTCGCCTGCAATGGCATCTGCAAAGCTCACTTGGCTAAACGACCACAGCGCCATCATTGGCAGCAGTTTGGTCTTTGTTAAAAAATTTGATATGTGCTTTTTCATAAATATTCCTTTTTAATGTACTTTTTAGTGAGCATTTGTCACAACAGGTGGTTTGTCTTGTTTTAAATCCATATCATCAATCACTTTTTTGGTTAAGGCATCAAACTCACCGTTTGCCTTGTACACATAAATGCCTGTAATAATGATGGAAAAAAAGATGACAAACAGCCCCCAATAGATACCAATGGTGGTTATCTTGCCTGCAGCAACTGGCGTGGCAAACAAATCTGGGTTTGCACCAACCATAATGATGTAGCCAAAATAAACAATCAACGTTAAGACAGTAAAAATTAGTCCTAATTTTGACTTTTTACTCTGCATTTGTATAAAAGAGGGGTGATTTTTGATTTGCTCAAGTTGCTCTTGATTCATCATCAAACTCCTTGTTTGTTCCATGAAAATAATAATTTTTACCCAACAAAATAAAAACGCTTGTTAGCAAAAATTTGTCCCAGTTATAATGTATACTAATTTTGCAAAAAAATCTATAAGTATATAAAAAAAATTTGACAACAAAACACAACCAATGAAAACCAAAACATCGTAAAAATTAATCCAACTTACAGATCATTACAAGACTATTTTGAAAACACACATAATTTTCCGAAATTTTACACATTCATACTATTTGAATCCATAAAATGTGGTTATCATGAACACATATTTTGACAAGCTTAAATTTGCCAAAATATAAACCAACCCAAACTAATGAGGAAATAGTTATGAGTAATTACGACAATATTGACCGTGACGCTGTTAAGGAAATGTCAAAAGAAGCACGCCAAGACCTAAACGCCGATCCCATCACTGGTGAGCCAGGCTCACATCCTGTGGGTACTGGTATCGGCGCTGCAGGTGGCGCAGCTGCGGGTGCGGCGATTGGTGCTATCGGCGGTCCCTTGGGTGCATTAATTGGTGGCGCTATTGGTGCTGTTGTAGGTGGTGGCGCAGGCAAAGCTGCTGCAGAAGCCATTGACCCAACCCTTGAAGAAACTTATTGGCGCGCTGAATATGCCAATGCACCAACTTACGTAGCTGGCTATGATTTTGATCGTGATTACCACCCTGCTTATGCAGTAGGTTACGCCAATCGTCATCGTTATCCAGCAGATGCTCGCTTTGAAGATTATGAAACCGATCTTGAGCGTTCATGGAATGAAGTCAAAGGCGAATCACGCTTGGCATGGGCAGAAGCCAAATTGGCAGCGCGCGATGCTTGGAATCGCGTAACCCGCTAAACCGAATAATAGTATCATTTTCTTAAAAAACATCTGTTAAGTTGTTTTTAAGAAAAATGAAATCAAATTGTTCAAAAAGACTCATTTTTATAATGAGTCTTTTTTTGGTTTTTGCACGGACATCAAACTTAAAATATCAAAAATAAATATCAAAAATTTGAGAATACCAAAATCCTAAATGGCTATTCTAAGCGACTATCCTAAGTGACTTATGCAGTTAATTGGTGCAGTTAATTGGTGCAGTTAATTGGTACAGTTTATAAGAATTAGTCTAAAAAAGCAGCTTGAAAAGTGGCTTGAAAAGCGACTTAAAAAAGTGGCTTGAAACAACCAGTCCATATTTACTCGCAACAATCTCACAACAATTATTGACTACAACAAAGCCGCAAGCACCGCATCACCCATCGCTGTGCAGGAAACCAGCTGCGTGCCGTCTTCATAGATATCCGCAGTACGCAAGCCTTGCTCTAGCACCTTACCCACCGCATCTTCGACTTGCTTGGCTCGTGCTTCATCCGCTAGGCTGTAGCGTAGTAGCATGGCAAGCGATAGGATGGTCGCTAGTGGGTTTGCCTTGTCTTGACCTGCGATATCAGGGGCAGAGCCATGACTTGGCTCGTATAGACCCTTGCCATTTTCATCTAGGCTTGCTGATGGTAGCATACCGATAGAGCCTGTCAGCATTGATGCTTGGTCAGATAGGATATCACCAAAGATATTGCCTGTCGCCACGACATCGAACTGCTTTGGCGCTTTGACCAGTTGCATGGCAGCGTTGTCCACATACATATGGCTAAGCTCGACATCTGGATAGTCTTTACCTACTTCGGTGAAAATCTCTTTCCACAGCTCGGTGGCTTCTAGCACATTGGCTTTATCTACCGAACACAATTTTTTATTGCGCTTTTGGGCGGCTTCAAAGGCAACTTTGGCGATACGGCGAATTTCGCTTTCAGAATATTTCATGGTGTTAAAGCCTTCACGCTCACCATTTTCAAGCGTGCGAATACCGCGTGGCTCACCAAAATAAATATCACCCGTGAGCTCTCGTACGATCAAAATATCAAGACCTGCCACCACTTCAGGCTTGAGCGTGGATGCGTTGGCAAGTTCTTTGTACAAGATAGCAGGACGCAAATTTGCAAATAAATTCAAATCCTTACGAATGGCAAGCAATCCACGCTCAGGACGCAAAGCACGCTCAAGTGTGTCATACTGCGGCGAACCGACCGCCCCCAGTAGCACTGCATCAGCCTTACGCACGATGGCTTGAGTCTCGCTTGGATAAGGCGAACCGTATTTGTCATAGGCAGAGCCACCAAGCTCGGCATATTCATAGCTGGCATCCAAGCCATCGGCGATTAGCTTATCCAGCACTTTTACCGCTTGAGCGATGATTTCAGGCCCGATACCGTCGCCTTTTAAAATTGCAATGTGTTTGGTCATTAAAGTTTCCTTGCTATTGGGTTATTTGAGAATTATCAATTAGGATTTAACCAATATTCTATTGCCATAAATAAATAATGCTTGATAATTATTAAAGGCAATCAGATTGACATTGTCATGATGGTTGTTAAAAATAACACGATTTCCCTGAATAAATGGTTCATTGTCAAAATGCACCACAGGATAAAAGTCAATAACGCCAAGCCCAATAAAATCTGTGAATTGTTCAATATGATTTTCTACTGGCAAGGCATATTCAATGTTTTTTGCCAAAACAATGCTTCCTGCACTCTCACCAATATAGGGTTTGCCTTGATGGATTAAGTCAATCAAAAATCCATCAAGGTTTTTGACTTTTAATTGTTGCAATAAATATAGAGTATTTCCACCAGAAACATAGATTATATCACACTGATTAATTCTTTTCTTAATTTCATCAGTTGCTT
>JBGXSA010000057.1:0-3761 GCA_041811915.1 Moraxella sp. | reverse complement strand
CTCAGCAAAAAATAAGGTGATAATTATGTGCCAATTGCTTGGCATGAATGCCAATACGCCGACAGACATTGGCTTTAGTTTTGCAGGCTTTCGCCAAAGAGGCGGTTTGACCGATCACCATGAAGATGGCTTTGGCATTGCCTTTTTTGAAAAAAGCGAATGCGCAAACAGCAATGGCACAGGCTTGCGTTTGTTTCATGACGACAAGCCCAGTCATTCTTCGCCGATTGCCGATTTGGTGAATCATTATCCCATTCGTGCGATGAATGTCATTGCCCACATCAGAAAAGCCACTCAAGGCAGCAATTGCCTTGCCAATACACATCCATTTGTGCGCGAGGTGTGGGGCGAGTCTTGGGTGTTTGCTCACAATGGACAGATGAGTGCGGAATTTGTGCGCCGTACGCAGCGCTTGGCAAGCAACGGCAATGCCGAGCATTACACACCCATTGGCACAACTGACAGCGAGCTTGCTTTTTGTTATTTACTAAACCGACTCAAGACCACGTTCAAATCTCGTCCAAGCGATGAGGTGTTGTTTGCGTTTTTGACAGCACAATGCCGCTATTTGTCTGCCAATGGGTTGTTTAATTGCTTGATTTCAAATGGCAAATGGCAGCTTGCCTATGCAGGCAGTCTGTTGTTTTATTTAACGCGCAAAGCACCCTTTGGGCAGGCGGTATTGTCTGATGGCGAGATGACGGTGGATTTTAAGGATGTGACAGGCGCAAAAGATTGTGTCACCATTTTGGTCACCATTCCTTTGACCAACAATGAAAAGTGGCAGCAGCTTGCCGTAGATGAATGTTTGGTATTTGTAGATGGTGAGGTGATACATCGCGATACACCAAGTAAAAAAACCTATTTGTCAATTGATGAAGGGATTGCCCTGGCTCGCTCGGTGGGGGCTAGTGTGTGAACACCTTACTTTATGCAGTTGCAAATAAAGATGGCGACTCTACACTTGACCAACAAGAATGGATATTGCGATTATATCATAGCAAAGACATACAAAAAGAATATTTGGAAATCAAAGATGATATCATTCGCTATCACAAAAGAAATTTACAAATCCATCAAAATACCTACAATATGCTATTTGCTGGATTAAAAATAGAAATTAAAGACCCTGTTGAATACCAAGCAATCTGTATGAAATATCAAAAAGATTTGCTTGACTACAAAAATGAGAAAAACATTATATTGGAGAAAAACTTACAAAATATAGATTATATCAAAGAAAAAGTAATTATACTAAAAAGGAAAATAAAAATGGTAAACTTTTTAAATAATATATTGCTTTTAATGCTAATTATTTTTATTGGATTGGCTATTGATATTTATTTTCGTAAATTTCCTATATGTACATTTATAATTGTGTTTGTTTGTGATTGGTATAAAACAAATAAAAATATGAGTACATATACTCAAATAAAGAATAATCAAGCTATTTTAGATAAATATAATGAGCTGATACAATGACCACAACACACTTTCATCGGCTATATGCTTATTTTGACAAAATCAGCTTATCACTTACCAACCATCAAGGGCAGCTTAGCTTTGTGCGTCAAAACGAGTTATCCTATGGCATAACGTACGAAAATTCATCGGTCAAACAGGCAAAATCCCCACTAGAGACAATCTACATGATTGGTTTGGGGGCGTGCATTTGGGTAAGTTTCCCTAAATCCAAAGCCATGCTCAATTTTCATCACCTAAAGCACCCAAACGATGACAACACCGACAACAAACGCAATTGAGTGCGTGATACCATTACTGTGTTTGATGAAAATGGGGTGATTGTGATAGTCTGTGATGATAGTCTAGGGGGTGATGTGGCGGATGCTTTGACTTGTTTTGATTGGCAATCCTGCCTTGTGGATAGTCGCCCCTATTGGCATAATCCCCACAGCTAAGTCTTGTGACAAAGCCCAAGTCTTTATCTTTGGTCATGCCTTACTTGAATAGCTTATCACACTCCGCAAGCCCTTATGTAGCTATGCCATGACTGTTAAAGTACCGCGGTCATTTTTAGGCTAAGTTTGGTGGATAAATTGGCATTTATTGATAAACTTTTGTGCTATCAGCTGGATAATTTTTTTACAACAAGATGTCAGTCCAAAACAGCTACATCCCTTGCCGATACTGGGTGTGCCGTATTTTTGGGATAATTAAAATGATGATTTTTATCAAGATAAATTTGTCTTTCGTAGTAGATGTAAAAGTAGTGGGTAAAATATGATGAAATTGGTGTTATTTTTGCACTTGATTGGCGCCAGTATTTGGGTGGGTGGGCATTTATATCTTTTGCTGCGTCTTATGCCGTCTTTTGTAAGACATAATGATGTGGCTGGATTTTTGGCTTTTGAAAAAAGCTATGAGCCGCTTGGCGTGTTGGCGCTTGTGGTGCAGGTGGTGACAGGTTTGTACATGGCGCAGCGTTTGGTCGCTGTGGAATTGTGGCAAGTGGGCAATTATGCCACTTATTTGATTTGGGCAAAATTGGGCTTATTGTTGATGACGGTCATCACTGCCTTGCACGCGCGATTTTTTGTGGTGGCACGTTTACAAAAAGGCAATTACACAGACCATACTTTGACAATCATGGCGGTTCATGTTGCTTTGATTTGTCTGTATGCGGTTGTTTTTGTGTTGGTTGGCGTATTATTTCGCGGCTAGATGATGTGCAAAATGCCCATAAGGGTGCTGTGCGGCAGCCAAGACCAAAGCAAGGCGCACAAACTATACAGCACAATATAAATTGGCAGTTTTTTGAATTCTATGAATTTTAGCGCACTGCCAAACGATTTTTTAAGCTTAAGACCAAAGGCATTGACGCTGAACATCTCGTCCAGCAACAGATGAATGATGGCACCAAAAAACAAAAACACACCTGCCAAATCAGCGCGTCCAACATTCGTATGAATCAGCAAATGCACCAAACCAAGTGCGCAGAGCAGTACAAATGGTACCGAATGCACAACGCCGCGGTGCGTGGTCAGCCGATTAAAAACGGCAATGATGACGTGACGCACAACCAAATAGCTGCCACCAAATACCATCAGCGCTTCTAGCCTAAATAAGTTTACACCGTACATAAGCCAAACGCTAAGCAGTGCCACAGCAAGTGAGACCACAGCAAAGCCCATCTTGGCAGGACGTGAATTAGGCAGATCAATGTCTGGCAACAAACCGCCAATGGTACCAATCGCAATCAGGGCGGGCACCTCTGTGATGCTTGCCATGTCTTTTGCGATACAATATAGGGCTAAAGCGCTGCTTGCTGTCGCAGCAACGCTCAAATGTGTGTTAAAATTTGCCAAATTTGACCTTAATGGTGTGCTGTTTTTAAGTTGTTTGTTTAAAATGCCGATAAAAATCATGGGGTGTATGATGATTTGCGCATTTAAAAAGTGCTGAATGTCAAAGCGATGGGCGTGTTTTTGATAAAAACATCAGCCAGCTTATGACCGTTTTTGATTGATTGTTGTCAAAAGCTTTGTTAATCCATCTTTATTGCCTTTAGCTGATTGCCCAAAAACTCAAGGCTTTTGGGGTTTTTGTCTAAATGACAATTTCAACACATCCCCATCAAATCAAACAGCGTTTAACGTTTGCAAAGAAAAAGCCACCCTTTGGCAAGAGTGGCTTCAAGAATATTGGCATCCCGTAGGGGATTCGAACCCCTGTTACCGCCGTGAAAGGGCGGGGTCCTAGGCCTCTAGACGAACGGGACGCAAAAAGCAAAGATTTGCTTG
>JBGXSA010000056.1:0-10073 GCA_041811915.1 Moraxella sp. | reverse complement strand
GTCTATCAGAGATAATGATAAGCTAATCGCTACTTATCAGTATAATCATCTAAGACAAAGAATTGCCAAGACCGTCTACCAAAAAGACAACCAAACAAACCAAATCAAAGAAGACACTACGCAATATCTGTGGGATAAAGGTTTATTGTCAGCAGAAATCAAAGATGGTAAAGTGGTTAGAAGATATGTTTATTTGGATATTATGCCTGTGGCTATTCTTGACTATGGTTATGATAACAAGGGCAAGTTAAACGAGACTAAGGTTTACTCTATCCACAGCGACCATCTAGGCACCCCCAAAGCCATTACCAATGATAAACAAGAAACTGTTTGGAGTATTGAGATGGATACCTTTGGAGAAGTTAAAGAGATCAAAGCCAAAGACAACTTTACCTTCAACCTACGCTTTGCAGGTCAATACCATGACCATGAGACAGGCTATTACTACAACTACCACAGATACTACAATCCTGAAACTGGCAGATACTTAACTTCTGATCCTATTGGGTTGGCTGGGGGATTGAATACTTATGGGTATGTGGAGAATAGACCGTATGAATTTGTAGATCCGTTGGGGTTGTTGGTTGTTGCTACGTTTGATATTGGTAAAAACCTATTAACAATGACAGATTTGGATACTCTAAAAACCATTAATGTGGGAAATGTTTTTACAGGTGGGAATGTCAAATACGGAAATATTCAACTTATGGGTACTAGCAAACAACTTCCAATACCAACGGGTAGATATTATATTACGGATAATCCAAATCCAGGGAATGAAATAGAAAAGACTTGGTTTGGATTATTGGCAATAGACAATAGAATTGATGATTTTACTGAGAATCCAACACTTCATAATAAATTAGGCTTGGGTAGAAGTGGTTTTAGATTACATCCAGGCAATGTAAGTCATGGCTGTATAACTGTAGGCAAGCATAATAATCCTAACTGGCAACAAGATTGGGACTTGATAGATGGTTTGTTGAAAAATACCAAAAAAGTAGTGTTATGTATGACGAGCCTGAATATGCTTCTAAATCAGACTGGTTAATAACTTTATATGGGGAAGTGTCTGTTGTAAATCCAATACCAGGTGTGAAAATAAGCACAGGTCATAATCCAATGCATAGGTAAATACATGAAAATCATCAAATACCCATTATATTTCATCATTTTCTGTCTTGGTACTTATGTATTTTTTGAGCTTAGATGGCAATGTAGAATTGATTTTATCCAATCCGATAAAGTGAGAAATCAAATCATCAAAATGGATAAAATGAGTTGGACAGAGTCTTTTTGGTACAGTGAGATGGCAGATGATGAGTTTTTAAAAACCTTAACACCCACTGAACGTACGGAATTTCAGGCGGCAGTTTTATATGCTTTTCCTTATTTGCTTGATGGCAGAAGTGGTGCCGCTTCACTGACCTTTAGTGAAACCTTGGTTAATGATAATGCAGAAAACTTGGTTGAAAAACTCAAAGAATTGAGACAATCTAAATCTTATTTGTGTTTGTCATGGAGAATGCCACTAATAGACTCTTGGCAACAAGATTTTGAAAGACTGGCAGAAATTTATCAAACCCCCCAAGACATAGAATGGCTAAAATAGAAAAAAGAGCAGTCAAACAAATAACATATGATGTTGATTTGTCGGCTTGTGATGGCGTGTTGCCAAAAAGTTGTGGGTGGTTGATAATTATGCTTGAATTGTCATAAATAAAAAACAACGGACTGCCGATGAGATATCGCATAGCGAAGTATTTGTATGATTTTTAGGACAATTTCATCTTGCTGAAATTCAGAAGGCTCCAACGCCTGAATGATGGCTGTCATCACATCAAAATCAAAAATCCAATCATCCTCCCAAGAACCGAGCAACTGATAGTCGGTTTCTTGGGCAATCAGATGCCAAAGACCTTTTTGTGCGTAGTCTGCAACGGTTTGTTCACTAAGCATTAATACAGTATCGCTATTTGGATGTTGATACGCCCAATCAATCATTTGCAAATAGTCATCATTCAAATACACTGATTCATCCAAACAAAAAATAGTGTACTGTCTGTCCTGTAATGACATCGGTTATTCTGTTGAGTTGGTTTTGCGATTAAATGATTAATTTAAGCTTGTAAATAAGCCCCAAATACACGATTTTGGGGCTTAGCTGATTAAGCGTTGATTAACCAATCAACTTCTTCAACAGCTCATTAACCTGAGCAGGATTGGCTTTACCACGAGATGCTTTCATCACTTGACCAACCAAACCATTAAAGGCTTTTTCTTTACCGCCTTTGTATTCGTCCACCATCGCTTGGTTATTTGCTAAGACTTCTTTGATGATGGCTTCAATCGCCCCTGTGTCGGTTTCTTGTTTTAAGCCTTTTTCGTTAATAATTTCATCGGCAGATTTGTCCGATTCCCACAGGTAGCCAAAGACTTCTTTGGCGATTTTGCCACTGATGGTATTGTCCAAAATACGCACAATCAATCCTGCCAAACGCTCAGCACTAATGGGTGAATGATTAATCGTCAAATCGTTTTTGTTCAACGAACCAAGCAAATCACCCATCACCCAGTTGGCGGCGATTTTGGCATGATTGGCACCCACTTTTTCAACCACATTTTCAAAAAAGTCTGCCAAATCACGGCTTGCCGTCAAAATTCGGCTGTCATATTCAGGCAAGCCAAGCTCACTCATAAAGCGTTCACGGCGTGCAGTTGGTAGCTCTGGCATCTCAGCACGCACTTTTGCCAAGGTTTCATCATCAATATGCACAGGCAACAAATCAGGGTCGGGAAAGTAGCGATAATCGTTGGCTTCTTCTTTGGTACGCATGGCACGCGTTTCGTCACGCTCAGGGTCGTATAGGCGAGTGGCTTGCACCACTTTGCCGCCGTCTTCAATCAAATCAATTTGGCGTTCAATTTCAACATTAATCGCTCGTTCAATAAAGCGAAATGAGTTTAGATTTTTAAGCTCACAACGTGTACCCAGTGGTTCGTTTGGCTTGCGTACGGACACATTGCAGTCACAGCGGAATGAGCCTTCTGCCATGATGGCATCACTGATGCCAAGCCAAGTAACCAGCTGATGAATGGCTTTGACATAAGCGACCGCCTCGGCGGACGAACGCATATCAGGCTCGGAGACAATCTCAATGAGCGGTGTACCTGCACGGTTCAAATCCACGCCTGTCATCTGTGGCACAGCGTCATGTACTGATTTGCCTGCGTCTTCTTCTAAGTGGGCGCGCGTGATGCCAATGCGTTTTTTGTATTCGTTTTTTTCGCCTTCATTGACGACGATGTCAATGTAGCCTTCGCCGACAATGGGGTGTGCCATTTGGCTGATTTGATAGCCTTTTGGCAAGTCAGGATAAAAGTAATTTTTACGGTCAAAGGCGTTCATTTGTCCAAGCTTGGCATTGACACCCATGCCAAATTTGAGTGCTTTTTCCACCACTTCTTTATTTAAGACAGGCAACACCCCAGGCAGTGCCAAATCAATGATATTGGCTTGGGTGTTGGGGCTTTGTCCAAATTCGGTACTTGCGGGCGAAAAAATCTTGGTTTGAGTATTGAGTTGGCAATGAATTTCAAGTCCGATAACGACTTCATATCCGCCAATTAAAAGATTTTGGGTCATAAGTTAAGTCTCTTTATTAAATTCAAATTAAAATCCAATGGACAATTTATTTAGAATAATTATCCACCACGTTGTTTAATGACATTGTTCATATTTTCTGTGCTGACCAATTTTTTTGATTAAAATACCAAAAAATTGGTCAAATTCGTCTTCGTTCAAATATTTATCAAAATCATCAATTTCATCATCAGACTTATCCAAGGATTTGATAATGGACAATGCTTTTAAAGGATAAGAATAAACTTTATTCATAATCAAGCCTTAATTCTCGCCATGGTATAAGCATTGACAAAACTTCCATTTCTAAAGGCAAAGTTTGTGTGTTCACCTTCAATCACAAAGCCAAACTTTTTATATAAGCCAATGGCTTTATCATTATCAGTATAAACGGTTAATTCAATACGATTGAGATTTAGCCAATTATCTGCCAAATCAATCATGGCATGAAGCAATTGTTTGCCAATGCCTAGTCCCTGATAATCATCACCTACCGCAATCACAAAATTGCCAATATGCCGTTTGCGTTCAGCAGTTTCTACTGTTAAGGCGATATTACCGACAACTTTTTGATTATCGTCATTGGTTATCGCCACAAAAGAATGAACATTTTTAGGGATATTGCTTAGTCGCTTTTGCCAATCATCTACCGATTGACTCGGCAAGTGTATAGTTTGAGTATATACACTGGGATTACTATAAAGCTGTTGCAATCCTTGGGCGTGTTTTGGTTCAGTGCGACAAGTGATGACATTCATAACATTAACCTAAGTTCGGTGCTTGTTTATGAAAATCCGTCACTTGCTGATAAGCGTCCGCGGTTTGTAGTAAGGTATCTTCTGCCCAGTGCTTGCCGATTAGTTGCAAGCCGACAGGCAATTCATTTACAAAACCAACAGGGTGCGACAATGCTGGCAAACCTGCCAAATTCACGCCAATCGTGTACACATCACCCATATAAATTTCGCTTGGGGTGAGACTTGCACCGATTTTGTAAGCGGTCGTTGGGGCGGTTGGAGTTGCGATGACATCACAACTTTCAAAGGCTTTGTTAAAATCATTCAAAATCAAGCGACGTACCTTTTGGGCTTTGACATAATATGCATCAAAATAGCCTGCCGATAGGGCGTATGTACCCATCAAAATACGGCGTTGCACTTCTGCACCAAAGCCCTCTGAGCGACTGCGTGTATAAAGGTCGGTCAAATCACTTGGGTTTTCACAGCGATAGCCAAAGCGTACACCGTCATAACGTGAAAGGTTTGATGACGCTTCGGCGGGGGCAAGCAGATAATAAGTGGCAAGCGTAATCTCAGGGCTTGTTAAATGAACATCCACCAAGGTCGCCCCAAGCTCTTCATATTGTTTTAAAGATTGATTAATAATATTTTTAACATCATCTTGTAAGCCTGCCCCAAAATACTCGCTCGGCACGCCAATTTTTAAGCCTTGCAATGGCTTTTCAGTGCCACGCTTAGCAACCAAATCCGCCGTCCATGTTGGCACATCACGGTTGACGCTTGTTGAATCTTTGGGGTCAAACCCGCTCATCACCTCCAAAAGATAAGCACAATCTTCAGCAGATTTGCCAAAACTGCCTGCTTGGTCAAAGCTTGAGGCATAAGCAATCATGCCAAAGCGAGAAACACGACCATAAGTGGGCTTAATGCCTGTCAATCCACAAAAACTGGCAGGCTGACGAATTGAACCGCCAGTATCACTACCTGTTGCAATCGGTGCAAATCCTGCGGCTACAGCCGCCGCACTACCGCCTGATGAGCCACCAGGCACATAGTCCAGATGATAAGGGTTGTGCACCGCCCCAAAGTACGAGCTTTCATTATCCGACCCCATCGCAAATTCGTCCATCGAGGTTTTGCCAAGTGTCACAAGCCCTGCATTTAGGCAATGCTCCACGATAGTTGCGTTATATGGCGAGACAAAATTTGACAGCATTTTTGAACCGCAGGTAGTCAAAACCCCTTGCGTATTAAAAATATCCTTGTGAGCCAGTGGAATGCCAGTCAGTGCATGAGCATTGCCTGATTTTAGGCGTTCGTCCGCTTGCTTGGCTTGCTCTAACGCAAGCTCTGGCGTGACCGTAATAAAGCTATTCACCGCTTTGTCGTGCGTATCAATGCGTGTCAAAAAATACTGGGTCAATTCAACCGAGCTAAATTGTTTGTTTTTTAAGCCGTCAGATAGTTCTTTGACGGATAGGGTGTGTAGTTGGGTCATAATTGTCTCTTCGTTGTTTATATTAATTAAATAATTGCCAAATAAATTTTTACCATAAGTTTGCATGACAAAATGCAGGCACGCAAATTGGCGGTTCGCTAATGTGAATATCATCAATGTCCATTTTGGTTAAACTTTGTCCAATCCAACCAAACGGCATTGACAATGGATAAGGCGGTGTGATTTTCTTAACATCAAGCGGTCTAAAACCAACTTTTTGATAATAATTTGGGTCACCATAACTCAATACTAAATCCACGCCATGTGATGCTAGTTTTTTTAAGCCATGCTGAATTAATTGTTGCCCAATTTCTAAATTTTGGTGCGTGGTTTTTACCGCCACAGGCGACATTAAATAAGCCGAAATGGCGTGATTTTGAAGCGTTATCGGCGTCCAACAGACAGCACCCAAAATTTCATTGTCATCCTCAACCGCTACATGGCAAATATACGTGTTATCAGTGATAATTTGACGCATCAAATTGGCTATCATTACCCCTTCGTCCGCATTGCTACTGTCGGTAAAGGCTTGTTGATACATGGCAATCAAGGCGTCAATTGATAAATTAACAGACAAGTCCTCAAAGAAGTCTTTGATATGGAAATTTATCATATTATTCAATCACTTGTGGCACAAGATATAAGCCGTCTTGTACCGCAGGGGCAACCGATTGATTCAACTCACGATTCACCGCCAAGCCATTACCGTCCACCACATCATCACGCAGTCGCTGACTCATGTCATGCACATTGGTCAAAGGCTTGACATCATCGGTATTGACATCCGCCAAAATATCCATCATAGACAAGATTTTGGATAGACTTTCGGCATATTGTTGGCTTTGATTGTCATCTACATTGAGGCGCGCCAAGCGAGCAATAGACACAATCTCTTCACATGAAATCATTGACATAATCATCCTATTTATAAAAATTATTATTATAACATAAAATCACAAAGCGCAAGCAATCTTGACCAAAGCACACAAAATCCAAGTATTTTTCTCAATTCTTATTTTTTGTAAATAAGTTTTAACGCGTCTTACTTAATTGATTTATGTAAAATTTTCTTGCAATTTTCTATAAAAAAATGGCGAAATTATCAAATAAGCCATGATTTTTGTTATAAAAATCTGTATAATAAAGCGCAATTTTTTGTGCAATTATTGTGATTGCGCTTCATATTTGCTTTATTCTCAGTTAACTGACGGACATAACACCATGAATTTGTTTGGATTTTTATCAACCAATATTGCTATTGATTTAGGCACAGCGAACACTTTGATTTATGTACCAGGCAAAGGGGTGGTATTGGATGAGCCGACGGTGGTGGCATTGCGCAGCAATCGCACCCAAAATCCAACCGTTGCCGCTGTGGGTAATGATGCCAAACAAATGCTTGGGCGCACACCAGAAAACATCACCGCCATTCGCCCTATGAAAGATGGCGTCATTGCTGATTTTGAAGTCACCGAAGAGATGTTAAAGCAATTCATCAAAAAAGTAAAAGTCAAGCGTTTTTTGGCAGACCCCAATGTTGTGGTGTGTGTGCCCTGCCGCTCCACATTGGTTGAGCGCCGCGCCATCAAAGAAGCCGTTGAGCACGCTGGCGCAAACATCGTGCGTTTGTTGGAAGAGCCTATGGCAGCCGCGATTGGCGCAGGTTTGCCTGTGCACGATGCCAGTGGCTCTATGGTGGTGGACATCGGTGGCGGTACAACCGAAATTGCAGTCATCGCCCTATCAGGCTGTGTGTATGCTGATTCGGTGACGGTGGGCGGTGATAAATTTGATGAGGCGATCATCAATCATGTCAAAAAAACACACGGCTGTTTTATTGGTGAGACGACCGCAGAGCGCATCAAAAAAGAAGTTGGCACTGCCATTGCTGATGGTGAGGTGCTTGAGGTGGAAGTGCGTGGGCGCAGCATGGCAGAGGGCGTGCCTAAGACATTCATCGTCACCTCCACCGAGATTCAACAAGCGCTATCAGAGCCTGTCAATGACATCATTCACGCCGTCAAAAAAGCTTTGGAAGAGACGCCCCCAGAGCTGTCCAGCGACATCGCCGAGCGCGGCATTATGCTGACAGGTGGGGGCGCACTGCTGCGCAATCTTGATCGTTTGCTGTCCAAAGAGACAGGCTTGCCTGTGGCGGTGGCAGATGATCCATTAACGTGTGTCAGCCGCGGTGGTGGCAAGGCGCTTGACTTTATCAACAACAAAGCACTTAGCATGATTTTTGTGGGCTAATCACTTATGCCGAGTATTTTTTCGGACAGACCTTGGTCGCTTAAAAAAGCCGCTGCCTTTTTGGTGGTGGCTTTGGTGCTTATGCTGCTTGACAAACAGCACCCAGAATGGTTCTCATCCATACGCTCCATGAGTCATGCCAGTATGCAGCCCATCTATCAATTGTCGCTCATACCAAACTTTGGTGCGCACTTGACAGAAGGTAAGCTGCAATCACAAGAAGCCTTGCGCCGAGAAAACATTCGCCTTAAAGCAGAGCTCATTCAAACCAAAGCGCGACTGCAGCAGCAAGATTATTTATTGGCACAAAATGCGCGTCTTAAAGGCATATTAAGCACCACACAATCCAGCGACTATCATTTGTTGTTGTCACAAGTGGTGGGTACAGACACCAATCCCCTAAAACAGATTGTTGTGCTTAACAAAGGCGAAAAAGATGGCGTGCGCATCGGACAAACCGTCATTGACGAAAATGGGATCTTGGGGCAAATCATCAATGTCTATCCAAATACAAGTCGTTTGTTGCTATTGACAGACGAGCAGCTGTCAGTATCTGTTGTGGTTGCGCGCACAGGTCAGCGCGCGATGGTATCTGGCAATGGCAGATTGGACAATCTAAGCTTGGATTATATCTTCAAAACAGCAGATGTCGTTGCAGGTGATGAGCTCATTTCATCTGGGCTTGGCGGGCGCATTCCTGCTGGTTACAAAGTCGGCACCGTACTGGACATTGATACCACACGCACCGATAACTTTGCAGACATCAGCGTCAAGCCAGCGGCAAATTTTGTCAGCAGCAGCTATGTGCTGATTTTGCAGGATAAATGATAACGCAATGATACAGCAAAATTCTTTTGTCAGGATTGTCAGTATTTTGGCAACATTTATTGTGGCGTCTATGGCAAATGTCTATCCGCTTGGATTTGCTTTGGCGGCGTTTCGTCCGTTTTTTTTGATGAGCGTGCTGCTTTTTTGGGCGATGTATCAGCCAAGATTTGTGGGTATTGGGGTGGCGTTTGTCATTGGTCTTGCCAGTGATTTACTGCTTGATACCGAGCTTGGCAGCCAAGCTTTTAGTGCGGTTGTCGCTGTATTGGTGGTACAGATTGCACGCAGTTTTACCAAGCGCTTACAGCTGTCATCGGCGTGGATTTTGGCGGCATTTGGCTTGTTGGTATTTCGTGTATTTTTGTGGTTTTTTGAATCTTTCGCCTACAGCCACGTTGGATTTTCAGGTTTGATAGGTCTTGTGGTCAGCGTGTTGTTTTTCCCAATCATTTGGTGGGGATTGTCATTATTAAATGATAAGATTGACCAAAGCTCATTTTTATAAACTTCTTTATTCACCAAAGCCCCAAGCACTCACTATCTATACCAAATCTTGTTCACCCAATCTTATTTACATGTCATGCAGTCTGCACAACCTTAAGAACCCGCTTAAAATGAATGATGTTTTCATATTTTTACCCCATTCTCAACTCTATTTAACGCAATTGATTTTTTATAAAAAATGAATTTTTGCAAGTTAGGCGAAGGATAAGTTGAGCAAAAGAATGACACCCAACAATTTTGATAAATTTAAATCAATGACTTAAAATATTAGGTTTTTATCGCTTAACCATAAGCTACAAAAACGGTTTAAAACTTGAGAATGACGTTATTTTTAGAAGGTTTTATAAAAATTATTGTTTTATAGGCAACAAAAAATCCTTGAAGCTTATTTCAAGGACTAATGATGGAGCTCTTATCGAGAATTGAACTCGAGACCTCTCCCTTACCAAGGGAGTGCTCTACCGCTGAGCTATAAGAGCAAATAATGAATGCATGGAGCGGGTGGCGGGAATCGAACCCGCACCATCAGCTTGGAAGGCTGAGGTTCTACCACTAAACTACACCCGCATGGGTATTTGGGTAGGTAATGTATGGTGGTGGGGGAAGG
>JBGXSA010000055.1:0-5986 GCA_041811915.1 Moraxella sp. | reverse complement strand
TCAAGCGTCAAGCGTCAAGCGTCAAGCGTCAAGCGTCAAGCGTCAAGCGTCAAGCGTCAAGCGTCAAGCGTCAAGCGTCAAGCGTCAAGCGTCAAGCGTCAAGCGTCAAGCGTCAAGCGTCAAGCGTGGCGTTGGCTAATTTCGTCTCAATTTTCTCATAAAAACCCATCTATCTCTTTAAGTCTGCCTAGTCTCTTAGGCGGACTTTTTGTTGTCCAAAATTTCTTAAGCTTCCTAGCAGGCGGTACACAATGACCGATACCGCTAAAACTCAAGATGAGCTTGAGCAATATCCAATTGACTTAACTGTCGCCAACCTTTCTGAAAACGCCTTATATCAATATTCATCTGAGCTGTTAGAAATTTTATTACGAGACAGAACGGCATCTTTTTATGCCAAAAAGAAAAAGAACATCATCTGGGCAAATGATAATTATGCAGATCATGGTGAAAAATACGGTAAAAACTGCCAGATGACACCTGATTTGATCACAGGCGATAAGGGAAATTTAATTGTACCAAGAGCCCTAAAATCAAAAGAACGGCAAAAAGAGCGTACCAAATCCAAAGCTGAAGTTTTTACCCCAAGTTGGGTGGTGAAAAAACAAAATGATGAGTTGGATAAGAACTACCAAGATGATGATTTGTCCACCTATATTGCACGCACTTGGCTTGAGATCACTTGTGGTGAAGCACCTTATATTGCCAATCGCTATGAAATGGAAACGGGTGAAATCATCACCTTGCATGAGCGTGTGGGGTTTTTGGATCGAAAACTAAAACGCATCAATCAAGAAATTAACCATAAACAAAAATGGCAAAAGCTAATAAAAATCGCCTATCAATCAAGCTATGGGTTTGAGTGGAATGGCGATTCTTTGTTACTGGCAAGAGAAAACCTGCTTTTGACTTATCGTGATTATTATTTTGATCAATGGCAATACGAACCATCGGTCGATGAGCTGATTCAAATTGCCACAATTATCAGCTACAACATTTTTCAAATGGATGGGTTGAAAGGTGTGATTCCGTTATCTCAAAGGACAGAAATAGCGGATAGCTATCAAGCAGATTTATTCGCTGAAATCAAAACAAAAAGCATTAGCACTCACAGCCACATGGTCAAAGTCAAAGATTGGAAAACCAAGCAATTGGTTGATTTTATGGAGAAGCAGTCATGAGCAGAACGCAAATCGCCACCACCAAAGTCATCTATCCACAAATCTACGCTTATACCTTGCCGACTGTGTCTGACAAAGATGGCTGGGTCAAAATTGGCTATACTGAACGCCAAGATGTCAATATCCGTATTAAAGAGCAGGTGGGTACAGTAGATCTAGACTATCAATTGCTATGGCATGAAATGGCAAGATTTATAAATGCTCAATTCTTTAATGATCATCAGTTGCATCATTATCTAAGAAAGCATAAGCAGATAGAAAATAAGCCAAATACTGAATGGTTTTATTATAATGGCACGCCCAATCAGAGCTTAAGTGATTTTCAAGATTTCGTTGCCCAAAATTTTGATCAAGCAAGTGAGCAGTTGGATTATCAATTGCGACAAGAACAACAGATAGCTGTCAATCAGACTTTGACATATTTTAATGACAATCCAGATGGTGCATTTTTGTGGAATGCCAAGCCTAGATTTGGCAAAACGCTGACCACTTATGATTTAGTGCGACGACTTCATGCCCAAAAAGTGCTGATTGTTACCAATCGACCTGCCATCGCCAATTCGTGGTTTGATGACTTTGAGAAATTTATTGCATGGCAGACAGATTTTGCTTTTGTTTCTACTGCTGATACGCTAAAAGACCGCCCTGTGCTGACAAGAGATGAGTTTATTAATCAATCCACTAAACCCAATGGTAAAAAATCATTGATTGCTTTTATTTCTTTACAAGATTTAAAAGGGGCAATCGCCTTCGGTGGCCAATTTGATAAATTGAGCTGGGTTAAAGAGTTAAGTTGGGATTTATTGGTTATTGATGAAGCACATGAAGGTGTGGCTACCCTAAAAACCGATGTCGCCTTTGATAATATTAATCGTAAATTCACACTACATCTATCAGGCACACCATTTAAGGCATTGGCAAGTGGCGAATTTCAGCAACATGAAATTTATAATTGGACCTATGTTGATGAGCAAAAAGCTAAGCTACAATGGAGTCAAGAAGCACACAACCCTTATGAAGCCTTACCATGCTTGAATTTATTCAGCTATCAGATGAGCCACATGATCAGCGATAGGGTGAGTCAAGGGGCGGATATTGATGGCAAAAACTATGATTTTGCCTTTGATTTGAATGAATTTTTTGCGACCGATGAAAAAGGTCATTTTGTTCACAAAAAAGAAGTAGAAAAGTGGCTAGATACTTTATCCAAAAACGAAAAATACCCTTTTTCTACCAAAGCATTACGAGATGAACTTAAGCACACTTTTTGGCTACTTGACCGTGTGGATGGTGCCAAAGCTTTAGCAAAATTATTAAAAAATCATCCTGTATTTGAAAATTATCATATCGTGCTGGCGGTCGGCGATGGGCGTGGTGATGGCGATGAGATTGTAAGCGGTAGGGCTCTAGACCGTGTCAAAACTGCCATTCGTCAGCATGACAAAACCATCACGCTGTCTGTTGGGCAATTGACCACAGGCATTACCATACCTGAATGGACGGCGGTTTTGATGCTCTCAAATATCAAATCACCTGCCCTATATTGGCAAGCAGCTTTCCGTGCCCAAAATGCGTGGCAATACGAAAAGGACGGACAAGTCCATCAAAAGAAAAATGCCTACGTCTTTGATTTTGCACCAGAGCGTACGCTAATCATTTATGATCAGTTTGCCAATGATTTATTTGCAAGCACCACAAATGGCGGTGGTAGCTTAGGCAACCGTGAAGAAAACATCCGCGAACTTCTAAACTTCTTCCCTGTCATCGCTGAAGATACAGATGGCAAAATGGTGGAGCTGGATGTTGGTCAAGTGCTGACCATACCCAAAATGATTAAAGCCCAAGAAGTCGTCAAAAAAGGCTTTTTAAGCAATCTATTATTTCAAAATATTACTGGTATTTTTGGTGCACAAAGCAGCGAAGTGCTTGAGATTCTAGAACAGCTAAATCCTGTCCAAGAAGGCAAAACAACACCGACCAAGTCAGTGGCACCAATCGATACCCAAGGTGTGCAAGTGGATGACAAAGGCAATGCAGTGATTGATGCCCAAATCGTCATCAATACCAACACCGCCAAATTTGGTGAAAAGGTTTATGGCAAAATCACCCAAAGCACTGATGAGATCATCGCCAATGCAGACAATCTGACCAATGAGCGTTTGGCGAATCAGGTGGCTGATGTACTCAAACAAAATACTGAGAGTGCTTTTCAGGCATTGGCAAAAGAACATGGCATAACAGGTGCATTTGCCACAAAAGTAGTAAAAGAACAAAGTGAAGTGGTCGCCTATGAAGTGCAAAAAATCCAGAAGCAAAGCGAGATTGAGCAAAACACTGCCAAAGCCATGTTTGAAAATCAGTTAAAAACAGCCAAAACTGATAGCGAAAAACAGCAGATCGCCAGTGATTATCAAGAAAAAATCACCCAAATCTCTCAAAATCTACAAACGCAAATCGCCGAAACGATCGAAACCAAAACCAAAGCATTCACCCAAAACAGCACCGAAGCCATCTTACAAAAATCTGAGCAAAATAAGCAAGATAAAGTTGAAGATGATGTGCGTGCACGCTTGCGTGGATTTAGTCGTACCATTCCATCATTTTTGATGGCATATGGCGATGGGAGCACGACTTTGACCAATTTTGATCAGCATATCAGTGATGCTGTTTTTAAGGAAGTGACAGGCATCACACTTGAGCAATTTTGTGTATTAAGAGATAAGCATCAATTCTTTGATCCGCAAGTTTTTGACACATCAGTACAGACCTTTTTACAAAAACGAGCCGAACTTGCCAACTATTTTGATGAAAATCAAGCCGAAGATATCTTTGATTATATTCCACCACAAAGAACCAATCAGATTTTTACACCAAAAAGTGTGGTGAAAATGATGTTAGATAAGTTTGAACAAGAAACTCCTGATATCTTTACCAATCCAAATATCACTTTTGCTGATTTATATATGAAATCGGGACTGTATTTGACGGAGATTGTCAAAAGACTGTATGTAGGTCTAAAAACGCAAATTCCTGATAATCATGCACGGCTTGCTCATATCTTTAAACATCAGATTTATGGCTTTGCTCCAAGCGAGATTATTTATCATATCGCCAAAAACTTCATTACAGGATTTGATCATGATCAAACAGTTGATCATAGTCATATTGTACAGCTTGATACTACGCCTTATGCCAAAGGCGAACTTGATTTTAACGAGAGATTAAAAGAAATTTTTGGAATAGAAAATATGAAATTTGATGTTGTGGTGGGCAATCCGCCTTATCAGGATAATATAGAGCATCGTGAGGAGCAACCTTCCATATATCAATATTTTTATGATCTAGCAGGAGAGGTTGGTGACAAGTATTGTTTAATTTCTCCAGCAAGATTCCTATTTAATATTGGATCTACACCAGCGGAATGGAATAGAAAAATGTTAAATGATGAACATTTGAAAGTGCTATATTTTAATCCCAACCCAAAAGGTGTATTTGATAAAAACGAAATCAAAGGCGGCGTGACGATTATCTATCGAGATATTTGCAGTAATTTTGGTAAGATTGGGGTATTTACAAGTCATAATGAGTTAGATGACATTATAGATAAAGTTGTGAAAGATGGCTTTGTTTCTATTGGCGAATTACTGTATAGCAATACAAGCTATAAGTATTCACAAGTTTTATGGCGGGAAAATCCATCATTGATTAATAGGGTTTCTGGCGGTTCAAGACGCTATTTATCTTCTTCGGTTTTTGACAACTTATATGAATTATTTCATGATGAAAAACCAAATGACGGTAAGAATTATATTCAAATTTTAGGTCGTCAAAATAACAGCCGTGTCCTAAAATGGATGTGTCGAGAATATCTAGCTGAGCATCAGAATATGGATAAATATAAGGTTTTAGTTCCAAGCTCTAATGGCTCTGGAAAACTTGGAGAGACTTTATCGTCACCACTGATTGGCAACCCAAATCAAGGTCATACAGAAACCTTTGTTTCATTTGGTGCTTTTGATAATGAATTGGAAGCTGAAAACCTACTAAAATATTTAAAAACTAAATTTGCTCGTTTAATGCTTGGCATTGTAAAAGTGACGCAAGGTAATAAAACCAAAGAAGTTTGGTCAAAAGTCCCCTTACAGAATTTTACCGCTCAATCAGATATAGATTGGACACAGTCAATCAGTGATATTGATCAGCAGCTGTATGCCAAATATGGACTAAGCGATGATGAAGTGAAGTTTATTGAAGAAAAAGTAAAAGAGATGACTTAGCAGGCTAAGCATAACAAAATCAAGCTGTTCCATACCGTGACAAAACGTCATAGCGATATGATAGGGGGTTGTTGAACCACAACAACCCCCACCAACCTTAACAATAACCCATTTAAAATCAACAACTTCACAAAAACCCAAAAATATTTCCATTCTACCCCTTGACTCCTTTCAGTAACCCTGTATAATACGCACTCTCAAACACAGTGGCTAATAAAAAAATTAGCCAAATCAACAACTTATCAAGCAGTATCCGATAAGTACTTAGAAAACCCAAACTTTTCTAAAATTTGTTAAAAATGTGCTTGACACCTTAAATCTTTCGCGTATAATACGCACCCACTGACAGGCACCAAGCCAACAGTAAAAAAAGATTTAAAAAATTAAAAAAAACCGCTTGACAACACAAAATACTGTGATAGAATAGTCAGCCTTGCTTAAGCAAACAACTTAAGCCATCATGATACAGACGATGTATCAAACACTATTTAACAACAAAACTAAGAACAACTTGTGTGGATTTTTGCT
>JBGXSA010000054.1:0-13578 GCA_041811915.1 Moraxella sp. | reverse complement strand
CATTATTGATTTGTGGCATAAATACTTGGGTTGCGCCTTCTTCGGACAGCTGCTGCAAGCCTTTTTGTAGCTGTTTGGATTTGAGTGGGTCTTTTAGCACCACACGGCGAAACAGCTCGGGGGCAAAGTGCGGAATGCCTGTGAAGTTCAAATTCTCGCCACTCGTGAAGCTATCGCCAATCTGAATCGTGCCGTGATTGTGCAAGCCAATAATATCACCTGCATAGGCTTCGTCCAGCGTCTCACGGTCGCCCGCTAGGAACATCAAAGCGTCCGACACACGCACTTCTTTGCCGATACGCACATGATTCATCTTCATGCCACGCTCATATCGCCCCGAACAAATACGCATAAAGGCGACACGGTCTCGGTGCTTAGGGTCCATATTGGCTTGGATTTTGAACACAAAACCTGTAAACTCTGGCTCGTCTGCTTTGATCGTACGCTCAAGCGTCTCATGGTCTTTTGGCGGTGGGGCGTATTGGGTAAGTACATCCAAAATCATATTTACCCCAAAATTCCCCAAAGCCGTGCCAAACAGCACAGGGGTTTGTTTACCTGCCAAAAACTCACTTTCGTCCCAGTCTTCATGTGCCATCTGTGCAAGCTCCAAATCTTCCACAAATTTATTCCACACAAGCTCGCCAAGTCGCTCTTTGATGTCGTCATGGTCATAGCCATCACGCACTTCAATGTCGGTGATTTCTGTACCAAAGCCTTTTTTATAAAAGTAGGTCTTATCTTCGCCCAAATGATATACACCAACAAAATCCTGCCCCATGCCAATCGGGAAAGTAAACGGCACGCATTTGATTTTTAGCACGCTTTCAATTTCATCGAGCAGCGATAAGGGGTCACGGATTTCACGGTCAAGCTTATTGACAAATGAAATAATCGGCGTATCACGCATACGACAGACGTCCATGAGCTTAATGGTACGCTCTTCCACGCCCTTTGCGCCATCAATCACCATCAAGGCGCTATCCACAGCGGTCAGTGTGCGGTAAGTGTCTTCAGAAAAGTCAGCGTGACCAGGTGTGTCAAGCAGGTTCACCATGTTGTCGCCATAAGGAAACTGCATGACGGATGTGGTGATAGAAATCCCACGCTCTTGCTCCATGCTCATCCAGTCGGATGTGGCGTGTTTGTCGGTCTTGCGGGATTTGACTTCGCCTGCTTTTTGGATGACTTGCCCCCATAGCAGGAGCTTTTCAGTCATGGTGGTTTTACCTGCGTCAGGGTGCGAGATGATGGCAAAGGTGCGGCGACGCTGGATTTCGGATAAATAAGTACTCATAGATTTTAAATTTAAATAAAAAAAGTCAATTATAGCATAGCTTGTCTTGTTTTGGGAAAGCTTAGCGATGGGTGTTTGCTTGACTGTGGGTGTTTTGTGGTTGGTGCAGTTTATAAATAAACAATGGTGTCGCTGATTTGAGCGACTTCTGTTTTGTCGTGGCTGACATACAGCATGGGGATGTGGTAATGCTGCTTGATGTGCAAAAAAAACGGCAAAATCTCCGCTTTGTGCGCGCAATCAAGGGCGGACAAAGGCTCATCCAGCAGCAACAGTTTGGGTGAGTACAACAGCGCACGCCCAAGCGCAACGCGCTGTTTTTCACCGCCAGACAGCTTAAGTGGCATTCTATCCAGCAAGGAAGACAGTTTTAATAACGCGATGATTTCATCAGGTTCAAAACGTCTGTCATGCGCGCTGATGTTGTGATAGCCAAACAATAGGTTTTGCCAAACGGTTTTGTGGGGAAACAGCTGCGCATCTTGAAAGACAAGCCCTGTGCGCCGCTGTTGTGGCTTGTTATAAATGTTGTGAGTGCTGTCAAACCAGCAATCGCCATTGACCACTATGCGCCCTTGCTGTGGGCGGGACAGTCCTGCCATTGCGTGCAAAATGCTGGTTTTGCCTGTGCCTGATGCGCCAAAAATGCCCACAGCGCGCGCTTGTGTGCGGATGTCGGCTTGGAGAATGCGTTGACCTAGAGCAAGTGTAAATTGGCAATCAAATGACATGGCGGTTTGTGATGATAATCAAAAGCGTATTGTATCAAATTTTGCACGCTTGTGATGGGTTTGTTCTTGGTTTAAATTGATAATGCGCATAGAAAATGTCTTGATGGATGATGACGCCTAACCATTTTGCATTAATGGTGCAAATGCTTTTGCCGTCTGGCGTACCACTGCGCAAACCACAACGCACCAAAAGCAACCGTCAAAGAAAACCCAACCAAGCGCAACATCTGCGCCTCGCCATCCACTGATTGCAGTAAGCTGTACATGGCAAGCGGCAAAGTGCGCGTCTGCCCTTCAATGTTGCCCACAAAGGTGATGGTTGCACCAAACTCACCCAAACTGCGACAAAAGCCCAAAATTGCCCCAACCAAAATACCCGACTTGGCAAGCGGCAGACTGACGGTCAAAAAAGTAGCAAACGAAGAGGCGCCAAGCGTTTTGGCGACATTCTCAAGGCGCGTATCCACCATTTCAAAGGCAAGGCGCACCGCTTGCACCATGAGCGGAAAACCCATGACTGCCGAGGCAAGCACAGCGCCTTTCCAATCAAATGCCAAATCCACACCAAAGCGCGCCAACTGCTTGCCAAAGACACCATTGGCGCCAAATAGCACAAGCAGCAAATAACCTGGCACAACAGGCGGCAGCACAAGCGGTAAATAAATGAGCGTCTCAAGTAGCGATTTGCCAAAAAAATCACGCCGCGCCAAAAAATACCCCACGCCAATGGCAGGTACAAGATTGATGGCAAGACAACACAATGCAATCTTGCACGATAGGGCAATGACACTCAATTCATGGGCGGTGAGTCCAAACATAATGATTCAATTGGTTTGTGAGCTGTTTTATCTTGTAAGCTGTTTTATAAAGTTATTGTGCAAAGCCGTCATAAAAAAGTAAAGCCATAACTGCCAAAAATCTGTCTTGCCTCATCACTTTGCAAAAACTGATAATAACGCTTGGCATTGTCATTACTGCTTATCAGCGCGGCAGGATAGGTGATGGGCGTGTGAGTGCTTGACTCAAAAGTGGCGACGATTTTCACACGCTTGGCGATGGCGGCATCTGTTTTGTAGACGATGCCAAGCGCGCATTCGCCGCGATTGACAAAGTTGAGTGCCGAGCGCACATCTTCTGTGGCGACAAGGCGCGGTGCGATGTCTTGCCACCAGCCAAGCTGTGTTAGGCTTTGTTTGGCGTATTTGCCAACAGGGACGGTGTCGGTATTGCCTGTGCACAGCTTGCCAACAAACTGCTCGGACAAGGTGGGGCGGCTCATATCAATTGTCACCGTGCTGTCGGCAGGTGCGATAATGACAAGCTCGTTGCTTAATAATTGGGTGGTGTTGGCAGATTGAATGTGATTTTTTTGTTGCAAAAACTGCACCCAATCGGTGTCCGCCGAAATAAAAACATCCGCCTTGGCACCATTGTCAATCTGTTTGGCAAGTGTGGACGATGCCAAAAAAGACGACTGCACAGGCGTGTGATGGCGCGCTTGATAGGCGTGATTGATTGCTGTGATGGCGTCGGTTAGGCTTGCTGCGGCAAATACAATGACGGTGTCATCTTGTGCGTTTGGGTTTGGTGCTTGTGGTTTGGTGCAAGCCGCCACAGCAAAGGCGCTGGCAGCTGCGATGACAAGCGGTGCAATGTGTCGCAAAAAGATGGTTGTGTTCATGTTATAGATGGTCAAAAGGGCTACAAATTATACAAAAACGCGTCCGCCAGCTGATGATGGCTGTTGATGGTGACATTCATATCTTTGATGCGTCCGTCTTTGAGGTCGTATATCCAGCCATGCACAGCAAGCTTTTCGCCGCGGTACCACGCGTTTTGTACGATGGTGGTGTGGCAGACGTTGGTCACTTGGCGCTTGACGTTAAATTCAGCCAATAAATCAGTCTGCTCATCCAAAGTCAAATCCTCAAAAGCGTCGGCGTATTGATAATGCATACCTTTGAGCGAGCGCAACCAATTGTCAATCAGCCCATATTCTTGATGAGTCAAAGCTGCGCGCACACCGCCACAGCCATAGTGTCCGCAAACGATGATGTCGCGCACTTTGAGCACATCCACAGCGTATTGTAACACAGACAAAACATTCATGTCTGTTGCCACGACCATATTGGCGACATTGCGATGCACAAACAGCTCACCTGGCATAAGCCCGACCACTTCATTGGCGGGTACGCGACTGTCTGAACAGCCAATCCACAGATATTGTGGGCTTTGTTGGCGCGCCAAACGCATGAAATAATCAGGGTCGCGCGCGGACAGTGTGCTTGCCCAATATTCATTATTGTCCAATAACTGACGAATCATATCAACTTCCCATGCTCATACAACGACATCAAAATAGCACATTTTTGTCGCCATCACCATGCCCATAACAGCTAAAAAAATTGGCTAAAAGTGGTATTTTTTTAATAAATCTTGCGCTTTGGTGCAATGACAAAGCATAGGGCAATCTTGTACAGTAAGCATATTGGTGATTTACGCCCAGATGGCTGATGTTATGAAATTCAATGAGCAAAAAAGCAAGGTTTTGTTGCAACAATTGTGCGACAATGCGCTGATTCGTCATTTGCCCGATACGCCCGAAGGACGGCTTGCGCGCGAGTATTTGTTACAAAAAGTCAATTTGCATCGGTATCACAAAAATGATTTGATTTTTGTACAACACACCAAAGCGCAGTATTTGCATTTTTTGCTTGAAGGGCAAGTCAGCTGCTACCGCCAACTGCCGAACGGTCAAGAAAGCTTGATTCAAAGCTATCAGGTGACACGCGTGCTGTTGTGTCCATCTGCCGCCAAGCTCATCAATGAAAGTGTCTTGTGGCGCACAACCCCATCACAGCCGCACAGCGCACAAGACAATCCGCCCTTAAGTCATGCTGTGTCCACCAATCTGCAGCTGCTTGTCAATGATTCAAGCTTGCATCAATTGACCGCGCGCGCCACCACAGCGTGCGTGATGGCAAGCTTGCCTGCCAAGGCGTTTTTTGAGTGTATTGGTAGATTTGAGCTTGGTGAGATGTTTGCTTGGTTTGCCGAGCAGGTGAGTATGCGTTTGTATCAGCATTTGATTGCCAGCGATTTGTTGGCATTCAAAAGCGCCAGAGCAAAATTGGCGTATTATCTGCTGACCAATTTTTCGCCCAATGCGCCTTTTGAGTTTGGCGGTAGTCAAAAACAGCTGGCAGCCAAACTTGGACTGCGTCCTGAGACGTTCAATCGCACTTTGCATCAACTGCTCAAAGAGGGCGTACTTACCAAATCAGGCGCTTATTATCAGATGATTGATAGCAGTCGGCTGTTGCATGACATCAACAAATAAACAAGTGTTAAGCGTTCAGATGATTAACCGCCCACACCGCCGCCTCAACGCGCGTTCTGAGTCCGATTTTGCCCAAAATATGCTTGACGTGCACTTTGACGGTGGACTCGGCAATGCCAAGCTTATTGCCAATCATTTTGTTACTCATGCCCTCGCTTATCATCACAAGCACTTGCAATTCGCGTTCGGTCAGCTCGTAGCTCACATCGTTTTTGGCGGGTTTTCGCATGGCTTGTGCCAAGATGGGCGCCAGCGCAGGACTGATGACAAGCTCGCCACGCAAAATGCGCCGAATGTCGCAAATGATTTGATCAGGCTCCATGTCTTTGAGTAGATAGCCATCCACGCCAAGTTGCAGCGCGTCTTGCACATCTTTGGTGTTGTCCGACACGGTAAACAGCAAAACTTTGGCGTCCGTTTGCATTTCGCGCAGTTTTTTGAGCGTTTCTATGCCGTTTAAGATGGGCATATTGTGGTCAAGCACAATCAAATCCACCGCATTTTGTACCAAAAACTCCAGCGCCTCGCCGCCGTGATTGCATTCAGCGACCACACTGACATCGCTGTCTAGGCTCAACAAATCCTTGAGTCCGCGCCGAATCATGGGGTGGTCATCAACAAGCAGTAGGCGCGCAGGCGCAGCGCTGGTAAAAATTTTGGTTTTGGACATGGCTTACATTTGCTCAACAAAAGATGATGCTTAGTGTAACATAAAATCCAGCAAAAATACCCAACCAAGTATTCAAAATAATGCTTTTAACAAAAAGTTTGGTATATAATCATCGCAATCCAACAAAATTTAAGGCAGCTGCGATGAGCCAAACGTTTTTTACCGCCGATTTGCATTTTTTTCATAAAAATATTGCCAAATTTTGTCCGCACACACGCCCGCAAATCAGTGATGTCAATGAGTTGAATGAATATATGATTGCGCTTTGGAACAATACCGTCGGTGTGGACGATGAGGTGTATAATCTGGGTGATTTGACGTTTTCGTGTAATCTGCGCGACAATCTTAAGGTGCTGTCTCGTCTTAATGGGCGTCATCATCTGATTTTTGGCAATCACGATGAGTTTGTTGCCGACAACTTAAAGGTGTTTTTGACCAGCAAAAAACACGATGGCAACCCTGTTTTGTCATCAGCACAATCGTATTTGAAGTTAAAACTTGCAGATAAAACGTTGATTTTATTTCATTATCCAATGAGCGAATGGGAGGGCTGTCACCAAGGCTATTATCATCTGCATGGGCATATTCATGAGCGCATGGCCGATGTGGGTGGGCGTATTTTGAATGTGGGCTTTGATTTGCATGGCAGATTGTTGAGCTTGCAAGATGTGATGGGTTATTTGCAGAATTTGCAAAAGCTGGATTATTTTAAGGCGCGCACGGTTTTTGATGAATTGACGGTGCCTAAGGTTTTGTCCACACATCACGAACAGCGCATCATTCAAAACGATGATGAATGGATAAGCAACCAAGAGGCGCTAAAGCAGCTTATCAAAGCAAAGCTGCAAGCCAATCAAACGCCCAAATAGCCGGCTAATTCATCACCCTTAGGCTAAATGTGAAGAGCATCACAATACACACCATGGACAAAAACCACAGCACCGAGCGCAATGTTGAGGCATTTGTCATATAAGCTGCGCCATAGGCTATGCGCAAGCCAACATACAGCCAAGCGATGCCGTTGATGACTTGCTGGGGCACCAAGCAATAAATGGCAAGCAATACCGCCGCCAAAAACATGGGCAAGCTTTCAAAGCTGTTTATTTGTGCAGCATTCATGCGCGCGGATAGCCCTGTGCTTTTGGCAAAAAAATCGCGTGGATTTTTGTTGTCGGACATCCGAAAACCACCGCTGATTTTGGCGATGGTTGTCCACACATAAGGCAGCAAACACGCTGCAATGAGCGCATAAATGGTCGCTGACAGTTTAGTACCCACCAAGCTACCAATCCAATAGGACAAATAAGTCATCATGCCTCTATCATCTCATAATCGTGGGTAATGACAACACCGCCGTCGCTCAGCATTTTGCCAACTGAGCAGTATTTGTCTGCTGACAGATGAATCGCCTTTTCAATTTGAGCAGGTTTTAGGTTTGTGCCTGTGATGACAAAATGCAGATGAATGTCAGTAAATACCGCAGGTACGCTGTCAGCGCGCTTTGCAGTGACCTCACAGCGCACATCGGTGATGTCTTGCCGTGCTTTTTGCAAAATACCAACCACATCGTAGCTGCTGCAACTTGCCAAGGACATAAGCAAAAGCTCGGTGGGCTTGGCGCCTATTGTTTGTGCAGGGTCGGCGATGACGCGCGCGCCTGTGGGGTTGGTGTTTTCAAAGTTGATGGCGTCGTTTTTTAGCCAACGTGTGCTGATTGTCATGGTGTCGCCCATAGCCGCTCCTTGATAGCGTTCTGAATGTATGAAGTTTAACGATTTATGAAGTTATTGACAATACATAAAGTTATTAACAATACATGAAGTTTTAAAATTGGCGTTATTAATAATGATGGATTTATAGATGTGGTTTTGATGAGCAGATTCAAGACATGATAACAATTTTTAGCAAAAAATGATTACACTTTTTGGTTAAAATTTGCTTTAATATGGTTGAGTTTTTGGGCTTGAATTTTGTAAGCTTTGCCCAATATTATTGATAATTTTAATTTTTTTAAGGTTGTAGTCATGATAGATGCAGATGGCTTTCGTGCCAATGTGGGCATCATCTTGGCAAATACACAAGGGCAAGTTCTGTGGGCAAAACGCATAGGTCACGACTCTTGGCAGTTCCCACAAGGTGGCATTGATTATGGTGAAACACCCATGGAGGCGATGTATCGAGAGCTGTATGAAGAGGTTGGGCTACTGCCAGAGCACGTTGAGGTGCTGGCGGTGACTCAAAGCTGGTTGCGTTATCGGCTGCCAAAGCGATTTGTCAGAAATGAGCAAAACCCTTTGTGTATTGGACAAAAACAAAAATGGTTTTTGTTGCGCTTGGATGAAGAAAATACCCAATTTATTCGTTTTGATACCGCCAAGCCTGAGTTTGACCATTGGGAATGGGTGAGTTATTGGTATCCTTTGCGCCATGTGGTGCCATTTAAGCGCGGTGTGTACCAAAAAGCGCTGCAAGAGCTGGTGGGATGTTTGCCCTTGCAGGATCATTTGCGCTTGCGATGATTGCTTGTGGTGATTGAATGCAAGCACCCAAAACACCAGCATTCAAAGCAAAATCATTTAAAACAACAACTCAATCCATCTCAAAAACACCCCAAAAGTTAAACAACCTTTGGGGTGTTTTTGTGGCTTATTTTTGACGCGTTTTGATTTGTTGTATGAGTGCAATTAAGGGCGACTGTAGATTGGCGCTGGTAGGATTGGCGTCAAGACGGCAAGCGATGGCAAAGATTTTATCAAACAGCTGCTCGGCATAATGGCGCGCACCGTCCACGCCAAGCAGTTTGACATAAGTGGATTTGTTGAGCTTGTCATCGCTGCCAGCAGGTTTGCCGAGTGCCAAGGTGTCGGCGGTCACATCCAAGATGTCATCTTGCACCTGAAAAACAAGCCCCAAATCCACCCCCAAACAGTGCAACTCATTGAGCTGTGTCTGTGTTGCCTGTGCACAAACACCCCCCATCATCAGCGCCGCTTCAATCAGCGCACCTGTTTTGTCGCGGTGTATTTTTTCAAGTTCTGCTTGGGTGAGCGATTGGTTTTCGCCCAATATGTCCAGCATTTGTCCTGACACCATGCGGCGCGCACGCGGTGCAAAGACTTGCAGTAGCGCCATTATGCTACCAGAATGGTGCGCTGCAACATCACCACCAATCAATGCCTCCATGGCAAGGCTTTGCAGTACATCTCCCACCAACAGCGCCACATCCTCACCATAGACAATGTGGCAAGTTGGGCGACCGCGGCGCAGCTCATCATCATCCATGCAGGGCAAATCATCGTGCACCAAAGAATAGCCGTGCAGCAGCTCAAGCGCCACCGAGGCACGGCGCACAAGTGCATAATTAGAATCGTCCATGCGACCGCCGCACGCCACAAAAGCCGACAATACCAACAAGGGGCGAATGCGTTTGCCGCCTGCGCCAACAGCGTACAGACAAGCCTCTTGTAAGACTTGGGGCAAGTTGGCGCAAGTAATGAGTGCGGTCATGTCCTCATCCAGATGGGCAAGATGGGCGCGTCGTAGGGTATCAAAATCAGGCATAACAATGGTGCTTCATGTCAGATGATTGTAAAATTACGGTGATGACTATCATACCTTACTTTGTCAAAAAAATAAATTTAAAAAAATGGTTGACAGACAGCGCAGTTACCCCTTATAATACGCACCACTTCGGCGCGATAGCTCAGTCGGTAGAGCAACGGATTGAAAATCCGTGTGTCGGCAGTTCGATCCTGCCTCACGCCACCATCTTAAAAACACCGCTTTTTGCGGTGTTTTTTATTGTCTTTTGCTCATCACACAAAGCTTTGTATAAAATCAGCTTTGTATCAAAAGAATTGTCGTCATCAATCACCCCAAGCGGCGCTGCATCAAGTGTCAATACACCCCAATGCATTCGCTCATTTATTTTTATTTTATTTTAAGCTTTGCTTAAGCTTTGGTGAGTATTATAGCACCTACATTCAGTAATCGCTGAATGTCAAATCCAATAGGAATGCTGCTATGAAATCACTTAAAATTACCCTCATCGCCCTTAGTCTTGTCAGTGCTGGCTCTGCGTTTGCAGGGGCGAACTGTCAGGCTTATCCCCAAAATGAACGCATACCAGAGCAAATGTTCAAAACCGCCCTGCAAAAACAAGGCTTTGTCATCAAAGAATTTAAAGTCAGCGACAACTGCTATGAGATGTACGCCAAAAGCCCCAAAGACAAAAAAGTAGAAATGTATTTTGATATGAAAACAGGCAAAATCGTCAAACAAGAAATTGATGATTGATAAAAAACCGATGATTAATTTGGGGTGCGTTGGTATTTTGATTTGAGCCAAAATGAGCTTGTCATCAAACGCGCGTTCATGGCTAGTACAGTCAATATTGAAGGTTATGATTTTAAAGCCATGAAATACTAACACACCCCAAATCCAAGATTAAAAAGAGCGGTCAAACCTGCTCTTTGTATCATTCAAAAAGTTATCTAAAATAACAAGTTATCCAAAAAGAGTTGTGATGAAAACGGTTAAGAAAATCAAAGTTTGGGATGTTTTGGTGCGCTTTACCCATTGGGCGGTGGCGATTGGTATTTTGGCAAATCTTGCCATCACCGAAGAGGGCAGCACTTGGCATGAATATGTCGGCTACACGGTGGTCGGTTTGGTTGTGGTGCGCCTATTGTGGGGCTTGATAGGCACCAAATACGCGCGCTTTAGTAATTTTTTCCCGACACCAAAAAGAATAAAAACGCATCTAAAATCCTTTAAAAACAAACAGATGAATGAAGAGCATTTGGGACACAATCCTTTTGGGGCTCTGATGATGTTTGCGCTGTGGGGTGTGATTATCGGGCTTGGGGTGAGTGGCTATTTGATGGGAGCGGACCAGTTTTGGGGTGTTGAAGAGATTGAAGAAATCCACGAAATCTTGGCAAATGCTCTATATGTCTTGGTGCCTATTCATGTGCTGTCCGCGATTGTCATGAGTCATTTGCAGCGACAAAATCTGATTAAAGCGATGATTACAGGCAACAAAACTGTATCGGTCTATGAACAAGAGACACGCAAAGCGATTTAACCAAAGAGGATAGCATTGTCAAAGAGGATAGCATTGTCAAAGAGGATAGCATTGTCAAAGGTGATTTATTTGTCTAAGTGTACTGGGTGTACTGGGTGATTAAGATGTTAATTTAAAATAAATATCACTCAAGAATATTGATAATTTGAAAGTGCTTATTGATAAAAAATCGTGCTGCTGTACTGATGGTGCTGTGCGCTATAAAAAATTTCTAAACAGATAAGTTGTTTCTTGTAATAAAGATTGGGTTTGGGTGATGGCGGTAAAATTAGTATTGCTTAGCGTTTTTTGCTTGTCTGTTGTTGGTAGTATCAACAATACTTTACCTTGATTGCTATCAGAAACAGTTAGCCACATTTTTTCAAATTGTTTTTTGGTTAGTATTCTATTGCCCATACTTGAATCTGCTAGATAAACATGAGTGCTGTCAATTGCGCGCACCACGCTAAAATGATCGCTTCTTTTGTGATTAAGATAGACAATAGCAGGGATTTTGATTTTGGCAAGTGTCTCATAATCCATCGTCAGTCCACGCCCAACAAAGCCGTATTTTTCACTCACTTGTGCCAAATCCAAAAAAGACGACATCACATCATCCAATGCCATATCTTCCAAGATTTGAGCTTCTGTGGTTGGCTGATTATAAAAGTAGGTTAAAATGGTGGACAAAGAAGACGCCCCACAAGAGTAATCCACATCTTGCTTGGTGATGTTGGCATCTCGCCTATCTTTAAAAGTGGTGTGACTTGAAAAGATTTGGGTGGAATAAGGGTTATTGATTGTATTGGCATAGCCAACTTGCCAAAATGCAACAAAAGCCATGCCCAAAATTTGATGATATTTCATTGGTTATTTATTTGATTGGCGGTATTTTTCTGATAAAGGCGGCGGCAATGCCCCAAGTTTGGTCGTGATGCCCAGTGATAGCGTGCTATTGTCATCGCCTGAAATATTAGTGCGTACATTGGCGGTCAAATTACTTCTGGGCGATAAAGCGTATGCCATGCCAAGATTTAACGAGGTTTGTGTTTGGTTGTGCGATATTTGCCCCATACTCTCAAAGTCATCGGCTTTTTTGTATTGTATGCCCACGCCGCCAGTTAACGTAATGTCAGAATTAACAGCAAAGCCAATCAGTCCATTTATCGCCATCACATCACCCAAATCAACCGCTGTGTTATGCAAGGTTTTGCGATTGCCGTTGTATTGATAAGAGCCTGTCAAACTCAATACAATCGGATCATTGATGGTATAAACCGTACCACCCACCAAAACCGATGAGCCTGATTTTGATTGCAAGCCTTGAGTGTTATCATAAGCGGAGACTTCGGCAAATATTAGGCTGTCGGGTAGCTTTTGATTATCTTTAAAACTGTATTGCGTACCAAAATAAATGTCTTGCAAAAAATGATGATTGCTTTGATTGGGTTTTTGATCTATGGTGTAACGCTCTGCTGTATGCACAAAATTGCCTCGCACGCCCATCTCCCAAGAATCACTGATACCATAACGCAAGCCTGTGCCTACAATCAACATATCAGTATTGCTGTTATTTTCTGTTGCTGGTGCTGGCAAAATAATAACACGCCCATTGCCCAAGTCCGCCACGCCATAAGTTTGCGGTGCCAGACTGGTTTGATTTTGGTTGTAATAACTCAGCGATGTATCTAGTTTAAAGCGGTTTTTGTCCGTTGTTAAATCTTCTACCGTAAGGGGTAGGTCGGCATGGGCATAACTGGATATCAAAACCAAAGTAGCTAATAATTTTTTCATTATTCAACCATATTTGTAAAATCACAACTTGTAATAGTGACAAGTTGTGATTATTTCATCAAATATTGACTTTATCTAGCAAAATAAATACCAAACCGCCCAACAAAGACATCACAAGCGATAAAACAAATATTCTACCAGAAAAGCCATTTAAAAAACCAAAAGATATAAAGAATATTGATAGCATGGTGCAGAAATAAACAAAAAATAGCTTCATGTTATTTCTGCCCGTATTACCAACCTCTACCGCCTAGATACTTGGAAACACCCCCACCAACAGCTCCAACTACAAATCCACGACCTGCAGCACCCCAAGAAAACTGTCCAGTATTGTTGTAGTGATTCCAAGCATTACCAGCGGCGCCAACCGTACCCATTACACCCATGCGAATACCGTAAGCAGCAATTGGAGCAATTGCTCCCTCAGTATCTGCCATCTCATCATTAGTCATGACAACGGCTTGTAAATTTTCAGCATCATCAAAAGCAAATGCCAAATCTTGGGTAGATACTTCTGTGGTGGTGGGTGTTGTCACAGTGGTAGTGTCTGCCAAAGCAGGTGCGGATACTGTCAAGGTAGCAACTGCGATTGCGGTGGTTAACTTTTTCATAAATTTATCCTTAATGCTTGGGTTGATTATTACAGCAGAAGACATGATTGTCAATCACTGTTCACATAGT
>JBGXSA010000053.1:0-4159 GCA_041811915.1 Moraxella sp. | reverse complement strand
CGTAGTGCTACTCGCCTTGATGACCAAGTGAGTGAAGCGGCGATGGAAGAACGCAAGAAACAGGGTTACTTCTAAAATTGCCTGCCAAATGACTTGACCATGATTAAACAGAATTAAAAAGGATAACAAAATGTCAAATTTAAACCAATATGCCCCATTACGCTTTATTACCGCAGGTAGCGTGGACGATGGTAAAAGCACGCTGATTGGACGCCTGCTTTATGATAGCAAGGCATTATTAACCGACCAACTCAATAACCTTGCCAAAACCAAAAATCAATCTGAAGTGATTGACTTCTCTGTGCTTACTGATGGCTTAGAAGCCGAACGAGAACAAGGCATTACCATTGATGTGGCGTATCGCTACTTTTCAACGGCAAAACGCAAATTTATCATTGCCGATACCCCAGGGCATGAACAATACACCCGTAACATGGTAACAGGGGCATCGACTGCTCATGCGGCGGTTGTTTTACTTGACGCATCACAAATTGATTTTAATCAAGAACCTGTACAATTATTGCCACAAACCAAACGCCATTCTGCCATTTTAAAACATTTGCGTTGCCCACACGTTTTAGTGGCGGTCAATAAAATGGATTTACTAGGCTTTAGTGAAGATAAATTTAATGCCATCGTTCGTGCTTACCAAACTTTAGCAGAACAATTAGGCTTAACTGATGTACGATTTATCCCAATTTCAGCGTTAAATGGTGATAATATTGTACATAAAAGCGACAATACACCGTGGTATCAAGGCGGTGCATTGCTTGGCATTTTAGAAGATTTACCAACAGGTGAATTGGTTCAAGAAGATAAAGCGAACTTTCACTTCCCTGTACAATTTGTACTGCGTGCAGATGGTGATAAACAAGATGATTTCCGTGGTTATCAAGGACGTATTGAAGCAGGTCAAGTGGCTGTTGGCGATGAAATCCGTGTTGAGCCATCAGGTCGTGTGAGCCGCGTAAGCGAAATTATCAGCCCAAATGGCATTGTGCAGTCGGCTAGTAGCGGTGAACAAGTGACGATTCGCCTTAGCGACGACATTGACATTTCTCGTGGTGATACGCTGATTTCAAGCAATTCAAAGAGTATGCCAACCAAAGAAATTAAAGCGACTTTATGCTGGTTTGATAGCCGTGCGTTAAACCCTGCTCGTAAATATTTATTAAAACATACCACGCAAACCGTGTTTGCTAAAGTTGATAGCATTGACCATGTTTGGGACGTACACACTTTAAGCAACTTTAGCGATAAAGATACCTTAAATATGAATGACTTAGGTCAAGTCACCTTACGCCTACAAAAGCCAATTTTAGCAACACCGTATGCCGAAAATACAGCCACAGGGTCATTTATTTTGATTGATGAAGCAACCTACCATACGGTTGCAGGCGGTATGATTCTACAAAATGATAGCGAAGATGATGATTGGTAATCTTTATTTGTGTTAAACTTGAAAACCAACGGTAACAATTTATCGTTGGTTTTTTTAATGAGTGAGCAAGAAAAAATGTTTGATTTTGTCAATTTGGATATTGAGCGACAACTTGAGATTATGATTCAACTGGGTATTCATTCTCAGGCACGACTTTATACAATTTATCATGAAGAATTATATGCGCCAAATGAGTTAGATTCAGTATGGTTGCAACAGACAATTAACCAGCTTTATGCCAAGCATGACGCACACAAACAAACTTGGGAGCATGAGACGGATAATGATAAATTAACAAAAGCATTTGCCGAATTAAATAGCGAAGGGGTTATTTCTTTAGAACACGCTGGTTTTACCAACAGTGATGGCTATGAAGATGTGATGAGTGTATATTCTAAAGCAAAAAATCCATCTTTATTTTATGGTTATGCGTTTTATCATGAGCAAGATGCGATATATGCCGTGATGAATGGTACGCTCACGCTGTCTTTTGGTTCATTGGATAGTGAAAAAGAGCAAACTTTAGGAATAGAAGTTGGTCAAAAAATCGTGAATACTTTAAATCGATATGGTTTGCAAACCAGTTGGAATGGCACATTTGAGCAAAAAATTCACATTGATAATTTTAAATGGCAAAAACGCTAAGAGATGGTAATCAATAAAATATGGCAAAACCGGCAAGATGTCGGCTTTTTGCTTTTTTGGATAAATTATTTTAAAATCCCATCATTGTTTGATTAATATTAGGTATCATCATGAACCCATCTGCCATGACCATCCATCTGCCTGTGACCGCCCTTGCTGGGGTGGGGTCGGCATTGGCGAATCGCTTGGCAGAGCTTGGGATTTATCGCATTTTTGATATGCTCATGCACTTGCCACGAGATTATGAAGATCGTAGCCGTGTCGTGCCAATTGGCGAGCTTGAGCATGGCATGAGTGCGTTGGTATCAGGGACGATCACTTGGGTCGAAAAAAACAAAACCGGTCTGTCAGTGACACTCGAAGATCATACAGGGCTTGTGGTGCTTCGGTTTTTTAAGACTTATGCAAGCCTGCTATCCACGATGGAAGTGGGGGCGAAAATCACTGCCTTTGGCGAAGTGAAAATCAGTCGCTTTGGCACGCAGATATCACATCCTGAATATCACATCACAGGCACCAAGTCCTTTGAAACAGGGCTATTACCCATTTATCCTGCGGTCAAAGGGCTACATCAGAACAAACTACGCCAACTGGTGCGACTGGCGCTACAAGCAGTGAGCCGTGAAGGTATCAGCTGTCTGTCGGATGATGAGCTGCGCTCGGTGGGGGTGGGACTGTCGGGGGATTTGCTACCTGCGTTGTACCAAATCCATCTGCCCGAGCAGAATGCGGATATTTTTAGCCAAACGACGCTCTTAAATACACTCAAAGACCGCTCACACCCTGCGTGTCGGCGTATCATCATCGAGGAGCTCGTGGCACATCAGCTAAGTTTCTTATTTCGGCGTAATAATGTCTATCACCACAAAGCGCCCCGTTGTCAGAGCCACAGTCCATTAGCAGATCAGCTTATGCGGAGTTTGCCGTTTGCACTCACAGGTGCACAGCAAAGAGTGATTGGTGAAGCAGTAGCAGACATGGCGACATCACAGCCGATGCTAAGGCTCATCCAAGGTGATGTCGGTGCGGGCAAGACTTTGGTGGCGGCGATGACGGCGTGCTATGCGCTTGATAGCGGTTGGCAGGTGGCGGTGATGGCGCCGACGGAGATTTTGGCCGAACAGCATTTGATGAATTTTAAAAAATGGTTTGAGCCACTGGGTATCGGTGTCGGTTGGCTTGCTGGTAAGCAAACCGCCAAAGAGCGAGCGGTCGCCCTTGAACAAGTGGCAAATAACGATGTGCAAGTGGTGGTGGGGACGCACGCACTGTTTTCAGATACGGTCGCCTTTGCCAAGCTTGGGCTGGTGATTATTGATGAGCAGCATCGCTTTGGGGTGGAACAGCGGCTCAAGCTCACCAATAAAGGCGTCGCAGGTGGCACACCGCATCAGCTGACCATGACAGCGACGCCGATTCCCAGAACGCTTGCCATGAGTATGTATGGCGATATGGATGTGTCGGTGATTGATGAGCTGCCGCCCAATCGTACGCCGATTACCACTGTGACCATCAATCGTGATCGTCGTGATGAAGTCATCGAGCGTATCCGTGAAAACTGCAAACAAGGCAAGCAAGCTTACTGGGTCTGTCCACTGGTCGAAGAGTCAAGCGTACTGGACGCACAGTCGGCAGAGCTGTTGTATCAGGATTTGACCGATAGGCTAGATATCCGCACGGGGCTTGTGCACGGCAAGATGAAACCTATGGATAAACAAGCGGTGATGATGGCGTTCAAACAGGGTGACATCGATCTGCTTGTCGCGACGACAGTCATCGAAGTGGGCGTGGATGTGCCAAATGCGTCATTGATGGTGATCGAAAATGCCGAACGACTGGGTTTATCTCAGCTACATCAGCTGCGTGGGCGTGTCGGTCGTGGCAGTGCCAAAAGTTTCTGCGTGCTACTGTACCAAGCGCCATTATCGCCGACAGGGATCGAAAGGCTCAATGTGTTGCGTGACAGCACCGATGGCTTTGTCATCGCCCAGAAGGATCTCGAGCTGCGTGGGGCAGGCGAGCTACTGGGCAAGCGACAAACAGGCGATATGGGCTACTATCTGGCAGACATCG
>JBGXSA010000052.1:0-37439 GCA_041811915.1 Moraxella sp. | reverse complement strand
TTTCATTGATGATTTTAATTTTTTTTGATAGCCCAGCACAGCAAACACATCATCAAACCGGCTGGCGCAACAATCCCCACCAAATCCCTTGAGATATCACGTACAGGCGTTGCACTGTCCAAATGTGGGGGCACAGACAGCATATATGAGCAATATAACAAAAGCAATATATGCAGCAATGACATGATATTATTAAATAAATTGCGTTTTTTCATGAGTTTGTGCCTATTTTTAAAAGCCAGCCTTGTTACGCTGATTTAGTTATTTTACAAAAACGCTATTTTATTTTAAACACTACTATTTTAAATGATTGCTGGATAGTAATTGGTGTTATGGCGTGTCAGAATGCCCTAATAAGATGGCTGTGGATAAATCTTAAACAGCATATCCAATGCAATCTGCACCACCGCTCCCACACCAAAAGCAAAAAGCAACGTCGCCAAGCCCACCACACCGCCAAGCAGCCAACCAATCAAACACACCGAACCTTCCAAAAGCGTACGAACAACGCCGATTTTTAGCCCTGTTCGCTGTGTTAGACCCACCATCAATCCATCTCTAGGACCTGCACCCATGCGTGATGTCAGATACAAAGCAGACGCAACGCCGACGATAATCACACCAAGAACGGCAGCACCGATTTGCCATATTGGGTGCGTTAAGGTCGGCAACCACCCATCAAACACACCCAAAGTCAAAGCAATGATACAGATGTTTAAAATCGTACCAAGCCCAAACTTTTGTTTTAATGGTACCCACAGTGCCAATACGCCACAGCTGATCAAAAAAGTCAACAGCCCAATATTAAGCCCTGTTTGCAAAGCCAAGCCTTGAGCCAGTACCGTCCATGGGGCTGAGCCAAGCTGTGATTTTAAAAGCAAAGCTTCGCCAAACCCAAATAGACCAAGCGATACGCACAACATGGCAATCGGTTTGGATTTGATTGCCCAATAGGAAGTGTTGCTCCATGGTGTGATGGGTAGGACGCGTTTGCTCATTGAATTGTTCCTTTGATAAATAAGGCAAAGTTTACAAAAAAAAACAAACTTTTCAACACTTCAGATTGCACATCTAAAGCTTTTATTATCATGGATTTTAAATATATTATATTTTAAGCGTGATGACATTTTGAGGCTTGAGCTTCTACCATCAAGCCACACTCACCCTTGCATACGCCTTCTTCCCTGCTTGCACGACAACCGTAGCCCCTTTTTCTAGGGCAAAGTCCGCCCCAACCACCGCACCATCTACCTTGACCGCGCCACGAGAAAGCATGTCTTTGGCTTGGGCGGAGTTTTTGGCAAGTTTGGCTTGGTTTAATACTTGCGTGATAAATAATTTATCCGTTCCATCTAGACTTAATGTTACTTCTGGCAAATCCACAGGCAATTCACCGTCCGCCAAGCGGTTGCCCGCTGATTTGTGGGCGTTTTCGGCAGCCTCTTTATCATGGAAGCGTTCAATCAGTTCTAATGCCAAGATACGCTTAATCTCTTGAGGATTGCGTCCGTTTGCCATTTCGTGCAGCAGGGTGTTGATTTCATCCATCGGCTTAAAGCTTAATAGCTCAAAGTAGCGCGGGATAAGCGTATCGGGCATGGAGAGAATTTTTTGGTACATCACGCCAGCACTATCATCAATGCCGATATAATTGCCCAAAGATTTGCTCATTTTTTGAACACCGTCTAGCCCCTCCAAAATGGGCATGGTGATACACACTTGAGCGTCTTGGTCGTAGCGACCTTGCAGAGTACGCCCCATCAGTAGGTTAAAGGTTTGGTCGGTACCGCCAAGCTCCACGTCAGCCTTCAATGCCACCGAGTCATAGCCTTGCACCAAAGGATACAAAAATTCATGGATAGAGATTGGCGTCTGGCTGGCGTAGCGTTTGGCAAAATCATCACGCTCAAGCATTCTTGAGACGGTCTGCTGACTGGCTAGCTGTATCATATCGCCTGCCGACATTTGCCCAAACCACTCGGAATTAAAGACAATTTTGGTTTTGCTTTCGTCTAGGATTTTAAAGACTTGCTCGGCATAAGTTTTGGCATTGGCTTGTACTTGCTCTTCAGATAAGGGCGGACGAGTGGTGTTTTTGCCCGATGGGTCACCAATACGCGCGGTATAATCACCAATCAAAAACAGCACTTCATGCCCCAAATCTTGAAAATGACGCAGTTTGTTTAGCACGACGGTATGCCCAAAATGCAAATCAGGGGCAGTCGGATCCATGCCAAGCTTGATGCGTAGCGGACGTTTTTCGTCCAGTTTTTTGATTAAATCTTCTTTGGAATAGATATCTTGTACGCCGCGCATGATGAGGGCGAGTTGTTGTTCTGTGGGCAAAAATTGGCTCATGCCTAAATTCCTATCTTAAAGTTGAATATTTTTGGGTGAAGCTAAATGCTCTTGGGTAAACAGACTTGAATTAAACACATCATTGTAACAAAAATTCCCATAAAAAAATAGCCACACACAGTGCGGCTATTTGGACGATTTGAACAATCAGTTTAAATCATCAATGACTTGTCATTACAGTTTTTTGACTGATTTTACATTGCAGCTTTTGTACAAAATCTCACCGCCAGGGCTTGTGATATTTGAAATGCTGTTTTTGTGATAATTTGACAAGGTCAAAGCGGATGTGCCAAGGCTGAAGTTGTTTTCATCGCCAAAATAAGTGCCCACATCGTCTGACAGTCTCATGTTATAAGGCATAAGACGTGTTTTGCCGTTTAGATAGGCTTGTGCGTAGGTAGGCACTTTGGCGTTATTAAAACCATAAGTCACTTTTAGGCTTTTGCCAGATTGACATTGATAAGTCACTTGGCGCTTGATGGTGGTTGTGTCTACCGCGGTGCGCCCATCGGTTTCGGTTTCATAATCATCAGCGTGTGCCACGCCTGCCAAACCAATCACCAATGCCAAAGCAGGAATCATTTTTACCAATTTCATAAATCACCTTTATTCAATTAAAAACAGCCGACATCATCAAGTCCACTGTTTGTGTCCAAAATAAACATACAGTCAAATGGCTATTTAGCATCACTTAACCATGACATCAGTATAATTTTTAACCAAATGAAACTCCATATCAAAAAAGTAAACAAATCTTTCTAACAAAAAGGTATTTTGACAATTGATAACATTTATTTATCCTTCATCAAATAATTATTCATCATAATTGCCATCATCGCCATTTGCATCAGTTTGTGATACATCAAGCGCTTTTCATGCTATACTAAGACCATTAATCCATACTAAAACCATTGACCAAACCCAAACCAAGCTATTTTTTGATATTTTTAGCCTTAAGATTGAGACAGCATGAGCACAATTAATTTTGATGAAGACAATTTTTTTAGTCATTTTGGTGAAATTATGAATGAGGCGATGACCGATGAGCTTGACAATTCGCCTTATTTTATTGGCATGATGAGCGGTACCAGCCTAGACGGTATGGACGCGGTGCTGTGCCAATGCTATGACACAGGCGAAATTGAGGTGCTGGAGAGTATCAGCGTGCCTTTTCCAGAGGATTTGCGTCTAAGCTTACTGGCTTTGACCCTACCCAACAAAGCCATGGATTTTATCCAAGCCAATAATTTGGCGTTTGAAAGCGAGCTTGATTTGTATGGCTGGACCAGTGTGTTTTATGCTGAATTTGCCAGCGGTGTCGTCAATCAGCTGCTACAAAAATCCATGATGAATGCCTCCGACATCAACGCCATCGGCTGTCATGGGCAAACCGTACGCCATCGTCCAAATTGGCGCTTTAGCTTACAGTTATTAGACCCCAATGTCCTAGCAGAGCGCACAGGCATCAGCGTGGTCAGTGACTTTCGCCGCCGCGATATGGCGGTGGGCGGTCAAGGCGCGCCTTTGGTGCCTGCTTTTCACAAGGCAATCTTTGGGGCGGCTGACTCATCCATCGGCGCGGTGCTTAATTTGGGCGGCATTGCCAATTTGACCATTTTTAATGATGACGATACGGTGGTGGGGTTTGATACAGGTGTCGCCAATCTTTTGATGGATGCGTGGTGCGAGCGCCACACAGGGCAATTGTTTGATAAAGACGGCGCGTGGGCGCAATCTGGCAATGTGCTTGATGGGTTGCTTGATTTGCTATTAAGCCATCCTTATTTTGCCAAGCCTTTGCCCAAATCCACAGGGCGCGAGGAATTTAATACAGCATGGCTTGATAATCAATTGGCGCTTTATGCCGCAGACGGACGCGCCATCGCACCACAAGATGTGCAAGCAACCTTGGCTGAGCTTGTGGCAGTCAGCATCAGCAATCACCTAAAGCACTTTGATTTGACAAACAAAAAACTGGTGGTGTGTGGTGGTGGCGCGCTCAATCGCTACGTTGTGACAAGATTGCAAGCGCATTTGCCTGACTTCTCCTTGATTGATTCGGCGCACTATGGCGTTTTGCCGACTTTGGTTGAGAGCATGGCGTTTGCTTGGCTTGCGCATCAGACCATCACAGGACAACCAAGCAACTTGCCAAGCGTCACAGGGGCAGAGCGTGCCGTGGTATTGGGGCAAGTGTGTTTTGCTTAGCATTGTGCCAAGGCTTGTATATACCAAGGCTTTTGTAGGTCAAAATATAGGTCAAAATATAGGTCAAAACTTGTATAGACAACTTTTGGGAATTAATTAACAAAATTTGCCAACTTTTTGTCAAAAAACGCTTGCCAAGCCTGCCAAGATTGGCTACAATGGCGGTAAATTTATCCAAGACAAAACTTTATGTGCATCATCATCACTCATCATCACCATCACGCATCCTAATTCTTTTGGGCGTGTGGTTGTGCTTGAAAGAATCCTTTCAAGTGATGATAAGCCAAATTTGTATCACCCTTGAAAGGCAGCTTTCAAGGGTTTTTATTTTGCCAAAATTTTGTACTAAATTTGTACTAAAAAAGCTTACACATAGGAGAATACTGTGTCAGAACGTCTTAAAATCGCCATTCAAAAATCAGGCAGACTGTCCGAAGACTGCCAAAAATTATTAAGCCAATGCGGCATCAAGGTGCATTACAGCAAAGACAAGCTCATCGCTTATGCCAAAAATATGCCCATTGAGATTTTAAGGGTGCGTGATGACGACATTCCAGGGCTTATATTTGATGGGGTGGTGGATTTGGGCTTTGTCGGCGAAAATGTGCTGGAAGAAGAAGAGCTTGGGCGTGTGGCGGCAGGTGATGGTGTGTCTTACAAAAAGCTTAGAGTGCTGGATTTTGGTGGTTGTCGGCTTTCGTTGGCGGTGGATAGAGATTTTGATTATCAAAGCATAGGCGACCTTGAAGGGGCTCGCATAGCCACAAGCTACCCAAACCTGCTAAGACGCTACATGAAACAGCAGGGCATCAGCTACAAAAACTGTCTATTGACAGGCTCGGTGGAGGTTGCCCCCAGTGCAGGGCTTGCCACGGCGATTTGTGACTTGGTGTCATCAGGGGCGACCTTGGAAGCCAATGGTTTAAAAGAAGTGGAAGTGATTTTTAATTCCAAGGCGTGCCTTATTCAGCGTGCCACCGCTTTGGATGATGACAAACAAGCCTTGGTGGATAAGCTTTTGACCCGCATTCAAGGCGTACAGCAAGCCTTGGAATCCAAATACATCATGCTCCACGCCCCCAAAGATAAGCTGGATGACATCACCGCCTTGCTGCCGGGGGTGGAGAACCCTACCATTTTGCCCTTGGCTCACGATGACAGCAAAGTTGCCATGCACGTGGTTTCTCAAGAAATGCTGTTTTGGGAGACGATGGAAGAGCTTAAACAAATTGGAGCAAGCTCTATTTTGGTCTTGCCAATTGAAAAGATGATGGAGTAATTTATGCAACAAGCTACACAAATTCAGCCAAGCACCCAATTTATGCAAACCTTTGTTTGGGGTGAGCTGGGCGACAACGACAAACAAACCGCTCTGGCTCGCCCTGCCCAAGTGGTGGGCGAGAGTGTCAAACAGGCGGTGGACGCTATCAAACAAAGCGTACTGGATGATGGCGACAAGGCATTGTTTGAGTTGGCAGTTAAATTTGATAAGGTGAATTTGACCACCTTGCAAGTCTCACAAGATGACATCCGCCAAGCGTGTGAGCGTGTGGATGATAAGCTAAAGCACGCCATCAATAATGCCAAAGACAACATCACCGCCTTTCACACCGCCCAAAAATTTACCGAAATTGATATCCAAACCCAAGCAGGCGTGCGTTGCCAAGTCATCACTCGCCCTATTGAAAAAGTGGGTCTTTATATTCCAGGGGGGTCGGCACCGCTATTTTCAACGGTGCTGATGCTTGCCATTCCTGCCGCGATTGCAGGATGCAAACAAATCGTACTGTGCTCACCTGCTCCGATTGCCGATGAAATTTTGTACACCGCTCATCTGTGTGGCGTGGATACGGTGTTTGCTGTTGGTGGGGCGGGGGCGATTTTTGCGATGGCGTATGGCACGCAAAGCATCCCCAAGGTGGATAAAATCTTTGGGCCAGGCAACGCCTTTGTGACCGAAGCCAAACGCCAAGTGGTACAAACAGGCACCGCCATTGATATGCCCGCAGGCCCGTCTGAAGTACTGGTGATTGCCGATGGCAATGCCAATGCCGACTTTGTGGCAAGCGATTTATTGTCGCAAGCTGAGCATGGGGTGGACAGTCAGGTGATTTTGGTTACTGACAGCCCATCGCTTGCCTGTGATGTCAATAACGCTTTGGGCAGGCAATTAGCAAGCTTGCCCAGAGCCGACACCGCCCGCCAAGCCTTGTCGCATTCTCGCACTTTTATTGCCAAGGATTTGAATGAAGCGGTACACATTAGCAATGCTTATGCCCCTGAGCATTTGATTGTGCAAACAGACAATCCCCGCTCGCTACTAGATAGCCTTGATAATGCAGGCTCTATTTTTTTGGGAGCGTATAGCCCTGAAAGCATGGGCGATTATGCCAGTGGCACCAACCATGTCTTGCCGACTTATGGCTATACTCGCACTTATTCTAGCCTAGGATTGGCGGATTTTTCTAAGCGTATGACCGTCCAAGAGCTTAGCATTGACGGCTTTAAAGACTTGGCAAAAACCGTAGAATTGATGGCATCTGCCGAGCAATTAGACGCTCATAAGCAAGCGGTGAGTATCCGTTTGCAAGCCCTAGCCAATCAATAAAAATGCCCATCAAAATAAAGGATAAAAAATGACCATAGAAACACTTTCAAGAAAAAATATCCAAAAGCTAAGCCCCTATCAGTCCGCTCGCCGTCTGGGCGGTCGTGGCGATGTCTGGCTTAATGCCAATGAATACGCCATCTCGCCCAACTTTACCCTAAAAAATCCAAGCTTTAACCGCTATCCTGAACCACAGCCTGTGGCGGTGGTTGAAAATTATGCCCGCTATGCAGGCGTGCCAGTTGATCATGTCTTGGTTAGTCGTGGCGGTGATGAGTCCATTGAGCTTATCATTCGTGCCTTTTGTGAAAACAGCGACAGCGTGCTGTATTGTCCGCCGACTTATGGCATGTATGAAGTCAGTAGCCAAACTTGTGGTATCGCAACCAAAACTGTACCCTTGACCGATGAATTTGCCCTTGATTTAGCCAATATTGAACAAAATTTGGATACAGTCAAAGTTATCTTTGTGTGCAGCCCCAACAACCCTACAGGCACGCCCATCAAGCGTGAACAGATTATTTCACTGCTTAACATGACCGCCGATAGAGCGATTGTGGTGGTGGATGAAGCGTATATTGAGTTTTGTCGTCAGGGCAGTGTCGTGGATTTATTAGATAATTATCCGCATTTGGCGATTGTGCGTACGCTGTCCAAAGCGTTTGGTTTGGCGGGCTTACGCTGTGGCTTTACTTTGGCAAATAAGCCACTCATTGACATTCTCAAAAAAGTCATCGCCCCTTATCCACTGGCGACCCCTGTGTCGGATATCGCCGCCCAAGCGTTGCAAGCAGACGGCATCGCCCAAATGCAACATCAGGTCAAAGAAGTCATTGCCTTGCGTGAAGCTTTTAAACAAGAACTACAAAGTATCGCTTGCGTCAAGCAGGTCTTTGACAGCGAAGGTAATTATCTGTTGGTGAAATTTGACGATGGGCAAAAGGTCTTTGACATGCTGTGGCATGACGGTATTATTTTAAGAAATCAGCACACCGCATTGGGACTACACGACTGCATTCGCATTACCATCGGCAATGCTTATGAAAATCAAAGGGTACTGACGGCACTTGCTAAGCTTTGATAAATTAGCCACCCTTTAACCAATTAACAGCTCACAAACATTCATCATTTGTCATTTTAAGGAAAAAAAAGATGGCCACAGCAACCAAAAACCAAACAACCAAAAACACGGCTACTAAAAACACGGCTACTAAAAGCAAAAGCACCAAAAACACAGCCGCCAAAAACACAGTCGCCAAAAGCAGCAAAGCACCCAAAATCCCAAAGCTTTTCCCAAACACCAAAAAGCCTGTGCCGACGCTGTTTATTGACCGCGATGGTACTTTGATTGATGAACCCAAAACCGATTTTCAAATTGACAGTCTGGACAAGCTATCCTTTGAGGCGGATGTCTTTGCCGCATTAAAGGCGTTATCCAATCATTACCGCTTGGTGATGGTCAGCAATCAAGACGGACTTGGCACGCAAAGCTTTCCCAAAGATACCTTTGATGTGCCGCATGAGATGATGCTGCGTATTTTTGCCTCGCAGGGCATTGTTTTTGACAAGATATTGATTTGCCCGCACACCCCAGAGGATAATTGCGACTGCCGCAAACCAAAAGTGGCATTATTGCAAGACGAAATAGACAATCAAAGCTTTGATACCAACGACAGCTATGTGATTGGCGATCGCCAGACTGATATTTTGCTTGCCAAAAATCTAGGCATTGCAGGGCTGCAATACCATCCACAGATGCTCAATTGGCAGATGATTGCCGATCAATTGTTGTCAAATCACAGCTACGAACGCCATGCTGAAGTGGTGCGAAAAACCAAAGAGACCGACATCAGCGTGGCGGTGTGGTTAGATGAAATGGGCGTCAGTCAGATTGATACAGGCGTGGGCTTTTTTGATCATATGTTGGAGCAGATAGCCACCCACGGTGGTTTTCGCATGAATGTCCACTGTCAAGGCGATTTGCACATTGATGAACATCATACGGTAGAAGATGTCGCCTTGGCTCTGGGACAAGCCCTAAAAAATGCCATCGGCGACAAGCGAGGCATTGCACGGTTTGGTTTTGTATTGCCCATGGATGAATGCAAGGCACAATGCACCATGGATTTGTCAGGGCGGCCGTATTTGAAATTTAAGGCAAAATTTCGCCAAGACAAAGTCGGTGATTTGTCCTGCGAGATGGTGGAACATTTCTTTTATTCGCTGTCTTATGCCATGATGGCAACCATCCATCTGTCTGTCAAAGGCAAAAACACCCATCACCAAGTGGAGGGTTTGTTCAAAGCATTTGGACGCACGCTGCGGCAAGCCATTCGTATAGAAGGCAATCAATTGCCAAGCTCCAAAGGGGTGCTGTGATGGTCAATGTGGTAATCATAGATACAGGCTGTGCCAATTTATCTTCAGTCAAATTCGCCCTAGAGCGGCTTGGCTACCGCCCCACCATCAGCGGTGATGGCGATGTCATCACCCAAGCCGACAAGCTTATTTTGCCTGGGGTCGGCACCGCAAAAGCGGCGATGGCACAGCTGCACGAGCGTGCTTTGATTGACATCATCAAAAGCATATCCCAACCTACACTTGGCATTTGTTTGGGTATGCAGCTTTTGACCCAATCGTCCACAGAAGGCAGCATTCACCAAGACGACACCGTCAAAACCTTGGGTATTATTGACACACACACCAAGCCCTTGACAGCAAGCGGTCTGCCCCTGCCACACATGGGCTGGAACAGCATTGAGTTTGACGACCATCCTTTGTTTGATGGGCTTAATACAGGCTGTCATGTCTATTTTGTGCACAGTTATGGCGTGCCTGTGGGCAAAAATACATTGGCAAAATGCACTTATGGTACAGAGTTTTCGGCGGTGATTGGGCGTGATAATTTTTTGGGCGTGCAATTTCACCCTGAAAAATCAGGCAAAATCGGTGCTAAAATTTTACAAAATTTTGTGGAGAATATTTGATGAAAAAACCCATCATCATCCCTGCTCTTGATTTGATTGATGGACACGTTGTCCGCTTACATCAAGGCGATTATGAACAAAAAACCACCTATCATGATGACCCCATTGCCCAGTTTGCCGATTATGTGGCACAAGGGGCAAAGCATTTGCATTTGGTGGATTTGACAGGAGCCAAAGACCCCACCGCTCGCCAAACGGCATTGATTGGCAAGATTTTGGACAGTGTGGATTGCACCATTCAAGTCGGTGGCGGTATTCGCAGCAAAAAAGACGTGGAAGAATTGCTTGCCGTGGGAGCAAGCCGTGTGGTGATTGGTTCAAAAGCGGTGGATGAGCCTGATGTGGTGCAAGGCTGGTTTGAGCATTATGGGGCGGACAAATTTGTCTTGGCACTGGATGTGCGTATTGAAAACGGACAAAAACTGGTCGCCATCAACGGCTGGCAACAAACCAGTCCGCTAAGTCTTGAGGCGTTGATTGATATGTATCAAACGGTGGGATTAAAGCACGTTTTGTGCACCGACATCGCTTGTGATGGCACGTTGGCAGGCTCCAATGTCGCTTTGTATCAAGAGATTTGTCAGCAGTTTCCCAAGATAGACTTTATTTCATCAGGCGGTATCGGCAGTCTAAATGACATCAGAGCCCTAAAAGACACAGGCGTGACAGGGGTGATTGTTGGGCGAGCACTGCTTGAGGGTAAATTTAGCGTAACGGAGGCAATAACATGCTTACAAAACGCATAATCCCTTGCTTGGACGTCAAAGACGGACAAGTCGTCAAAGGCGTACAATTTCGCAATCATGAAATCATCGGCGACATTGTATCGCTTGCCAAACGCTACAGCGATGAGGGGGCGGATGAATTGGTGTTTTATGACATCACCGCCTCATCCGATGACAGAGTGGTGGACAAAAGCTGGGTGCAAAAAGTCGCTCAAGTCATTGACATTCCTTTTTGTGTGGCAGGGGGCATCAAGACGGTGGCGGACGCTGAGGCACTGTTTGCGTATGGGGCGGACAAAATTTCCATCAACTCCCCTGCTTTGGCAAATCCCAAGCTGATTTCGCAGCTTGCCGACCGCTTTGGCGTACAGGCGATTGTCGTGGGCATTGACAGCTGGTTTGAAGAAAGCACAGGCAAATACTGGGTCAATCAATACACAGGCGATGAGACACGCACTCGCCAAACCCATTGGCAGCTGCTTGATTGGGTCAAAGAAGTGCAAAGCCGTGGGGCAGGCGAGATTGTGCTTAATATGATGAACCAAGACGGCGTGCGTCGTGGTTATGATTTGGTGCAATTAGCCAAAGTGCGTGAGGTGTGCCATGTGCCACTCATTGCCTCGGGTGGGGCAGGTGAAATGGTGCATTTTTTGGAGGCGTTTGGTCAGGCGAATGTGGACGGAGCTTTGGCAGCCAGCGTGTTTCATAAGCAGCTTATTAATATCGGTGAATTAAAAAAATATCTGGCACAAGCAGCTATAGAGGTTCGTCTTTTATGATGGATGATTTGGATACCTTTGATATTAATAAGCTGTTGCCAATCCAATGGAAAAGTTATGGCGATTGGCTAATGGCTACGCATAATCCACCAAAATCTTATAAAGAACATCCTTTTGATTCACAAGAAGCATTGATGGCGTGTAAAAAAGATTTTCAAAAACATATTGGAATGTCTTTGGGTAAATACATTCGCCTAAGAAGAGTTGATTATTTATTGCAACAAAAAAATCCTAAATTTCATGATAATCTGATTATTGATTATATGACTACAAAAATCGGAAAAATGATTGCTGTTTTTTATCAAGAAAAACTGTGTTTGTTGGAATTTATGGATAGAAAAATGCTTGAAAAAGAACTGCTTGCTTTACAAAAAAAGTTTAAAGCCAATTTTGTTTGGCAAGTCACGCATTATACCAAACAACTGCAAACCGAACTTGATGGATATTTTTTGGGTAAAACAAAGCAATTTAAAACAGCACTTCATCTTGTTGGTACTGAATTTCAGTGCAATGTATGGCGTATGTTATTACAAATCCCTTATGGAACAACGAGCAGCTACAAACAACAAGCCCAATCTATGGGCAATGTCAATGCGACCAGAGCAATCGCTGCGGCAAATGGCTATAATAAAATTTCAATTTTAGTTCCCTGTCATCGTGTCATCGGCAGTGATGGCTCTTTGGTCGGCTATGGCGGAGGCATTGAACGCAAGCGTTTTTTATTGGCATTGGAGCAATCTTTTTTATGATAATATACACAAAACACACCCCACGATAAGGAAAAATAGCCCATAGATTGGGCTTTTGAACAACACCCAATATTTTACTTTTGTAAAAGGTTTATTTATGAAAACAGTAACCAAAGAAACTGCCTGCTTCCCAGCAGGTACTCGGATTACCACCGATAAAGGGCTAAAACGTATCGAAGACATCCAAGTCGGTGATATGGTGCTATCTAGACACGAAAGCGGAATAGGTGAGCAAGAGTTTAAACCTGTAATTCGTACTGTCGTTCATCATAATAAACCAATATTTGAATTGACATATGCAATTGTCAAAAACTCTACTAAAGCTTATGGCTTAAGTGATACATCTATCCTAAATCTTAGTAGGAAAGGCAAGGTCTTTGGAGCAAAAGCAACACCAAACCATCCATTCTGGGTAAAAGGACAAGGGTGGACTAACCTTGAAGACTTGAAGAAAGGGCAGTTATTGGAAATGAAGGAGGAAGGATATCAAGCCTATGTCATCTTATCCTGTCCTGAATACCAAACCAACCATGCTGATGTAAAAGCATCATTGGGATTTACCAGTGTTACTCATTTAGACCAGTTTGCTGATAAAAATAAAAAATCACAATATACATTTCAAGTCTATAGTGAAAATGGTGATTGTACTGAATTGTTAGATGGACGAAGTAGCTACAGTCCAGTTCATATTGAAGGTAAAGGTGAAATTTATGTTACAGACAATCCACGACGGGATACGGTGTATAATTTTGAAGTAGCAGATAACCACACTTATTATATCTTTGATAAGCTATGGGTACATAACGATAATTGTGGTAAAACAAATTTACTTTTGTAAAAGGTTTATTTATGAAAACAGTAACCAAAGAAACTACAGGCTTAACATCTAGCCATGCCTGTTTTGTGGCGGGTACACTAGTACATACTGATAAGGGGTTAGTGCCTATTGAAAAATTAAAAGTTGGTGATATGGTCTTATCACGCCATGAAGATCAACCAGATGGTGAGCTTGCTTATAAACGAGTTTTAAATACATTTGCTTCAAAAGAGAAACAAAAAATTATTAGAGTAGCTTTTAATACTTTAAAGGAAAATATTGACTCTCAAAGAGTTCTTGAAATAAAAAACGAGAGTGCTGTGCCAACAGAATCCGAATATGCTGGTCTCTACTTTATTTACTGCACTGAAAATCACGCTTTTTGGACTAAAGAAAAGGGTTGGTTGCCTGCGAATGAATTAGCAGTCTCTAATTTTCAAAAGAATCTTGATGTAGACTACTCGCTGGTAAGTAAGGATTCTAAACCGATCTACGATGTGAGTTTGAATACCTTTGCTACTCCATTATATAAAACTAACTTAGAGGGTGTAGCATTACAGACTTGTGAAATCAATGATTACTACGGAGAGATATTTTCCCTAATTGATTTTAGAAATGGTGAACCTAAAATCTTGAAAAATGCTAAAGTCTGGAAAGATACTCTCGATGAAGGTTTATGGGATAATAGCCAAAATTTTATAGATTTAGATATTGATTCCTCGCACGAGTATTCTAATACAAATCCTAATCGAAAAGAGTTTGAATGGACCTCTGATATATATGGGGAGGGTGATGACAAATATTATGTCGATAATGTGTATAACATCGAAGTAGAAGACTATCATACCTATTTTGTAGGTCATCATGGAATATGGGTTCACAATGACAATTGTTTCTGCTTATCCAGTATTTGATATAGAAATATCTGATGTAAATCTTACTTTTCTAAAATCTTTAAGCCCTTTTGAGAAAATTGGGCATTGTATGCAAGAGAATTCTAGACCTGATATTGATGCAATATTAATTTCAACGCCTAAAGAGATTAAAGTGCAAACATTTGAAAGTTGGGGAGATGTATATGATGTAAGTTACGAATGTGAGGACATTAGTTTAGAACTTGTTGATGCGATAAATGTCACAGATATTTATACAAGTACCAGTTTCTTTAGTACAGCAGTCTATAATCTTGAAGTAGAAGATTTTCATACCTACTTTGTTGGCGAAGCAGGTATTTGGGTGCATAACTGTGGTGGTGAATAGCGATCGTTTTGATATAAAAAATAGCACAGCCTGTAGCGATTGTGTCATTTTTTATTGTTTTTATCAATTAATAAGTATATACTGATGGATATACAACCAATCAAGGAGCATAGCGATGATTACCATGCCTTTTATTTCGGGTAATTCTCAAGCGGTTCGCCTGCCCAAAGCCTTTGCCTTTGAGCCAAATGTCCCTGTCAGCATCACCAAACAAGACGACAAACTCATCATTGAGCCTATCAAAACATTGGCAAATGCCCCTGCCTTATTTGCCGAACTTGGCAAAGCCATAGAACAAGACAGACAAGGCGGTGAGTCTAAGTTTATGCGTGATACTTTGGTGGAGAATGAACGCTCATGGTAATCGCCCCCAAATATATGCTAGATACTAATATTTGCATTTATCTAATGAAACATACACCACCAAGCGTGGTGGAGCGATTTAGCCAATGCTTTGTCGGTGAAGTGGTGATGAGTGCGATTACTTGGGCAGAACTTCAGCGTGGCTTAACTATCCATCAATCCAAAGAAGCCTTTGATAAACTGTCAGCCGCCATCAAGATTTTGCCCTTTGATGACAAGGCAGGGGAGATGTTTGGTAGGCTCATGCAATCAGGCAAGCACAAAGCCAGTTTTGATACACTGATTGCCAGTCATGCCATGTCGCTTGGGCTCGTTTTGGTGAGCAATAACGAAAAAGACTTTGCAGAATTTGAGCTTGTGGTGGAAAATTGGGTGTCTGTTGATTAACATTTATCTAATTCAATCGCTATCAGCACTTGGCTAGATAAGTCCCACAACACCACAAATGCAAGCACAGCCAGCTTATACTCAAAATACTCAATCAAAGATTGGGTATAAGCAATCAAAAAGGAGATTTTAAAATGATGAATGCAACTTATACGCCATTACAAAATCAAGGGAAAGCTAAATTAGCCCATGATATCAACCGTCCAGAACGTGATTTTGTCAACTCATCAGAGTTTATGAACATGGCAGACAGACGGCAACAGTCGTTTAAAGATTCTAATAGCTTAACATCTAGTCATGCGTGTTTTGTGGGTGGCACATTGGTGCATACTGAGAAAGGGCTTGTACCAATAGAGCAGATAAAAATTGGGGATAAAATATTATCAAGAAGTGAAAAGGATAACGGTACTAATAAGGAAAAAATATTTAATAAAGCTACAAATGTCATAAAAACTGAAAATGCTTCTGTCTATGTTTTAGATTTTGAAAGATATATTGATTCAAGTTTACCTATGAGAGAAAAAATAAGACTAGGGGTTGAGTTATTAAATTTGCCCTACTACCATATTTCTCTATTATTAACAGAATCACATCCATTTTGGACACAAAATAGGGGTTGGGTACAGGCAAAAGACCTTACTACAGATGATATAGTTATCTCAAAAGATGGGCATCTATATAGTCCAGTACTAGGTAGAGGTTATGAAAATGATTCATCATGTCTAACGCCTATATTCACTACTAATATAGAAAATAAAGGATTCATTCCTTACTATGATGAAGATGCAGGTAAAGCATATGGGTATTTAATTGACCTTACAACTGGTAAACAGGATATTCAATCAACTCAATATGCGCCTGTATTATCTAAAATATTTGCAAAAAATCAAAACTGGAAACAAAATCTCCTTGACCAAACTCCAGCAGAACACCGTGATAGGGCAGAGTTCTATGGTTTCCGCACAGGTGGTTGGATAGACCCCGACACCATCACATGGGCAGAAGGCGAAGGTCCACTGACCATGACCGTCTATAATATTGAAGTCGCCGATACCCATACCTACTTTGTTGGCGAAGCAGGTATTTGGGTGCATAACTGTGGTGGTGAATAACTATCGTTTTGATATGAAATAATCAAACCATCTGCAAATGGTGAAGGCTGAACGCAAGCGTTTTTTATTGGCATTGGAGCAATCTTTTTTATGATAATATGCACAAAACACACACCCCACGATAAGGAAAAATAACATGCAAAACCAAATCAACTGGCAAAAAGTGGACAATCTGTTGCCCGTCATCGTCCAAGACGCCAACACTTGCCAAGTGCTGATGCTTGGCTATATGAATCCCGAGGCTTTGGACAAAACACTCGCCGAAAAAAAAGTCACCTTTTTTTCACGCACCAAGGGCAGATTGTGGACAAAGGGCGAAACATCGGGCAATTTTTTGAATGTTGTGGGCATGAGCCTAGATTGCGACAATGACGCTTTACTCATCTTGGCAGACCCTGTAGGTGCAACCTGCCACACAGGGGCGGACAGCTGCTTTTTTGGGCTGACAGATGAGCCTGATTGGGTATTTTTTGCCAAACTGGAGCGACTGATTGCCGCACGCAAGGGAGCTGACCCAGCCAGCTCTTATACCGCAAGCCTATACGCCAAAGGCACCAAGCGTATCGCCCAAAAGGTCGGCGAAGAAGGCGTGGAAACCGCCCTTGCTGCCACCGTCAAAGACCGTGAAGAAACCATCAGCGAGGCGGCGGATTTGGCGTATCATTTGACCGTGCTGCTGCAAGATGGCGACTTGGCGTGGACAGATGTCATTGCCAAACTAAAAGAACGCCACGGCAAATAAATACAAACAGATTTATGCTATTACAAATGTACACTTTAGTTTTTAAAAAATCATGCTAAAATAAGGCGATGATATAGGTTGAATTGATAAGGATAGCCATGCAAGCAAAAACGCCCCATTTTGACCGTCCAGACAATGAGCGAGTCGTCATTACAGGCATGGGAGTGATTAGCCCTGTGGGTAATGACATTGCAGCGTTGTGGGCAAATATTAGCCAAGGTGTCAGCGGTATTGAGCGGTTGGATGTAAATGCCGATGGTTTTGATGTTGGCGGATTTGATATCAATGAATTTCGCTCGCAGATTGCAGGGCTGGTCAAAGACTTTGATGCCAAGACATATATGAGTGCCAAAGAGGTTCGCCGTTTTGATACTTTTATGCATTATGCACTGGCGGCATCCGCCCAAGCTTTGTATCAAGCAGGCTTGACCGACAGCACAACAGGCGACAGCTTGCCCATCAACGTACCAAGCGAGCGGTTTGGCGTGGTGATGGGTTCTGGCATTGGTGGGATTGGCACCATTGAGCAGTCTTATGCCACTTTGAGCAATCAAGGCGTCAAAAAAATCAATCCTTTCATCATACCAGGGGCGATTGTCAATATGCCAGCAGGACTGCTTGCCATCAAACACAACCTCAAAGGTGCCAATCTTGCCACAGCCACAGCGTGCACCACTTCCACACACGCCATCGGGCTTGGGGCACGGCTCATTGCTTATGGGGATTTGGATGCGGTGTTGGTTGGCGGCAGCGAAAAAGCCTCTACGCCGCTTGGCATGGCAGGTTTTGGGGCAATGCACGCCCTATCCACACGCAACGATGAGCCGACACGAGCCTCTCGTCCTTTTGACAAAGACCGAGACGGCTTTGTGCTTGGTGATGGTGCAGGTGCGTTGGTGCTAGAAAACCTTGCCCACGCCAAAGCTCGAGGTGCGACCATCTTGGCAGAGGTGGCAGGTTTTGGCATGAGTGATGACGCAAGCCACATCACCGCACCGCCAAGCGATGGTGCAGGGGCTAAGCGTGCCATGACAAACGCTTTGGCTGATGCAGGGCTGACTGCCGACAAGGTCGGTTACATCAACGCCCACGGCACGAGCACGCCAGCAGGCGATGTTGCCGAAAGCTGTGCCATTGCCAGTGTGTTTGGCGATGAGATTTTGGTCAGCTCCACCAAATCCATGACAGGACATCTGCTTGGGGCAGCAGGGGCGGTTGAAGCCATCATCACCGTGCTCGCCTTGCAACACCAAATCCTGCCACCGACCATCAATTTGGACAATCCTGACGAAAAATGCACCTTGGATTATATCGCCCATACCGCTCGCAAGGTGGATAATGTCCATTATGCCATCAGCAACAGCTTTGGCTTTGGTGGCACCAACGGCTCATTGTTGTTCAAAAAATGGTAAATGCGAATACTTAGAATAATAAGTGTTAGGATATTCTAATAACTTATTCTCAACTTTATTTAACTTGTTCATTTTTATAAAAAAATGAGTTTTTATAAGTTGGATGAAAGGTAAGTTGAGTGAAAGATAAGTTGGGTGAAAAAATAACACCCAACAATTTTTTGATAAATTTAAATCAAATCAATATTTAAATCATGTTGGGTTTTGCTATCGTGGAGCGTTAACTTACAAAACGGTTTAAAGCTTGAAAATATCCTAAAATTACCCAAAAGCCTTATTCTAAGGCTTTTACAATCCCTGCTTTTCGGTCAAATAACGCCAATAACGCTTTGGCATTTGTTGAATGTGGTGTTTTAGGTTTTTGCGTTCGGCGATGGTAACGTGTTTAAAATAAGTCTGCCAAAGCTTTTGATACGCCATCTCGTTGGCACTGTGTAACCGCTTGGATTGAGTGAACATAAATTCATCCACATCCACCACCTCCACAAGCTTTTGATTATCCTTGTTATAATAAACGCCAAAATGACGTTTTTCATCAAAAATCAGCCAATTTTGGTCGGCAAATCGCTTGGCAAAAAAATTAACAATCAGCGGTAAGACATTAAAATCAGGACAAATTTTGGCAAAATAAACATCCGCCACCGTATCCTCAAACCGCACAAATGCTTGCATGCGATGGCGTTCACGCCCCACCACCTTGACCGCTTGATGAAAGCTGCTCACCGCCTCATCGGTGTGATTGGCAAGAATATCTATGTGTGGATGGGTGATTTTTTGGCGGATGATTTGATACAAATGCGTATAAATATCGGCTTTTTCTGATAAAAATGCCCACAAAATCAAATGACTGTCTTTGCCAAAAATTTGTTTGACTTTCTGCCAAACCCGTGCTGATTTATCCAAATCGGTATCAATACAGCGATGTTCCATCAAAAAATCAGGCACAAAATCATGCTTGGCGACGATTTTATGCACATCATAGTGATGGGCATAGCTGTCAAAAACAGCCGTCAAAAACCCATCAAAACTGTCATCAAAAACAAGCATCATCCAAACAATTCCAGCTGATTGTTTTTTTGAAATTTGCTTGTTGTTGTACCCAAAACGATTTGACGAAAATTGTCCGCCTGCAACAATTTCAGTGCTGGGTTGGGTGTACGCAGCGACACAAAATACTTGGCACGGTTGGTCGCTACGCCAAATTTTTTTAAATCATCCAGTGTGAGCGTTGTAAATTTGCGTGCTTGTACGATTTTTTTGGCACTTTTGACGCCCACACCTGGTATACGCAAAATCATCTTATAGGGGGCGGTTTGAATGCAAACAGGAAAATTATCTTTGTGGCGTATCGCCCAAGCTAGCTTGGGGTCGCATTCTAAATCCAAAAACGGATTATCCTTATCCAAAATCTCATCGGCATCAAACTGATAAAAACGCATGAGCCAATCGGCTTGATACAAGCGGTTTTCACGCACAAAAGGCACAGGCGTGTTTTTGCTTGGCAAGCGGCTGTCCTCAAGCATGGGCACATAGCCAGAATAATAAACGCGTTTTAAATCGTATTGTTGATAAAAATGGCTGGACAGACGAATGATTTGATGGTCATTGTCATTTGTTGCACCGATGATGAATTGAGTGGATTGCCCTGCTGGCACAAATTTTGGCGTATGCTTGTGGTATTTTTTGCTGTCTTTAAACACAGCGATTTGCGTCTGCACCGTCTGCATGGGCGCTTTCATGTCGTTGTGGTTTTTTTCAGGTGCCAACAGTGCAAGCCCTGAGATGGTCGGAATTTCCATATTTACAGACAATCTGTCGGCGTATAACCCCGCCTCTTTCATCAGCTCATCAGATGCCCCTGGGATGGTTTTTAGGTGAATATAACCATGAAAACGGTGCGTCAAACGCAGCTCTTTGGCAACACGCACCAGCCGCTCCATCGTGTAGTCGGCATTTTTAAAAATCCCTGACGACAAAAAAAGCCCTTCAATATAATTACGCCGATAAAATTCCATGGTCAAATCCACCACCTCTTCCACCGTAAAGGCGGCACGTGCCGTGTCATTGCTACGCCGTGAGGTGCAGTAGGCACAGTCATAAATGCAGTGGTTGGTAAAAAGAATTTTTAATAAAGACACACAGCGACCATCTTCGGTATAACTGTGACAAATGCCAGATTTGGACGAATCGCCAAGACCGCCTTCATTTTTGCGATTGCCACCACTGGACGAGCAGGACACATCGTATTTGGCGGCATCCGCCAAGATTGCCAATTTTTGTGAGATTCTGTCGTAATTCATCATTAATTTATCTATAAATATAATAAAAATCAATATCTTAAAATACACTCATTTGCTCTTTTATCATAACAAACGCCCCAAATTTAGCAAGCAAAATTTGGTCTATTTTTTGCAATTTGGTTTGACAATTCAAGGACTAATCATTCAAAGCCAATTTTTATAAAAGGTAACAATTGATTAAAGCGTGTAATTGTGTGATTTTGGCTTTTTTATTTTAACTATAAAGCATTTTACATTGATGTTTTAATTTGCTATTTAAAAAATACCAATAAAAATAACCAACAAACCAAAAACTTTAGGATTTTTGCTTTATTATGGATTTTGATTTATAATAGATTGTTTGGGCTGTGTTGATGTTTGACACGTCCCAACCATCTCAATAATCCATCGCCTTAAATAACAAGGTGATTACTTAAAAAACGCTTGTACAACTTTTTAAGCTTTCAAACTTTTAAGCTTTCAAAAATTGACGCTTTTAGTGTTGATACTTTTAAGCATTGATAATGACAAATTTTTATAGGGTGGCAATTTTATCATGGCACGACTTGCAATATTGACTTATCCTGACCCTCGTTTGCGCACCATCGCAGCCAAAGTTGATGTCATTGATGATGACATTCGCACGCTCATTGAGGATATGTTTGAAACCATGTATGATGCGCGTGGTATTGGGCTTGCTGCCACTCAAGTGGACCGTCATGTGCAAGTGATTGTCATGGATTTGGCAAAAGAAGACGAGCCAAAGGCGCCGCAAGTTTTTATCAACCCAACCGTTACGCCATTAACTGACGAAAAATGCACCTATCAAGAGGGCTGCTTGTCCATTCCTGAGGTGTATGATGACATTTTGCGCCCTTGCCGCGTCAAAATCAATGCACTTGATGCAAATGGCACAGCTTTTGAGGTGGAGGCCGATGGCTTACTTGCAGTGTGTATTCAGCATGAAATGGATCATTTAAATGGTGTGTTGTTTGTGGATTATTTGTCCCAATTAAAACAAACGCGCGCGCGCGATAAAGTCAAAAAAGTCATCAAGCAACGCGAAAAAACCGCCAATGCTTAACTGTTCCACATGAAACATTAACTTTTAATATTTCAACACCCCAATCAAAAACGGCAAGATTTAAATCATTGCCGTTTTTTTAACATTACCATCAGTCTAGTTTTTCATATCAACTTTAAAATCAATCTAAATTTAGAATCAATCTAAAATGGAGTTTTTGTGGTTTCACATGGAACAATCAATCTTCTTTGCCAATAAATCCACCACTTTGTCTTGCCCACAGTCGTGCGTACACGCCATTTTTGGCAAGCAATTCTTCATGACTACCCATTTCTACAATTTTCCCTTTATCCATAACGACCAGTCTATCCATAGAGGCAATGGTGGATAGGCGGTGAGCGATGGCAATCACAGTTTTGCCTGCCATCATGTCGTTCAAACTTGTGGTGATGGCGTGCTCCACCTCGCTGTCTAGGGCAGATGTCGCCTCGTCCAACAGCAAAATCGGTGCATTTTTGAGCATAACTCGCGCAATGGCAATCCGCTGACGCTGACCGCCAGACAGCTTAACCCCACGCTCGCCCACTTGAGTATCCAGCCCTGTTCTGCCTTTGACATCGGATAAATGGGTGACAAATTCATCGGCATGCGCTTTTTGTACCGCTTGCCAAATCTCATCATCGGTCGCCTCAGGCTTGCCATAGGCGATATTATCACGCACACTGCGGTGCAAAAGACTGGTGTCTTGGGTTACCATGCCAATATGCTGACGCAAAGACTCTTGGGTGACATCGGCAATATTTTGACCGTCAATCAAAATTTTACCATCATTCACATCATAAAATCTAAGCAATAAATTCACAAGCGTTGATTTACCTGCACCTGAACGCCCCACCAAGCCAATTTTTTCACCCGCTTTGATGTGTAGATTAAAATCATCCAGCAATTTCACATCCGATTTGCCATAATTAAAATCCACATTTTCAAAGATAATCTCGCCCTTATTGACGCTAAGCTCGCCAGCATTTGGCTTATCCACGACAGTATGGGGTTTTGACAGTGTTTTCATGCCGTCTTGTACCGTACCAATATTTTCAAACAAACTTGCTGTCTGCCACATAATCCAATGCGTCAAGCCATTTAAACGCAGTGCCATAGCCGTCGCTGCCGCAATCGCCCCCACGCTCAAGTTTTGATACGCCCACAAATACACGCCAAGCACCGCCGTACTGCCAACAAGTAGCACATTAATGGTGTGATTAACAAGCTCAAGCTTACTCACCCAACGCATTTGCTCATGCACCGTCCCCATAAACTGGTGCATGGCGTCTTTGGCATAAGACAGCTCACGGCGTGAATGACTGAACAATTTGACCGTCATAATATTAGAATAAGCGTCTGTAATGCGTCCTGTCATCAAGGCACGTGCGTCTGCTTGGCGACTGGCGGAATGTTTAAGTTTTGGGATAAAATAGCTGATGGTTGCCACAAACAGCACCAACCACAGCACAAAAGGCAACAATAATAAACTGTCCAAATTCGCCAAAATCACGCCACTGCTGACAAAATAAACAATGACATACACAAACATATCGGCAATCGTCATAATCGTTTCACGCACAGCAAGTGCAGTTTGCATCACCTTTGCCGATACACGACCCGAAAATTCATCTTGATAAAACTGCATGGATTGCCCAAGCATTTGACGGTGAAATCGCCAACGCATTTGCATGGGAAATACGCCTTGAATGGTCTGAAAATGAATGAGCGAGCTTAAGCCCACAACCAAAGGACTTATTAAGAGTACACCCGCCATTATCATCAACAGCGTGCCTTTTTCGGCGAATAATTGCGAAGGCGTATAACTGCCAAGCCAATCCACAAGATTACCAATCCACGCAAACAGCATGGCTTCGTACACGCCAATCAGTGCCGTCAAAAACATGAGCGTAAAAATCCAGCCACGAAGCCCTTTAGTACACGCCCATAAAAATTTCAAAAAATTATCGGTCGGTAACTCATAATCATCATCAGGATAGGGATTTAAGCGATGTTCAAAAAAGTTAAAAATAGACATAATTATAATCATTGGGAAATAAAACACCGCCTATATTGTGGCGGTGCTGGGTTTAATCAAGACGTATTATGGACTTACTGACAGCAGTTCAAGACATGTTTAAAATATACAACTTTAACCCCATTCTCAACTTTATTTAACTCATTGATTTTTTATAAAAAATAAATTGTTTGTAAGCTCGGCGAAAGAATGACACCCAACAATTTTTTGATAAATTTTAAATAAAATCAATGAGTTAAAATGTTGGGTTTCGCTTCGCTCAACGCCAACCTACGAAAACGGTTTAAATCCTGAGAATGGCGTTAAGTTTAATGCGCTAATCAAACTGCAAATCAATTAAACTGCAAAGTGGATGCCAGCGCTTGATAATCTTTGTCAAAAACAGGGTCTTCTTGGCGCAGTTCAGCCACTTTTTCACACGCATGCATGACGGTTGTGTGGTCGCGTCCACCAAAAGCTTGCCCAATGTCTGGAAAACTGTCATCGGTAAATTCGCGCATGAGCGCCATCGCCATTTGTCTTGGGCGTGCGATGTGGCGCGCGCGTTTTTTGCCAACCAACTCTTTGACAGAAACGCCATAATATTCAGCCACCATATCTTTGATGTTATCGCCATTAATTGATCTGGCGCGCGCAATCAAATGGTTTTTTAAGGCTTTGCGAATCAATGACAAATCCACCGCTTCACCAAGCATGGTGGCGTGTGCGTGCACTTTTTTGAGTGCACCCTCCAAATGTCGCACATCTGGTGGCGTGTTTTGTGCAATAAAAATGGCGCATTCTTTGGGCAATTCAAGCTGCAACACCGCCGCTTTTTTCTCCAAAATGTTCACGCGCGTTTCTATCTCGGGCGGATCAATCACCACCGTCAGCCCTTCGGCAAAGCGCGACAAAAAGCGTGAATCAAAGCCCTCCATGTCCATAGGCGGCTTATCAGATGCCAAAATCACACGCTTGCCAGACTGAATAAAACCATCATACAAATTAATAAAAATCTCGGCAAGTTTTGGCTTGTCTTTGGATTTGATTGCATGAATGTCATCTACAATCAGCAATTCTGCCGACAACACACTTTCTTGAAATTCAAGGATTTTTTTATTAAACAAAGCCTTACCAATCTCATTCATAAGCGTATCTGAGCTAAAATAACAAAACGCTCTGCCTGCTTTTTGGTAGCGATGCGCCACCGATTGCATGAGATGTGTTTTACCAAGCCCTGACGATCCATAAATGAACAAAGAAGCGTATGAGCTGTTTTGGGCTTTTTTTGCCATTTCATAGCAAGTATTATAAGCCAGTGCGTTGGATTTGCCTTTGACAAAAGCATCAAAAGTGTAGCTTGGGTTTAGTTGCACCGACTTTTGTGATTGTGCTTGCTGTGTTGGTGCAGATTTTTTGACTGATTTATTTTCGGTGTCTTTTGAGTCAAAAGCAGATGGATGGCTGTGAGTCACCACCACCTCATCAATGCTGTCTTGGCTGTGTTTTTTGACAAGCTCTTTGATGAGAGCAAGATAATTTTTGTGAATGCGCGTCACAAAAAAACTATTAATGGCAAGCAGCACAAGTTTTTGCTTGTCTTCATAAGCTTTTAAGGGCAGTATCCACTGTTTAAATTCCACCTCATCAATCTCGTATCGCAAATCATCCAAGCAGCGTTGCCAAACTGGACTGACATCATCGCTTGTATCAGACAGCTTCAATAAGTCTTCTTGCACGGACAAGCCAACAGCAGTCTGTTCTTGAGTGGTGTGTGCTGATACAAGACCATTTGCCATGAAAATACCTTCATTCATTTTAAAGTGACGCTAAAAATTAGTCAATTTGCTTTTTTTGTAGGCGCAAATCATAGCACATCACTTGTTATTTGACAAGATAAAAATCTGTGGATAACTTTGTTAAAAATACTGTGGATAACTTTTTATTGGGATTAATCCACAATATTATCACAAGTTTATAACAATTTTATCCATAGTTTAATTTATTGAAATTTAATAAAAATTTTGTATTATCCACAGATTTTTTAACTCATTATTATTGTTATTATATTTTTATATATTATATAATTAGCGTGAAAAAAATCTGTGGATAAATCTAAAAGTATTTGCTTTTAATCCACTTTGATGTTAAGCTTATCACATCTTTAACACAAGTTGGGTTGTCTTTAAAAGGCAGCATATCATAAGCAAAAACTGTAACCTTGTCAGATAAAATCACAAGCAATGTTTGACTTTTAACACAGCTTTTGATAAAATTGGGCGTTATTTAGTTTAGTTGCTTTTAGTGATAAAAGCTTTAATTTTTCTTTAAATTATGGTGCATTATGAAACGTACATTTCAACCAAGCGTAATCAAACGCAAACGTACTCACGGTTTTCGTGCTCGCATGGCAACCAAAAACGGTCGTCAAGTATTGGCTCGTCGCCGTGCCAAAGGTCGTCATCGTTTGACTGTATAAGTCATTTTTTGATTAAATAATCAAAGACCTATCAAAAAAGCGCCTTTGGGTGCTTTTTTATTGCCTTTTTATTTAGGTCATCCTGACACTTCATAACACTATTAACAATTTAGCAATAATTTACAAATAATATAGCGTTTTTGCCTTAAAAATGGCTAAATCTTGATTTTTATCGTCAAATTGCGTGGTTGTATTTCAATATCAACTTCGCAATTTTCCTTGAAAATACTTACGATTTTTCTTGATTTTAATGGCAAATACGAAATGTCAGGACGCCCTATAGATTTTTGTTCAATGGAAAATTTTACCACAACTTTTAATCCCATACAGACGTATTTGTGATACACTATTTGCTTTGCTTGTCAAATTTATAATTTGTTTTAAGAGTGATTGCTTTTGCAGCTTACAATACATCCATAAATACAAGACATCCATAAATACAAATCATCACCGCTTAATAAACCGCTTTTAATTTATGACACCACCCATCACGCCCACTTGTTATGGCTTTGATAAATCAAAACGACTGCTGACACCTGCACAGTTTAAGCACGTTTTTGACAATCCCATCAAAAAAATCCACAGCACGCATTTTTTGTTGTTTGTGGCGAACAACACAAACAATCATCCGCGGCTTGGACTTGCCATTACCAAAAAAAAGCTTAAAAATGCCACCGACCGCAATCTGGTCAAGCGCATTACAAGACAAATTTTTCGTCATCACCAGCACAAAATTGCTCAAGTTGATGTGGTGTTGATTGTCAAAATGCGTCTGCCAAATAAAGACGAGCTTGATAATGCCGCCAAAAAACAATTGATTCATCATGAATTACAAATGATTTTTAATAAACTGCAGCAATCAAAAAACCAAGCGCAATGAAAAAATTTTTATTGTTATTGATTGTGTTTTATCAGACGGTCATCAGCCCTTTGCTTGCGCCGCGTTGTCGCTTTTATCCCACCTGTTCTTGTTATGCCAAAACTGCATTGTCTTGGCATACACTGCCAAAAGCGCTTTATTTAATCGTTCGGCGCCTAAGCCGCTGCCATCCGTTTGGCGGCAGTGGCGTGGATTTTGTGCCGTTGCCGTTGTATCGCCATCATTATAGGCTTTCTTATCAAAAACATCATTGTGTGATGATGGATAAATTCAGTTATCGCGCTTTAAATAATTGTTATAAAAATTAGCCATTTATATGACTTTGGTGTAAAATGGTACGTTTATTTTAGATTTTAAACTTGTTTATAGCAAGGGCTTGGCTTTTTATGCAAAAAATTTTTCGCACGCTTATCATCATTGCGATGTTGATTACCAGTTATTTGCTGATTTTGGCATGGCAAAAAGACTACGGCAATGCGCCAGCGCCATCTTCAGCGGCGACAGTTGCCACAACATCCACCACCTCGGATATGCCAGCGCCATCGGGTGATTTGCCGGCGGTTGTCAGTGCTGCCAGTGCGCCAGCTGCGCCACAGCTTATCAGTGTCAAAACCGATTTGTACGACATTAAAATCAACCCTGTCGGCGGGGATATTGTGTACAGTGCGCTCAATCGTTATGACGCCACTTTAAACAGTCATGAGCCACTGGTTTTGTTGGAAGACAGTACGGTACGCACTTATGTGGCGCAGACATTGATTGGTGGGCGCGATGGTATTGATAATCATGCACGCGCAGTATATACAAGCCCAAGTACAAACTATGTGATGAATGGCAGCGAGCTTGTTGTGCCGCTGACTTACCAAAAAGATGGTGTTGTCATTACCAAAACATACACATTTACCAAAGACAGCTACCCCATCAAGCTCAGTCACAACATCAACAACACCAGCGCTAAGGATTGGCAAGGCGAGCTGTTTGTTCAATTAAAGCGCGATAACAGCAAAGATCCTGGATTGGCAGACAAAGGTGCAATGGGTCTTGCCACTTATCTTGGCGGCGCGTGGGGCACGCCAAATATGCCTTATAATAAATTAAAATTTAGCAATTTTAATGACGGTGAATTGACAACCACAAGCGATAAAGGCTGGGTGGGTATGGTTCAGCATTATTTTGTATCGGCGTGGACGCCAAACGACCATGCGCGTAAGTTTTTTTCGCGCAGCACCGAGCAGGATAATTATATCGGCTACAGCAATGTCATTGATGTGCCACAAGGCCGTCAAATCACTTTAAATGACACGCTGTATGCTGGACCAAAAGTGCAAGAGCAGCTAAAAACTGTGGCAACAGGGCTGGACAAAACGGTGGATTATGGCTTTTTGTGGCCAATCTCAAAGCCTTTGTTTATTTTGCTTGAAAACATCCACAAGCTGCTTGGCAACTGGGGCTGGTCCATCATTGCGCTGACACTCATTGTCAAAATCTCGCTCATGTGGATTTCCAATAAAAGCTACTACTCCATGGCAAAAATGCGTCAAATTGCACCACGTCTTGAAAAATTAAAGACCGAGTTTGGTGATGACCGCATGAAAATGAGCCAAGAGATGATGAAAATCTACAAAGAAGAAAAAGTCAATCCGATGGCAGGTTGTTTGCCGATTTTATTGCAAATGCCGATTTTTTTGGCGTTGTATTGGGTGCTTGTAGAGTCGGTTGAATTGCGTCATGCACCGTGGATTTTGTGGATTAAAGATTTGTCAGCGATGGATCCTTGGTTTATTTTGCCGATTTTTATGGGTATTACCATGTTTGTTCAGCAGCAGCTCAATCCGCAGCCAACAGACCCGATGCAAGCCAAAGTTATGAAAATCATGCCGCTGATTTTTGCTGCGTTTATGTTGTTTTTCCCAGCAGGTCTTGTGCTTTATTGGACGGTGAACAACTTGTTTAGTATGGCACAGCAGCACATCATCAACAAAAAAGTGGAGCAGCAATACAAAAAACGCCAAACCAAAGTACTTAGCGATTAATGATGAGTTTGATGACGTGATTGTACAAATCAAATCCTCACTAAAAATTAGTGGGGATTTTTTTTGGTAGGAATGATAAAATAAACGATTATTTTTGTATCATGACATTATGACCAACACCACCACCCATCAAAAACCCACCATTGTCGCCATCGCAAGCCCCATCGGTCGCGGTGGTGTCGGCGTCATTCGTCTGTCTGGACAAGACAGTCATGCCATTGCTCAAAAATTGACCAATCGTGCAGAACTATTTCGTGCGCGCCATGCGCATTTTTGTCGCTTTTATGATGACAACAACATCATTTTGGATGAAGGGCTTGTGTTGTATTTTAAGGCGCCTCATTCATTTACAGGTGAAGATGTGGTGGAAATACAAGGACATGGCGGGGTGATTTTGCAGCAGCAATTATTAGCGCGCTGCTATGAGCTTGGTGCAAAGCAAGCGCACGCAGGCGAATTTTCAGCGCGTGCTTTTGATAATGACAAATTGGATTTGGTACAAGCAGAAGCAATTGCCGATGCCATTGATGCCACCAGTGTTGCCGCCGCCAAAGGTGCAATGCGTTCTTTGACGGGTGAATTTTCTTTTAAAATCAATCAATTATTAGAATTATTAATTCATTTGCGCTTGCATGTGGAGGCTGCCATTGATTTTCCAGATGAAGAAGATGTGGATTTTTTGGCAGACGCCGCCATCAGCAGTCAGCTTGATTCTCTGCAAAATCAAGTCAATGAGGTGTTGGCAAGCGCCAAACAAGGGCAACTACTAAGAGATGGTGTGTCGGTTGTCATTGCAGGGCGACCAAACGCAGGCAAATCCAGTCTGCTAAACCGTCTGGCAGGTACTGAGCGCGCGATTGTCACCGACATTGCAGGCACCACGCGAGATATTTTGCAAGAAACTTTGGTATTAAAAGGATTGACCATCAACATTACAGACACCGCAGGGCTACGCGATACAGAGGATGTGGTTGAAAAAGCAGGTATTGATCGCGCCAAAACAGCCATTGCCAGCGCTGATTTGTTGCTGCTTGTGTATGATGTGACAAGTGAAAATAATCCCTTGATGCTTGCCAAGCAGTTGTTTGGTGAATTGCCAAAGCCAGATGAGATTTTGCTCATCGCCAATAAAATTGATAAGATTGATACAAATGATTTACCGACACTGATAGACGGTTATAAAATAGCGTATGTGTCGTGTCAAACAAAACAAGGCTTGCCTACGGTGATTGACGATATTTGTGATAAAGTGGGTTTTCATCCGCCTGAAAATGCGTTGATTGCGCGCACGCGTCATCTGGATGCGCTGCATCGTGTGCAAAGTGCGCTTATGGAGGCGCATGAGCAGCTGCACGTTCATCATGCTGGCGAATTGGTGGCAGAAAGTTTGCGCATGGCACAAATGAGCTTGGCTGAAATCACAGGTGAATTTAGTGCAGATGATTTGCTTGGCAAAATTTTTGGTAGTTTTTGTATTGGTAAATAAATCATCTTTTGTATCTTAATTTATATTTAAGGAAAAGCTGCTCATGTATTGCCCTTTTTGTAATGCAACGGACACCAAAGTGCTTGATTCACGCTTGGCGGCTGAGGGTGCGCAGGTTCGCCGTCGTCGTCAATGTGTGGCGTGCCAAGAGCGTTTTACCACTTTTGAAATCATTGAGGCGGTCATGCCGCGCATCATCAAATCCAGCGGACGCGTTGAACCTTATGATAATCAAAAATTGCGCCGCTCCATTCAGTTGCCTCTACAAAAAAGACCCATCAGCACCGACAGCATTGAGGCGATGATCAGTCGCATAGAAAAAAAAGTGCGTCAATTGGGTGAGCGCGAAATCACAAGCAGCTGTTTGGGTGAGATTGTTATGGGCGAATTAAGACAGCTGGACGATGTGGCTTATGTGCGCTTTGCCAGCGTGTATCGCGATTTTCAAGACATTGAAGCCTTTCAGCAAGCTTTATCGCATTTGTCGTGCACAACAAAACAAGCAGACAGCAATGAATGAGCAAATTCAAAAAGACCGTTATTTTATGATGCGTGCCATTGAGTTGGCAGCCAAAGGGCGTTATACAGCGCGCCCCAACCCGTGCGTGGGCTGTGTGATTGTCAAAGATGGACAAATTATTGGACAAGGCTACCATTATAAGGCAGGACAGCCACACGCAGAAGTTTTTGCGCTCAAGCAAGCAATAAATGCAGTGGGTGAAGATTTGACGGGCGCTTGTGCTTATGTTACGCTTGAGCCATGCAGTCATTATGGGCGCACACCACCGTGCGCAGATGCACTCATCAAAGCCAATGTCAGCCGAGTGGTGATTGCCACCCAAGACTCAAATCCCAAGGTGTGCGGTGGCGGCATTGCCAAACTAAAAAATGTAGGCATTGAAGTGGTGGTTGGGGTGTGTGATGAACAAAGCAGACAGTTGAATCTGGGTTTTTTAAAGACAATGGCGGGCGGATTGCCTTATGTGCGCCTAAAAATAGCGTGCAGTTTGGATGGTCGCATTGCGATGGCAAATGGCGAATCCAAGTGGATAACAGGCGAGGCCGCGCGCGCTGACGTCCAAAAGATTCGCGCAATCTCAGGCGCAATCATGACGGGCAGCCAGACGATGCTGGCGGACACTCCAAGCTTAAATGTGCGTGATGAGTTGTTGAAATTAGATGACATCACTCAGCCCTTGATTGTGGTGCTAGATAGGCGCAAGCGTCTAAGTTTGACCGATGAATGCTTTAAAAATCAACAAAATAGAAAAATTTGGCTGTGTCAAGAGTCGCTGTCTTTGCATGAGATTTTAAAGCAATTAAAACAAAATCATCACATTTGTGATGTGATGGTAGAGGCAGGCGCAAGTGTATCCAGTGCTTTTTTGTTGGCAGATTTGGTGGATGAGCTGATTGTTTATCAAGCGCCTTGTTTGCTTGGATGTGAGGCAAAACCGATGTTTTTGGCGGATTTTGTTCACATCAATGAGCAGCTGCGCTTTGAGCTGAGTTCGCATGAGAGCTTGGGTCGTGATATCAAATTGGTCTTTAAAAGACTTTGAATCATAACTTATCCACAGCTTGATAAATGACAGTCCCACCCTTATTTTGTGTGTTGATTTACTAAAATTTTAGATTGTGGATAAGTTGATGTATTTTGACTTATGTTTCACATGAAACATAATAAAATCAGTCGCTTAAACAAATAAAAATTTTATCAAACAACACAGCGTGAAATGTGGATAAGTTCAAAAATCAGCCCAGTTTTCACACAAAATAAAAGGCTTAAAATCCAACTTATCCACAATCCAAATTTATTTGAGAATATTATGTTTACAGGCATTATAGAAGCAACAGGCACCATTCAAAAGATTGCACCAACAGGCGGCGATGTTCGCTTGAGCATTCATTCGGACAGTTTGGATTTTGCTGATGTCAAATTGGGTGATTCCATTGCCTCCAATGGCATTTGTTTGACGGTGGTTGCCCATCAGCACAACAGCTATGAAGTGGATGTTTCACGTGAAACTTTAAATAAAACCGCATTGGCAAGTTGGCGTGTGGGCGATGTGGTTAATCTTGAAAAAGCCATGCTGCCAAGCACACGCTTTGGTGGGCATATTGTGGCAGGTCATGTGGATGGCGTGGGTGTGATAAGCCTAATGACAGCCGATGCGCGTTCCATTTATGTAGAGATTAAGTTGCCTTCTGAGCTTATGCGTTATACCGCCGATAAAGGCTCCATTACGGTGGATGGCATCAGCCTTACTACAAACGCCATTAAAGCCAATGATGACATTGTTTGTCTTAACATCATTCCGCATACCGCCCAACTGACAAATATTGCAAAGCATTGGCAAGTGGGTGCAAAAGTCAATATTGAGGTGGATATTTTGGCACGTTATTTGGAGCGGTTGTTGCAAGCAAAATCCACCCCTGCCAGTCGTGTGACAGAGGAATTATTAATCAAATCAGGCTTTATCAAATAATTAGGCTTTATTAAATAAAAGTTGTCATATATGAAAAAACCCCCTTATCGTGTCATCTTCGCAGGTACGCCAGAGTTTGCCAAGGTTGCTTTACAGGTGTTGATTGACAAGCAACGTGAATTAAATATTGACATTGTTGCGGTCTATACTCAGCCTGATCGCAAGGCAGGACGTGGGCAAAAACTCACTCAAAGCCCTGTTAAACAGTTGGCGTTGGAGCATAACATCCCTGTGGAGCAACCTGTCAGCTTTAGCTTAAAGCATGAGCAAGGGCAAGTTTCACGTGAAACTTTGGTAGCTTATAAGCCAGATGTGATGATTGTGGCGGCGTATGGCTTGATTTTACCGCTTGGCGTGCTTAATACGCCGACTTTTGGCTGTTTGAATATCCATGCCTCATTGCTACCACGTTGGCGTGGGGCAGCCCCCATTCAGCGTGCGATTTTGGCAGGCGATGACAGCACGGGCATTACCATCATGCAGATGGCACAAGGGCTGGATACAGGCGATATGCTTTATAAAGTGGCGTGCCCGATTGACGATACCGACACCACGCAGACCTTGCATGATAAATTGGCGATGTTGGGCGGTGAGGCGATTGCGACCGTGCTACAAGATTTGCCAAGCCATCAAAAGCAAGCCGAACAACAAAACGAAACCCAAGCAAATTATGCCGAAAAAATCACCAGCAATGAAGGCTTGATTGATTGGCAAAATGACGCGTTTTATATCAATCGTCAAATCCGTGCCTTAAATGCGTTCACGTTTTTAAACGGTGAGCGTGTCAAAATTTTATCCGCCAAACCAATTAAACTTAACCAAACCACCAGCGAACAAGCTGGCAAAGTCGTCAGCGTGGGTAAAAATGCGATTTTGGTAGCGTGTGGTACGAGTGCAGACGGCATACAACATTTTATCAACCTTACCCAACTGCAATGGGCAGGTGGCAAGCCATTAACCGCTGAACAGGTTGCTAATGGCGATAAAATAAACGATGGTGATGTGTTTGAAATGGTGCAAGCATGAGTGATTACCACAAAATTTTAACCCAAAAAATATCCACTCGTGCCAAAGTGATTGCCACGCTTGAGCAAATTCATCACGGACAATCGCTTGCCGTGTTACTTGATGACTTATTAAACAACGTCAATGACACCGACAAAGGCTTTGCTCACGAACTTCTTATCGGTACATTACGCCAATGGTGGGCGTTAAATCGCATTGGCGAAAGTCTGATTGATAATGATATCAGCGACAAAGGTGTACTGTCCGCCCTAAATGTGGGACTGTATCAGCTTATTTATATGAATACGCCAGATTATGCCACGATTAATGCCACCGTGGAAGCGGTTAAAGAGCTGGACAAAGGCTATGGGGCAGGTCTTGTTAATGCCGTTTTGCGTAAAGTTGCCAAAACTCCCAATAAATTTGCCAAAAAAGTGCAAAAAAATCACAGTCTACCCAATCATTTGGCAAAAATTTTAAAGCAAGATTGGGCTGATAATTACGAAAAGTTGGGTCAAAATTTACGCAAATCGGCACCGATTTTTTTGCGTGTTAATAGTAAGTTTTGCACTACTTTGCAATACAGCGAGTTGTTAAACCGTGAAAACATTACTCACGATATCGTCAATATCGGTGTGGGCAATCATACCGCCATTCGTCTCATGGACAACCTAAAAATTAGCAATCTGCCAAAATTCAGCGATGGCTGGGTGTCGGTACAGGATTTGCACGCTCAAGTTTGTGGTGCTGTTTTGGCGGAGTTTGTTTTGCCAAATTTAGCCAAAAATCCCACCATTTTAGACGCTTGCACCGCACCAGGGGGAAAATTGGCTCAATTGCTTGAGCTGTTTCATGTGGAACAATTTAACGATTTTTGTCCAAGCATCGCTGCCCTAGATAATGACAAAAACCGCCTAAAACGTGTGCATGACAATTTAAACCGCCTACAATTAAACAGCGATAATCTTCAAATTCTTTGTGCAGATGGCACAAGCTTTAAGGGTGAAAAATCATTTGATGTTGTTATTTTGGATGCACCATGCACGGCAACGGGCGTCATTCGCCGTCATCCTGACATTACACTACTTAGAAATGACAGCGATATTGACAATACAGCCCAATTACAAGCCAAAATTTTGCAAAATCTTTGGCAATCGGTTGCGGTGGGTGGTTATTTGTTATATATTACTTGTTCACTCATCAAAGCAGAAAATACGGCACAAATTGAGCATTTTTTAATCAACAATGCCAATGCCGAGCCTGTGGCGTTTGCCTTAAAATTACCAAGTCAACTAAAACAAAGCATTGGTTATCAATGCCTGCCACTTGATGAAAACGGTGGTGATGGGTTTTATTATTGTTTATTAAAAAAATCAACGGCTGTTGTATCACAGTAACTTATTGATATTTCAATAATTATTAATTATGATACAAATCACGCACCACCTCACCAATACAAAGAATACCTTTTTGTAAAGTGTCGTCATCTTGAGCAATGCTCATGCGAATACACTCATGAGCATGACGATAATGAGTGGTATCAAGTCCTACAAAAAAATGCTCGCTTGGAATGATGAGCGTGCCCTTTTGTTTTAAAATTTCGTACAGCTGTTGAGTGCTGATGGGCAAATTCTCAAACCAAATCCACAAAAAAATCGCCCCTTCGGGTTTATGAATTTTGACTTGTGGCAGCTCTTTAAATTGCTGTTTAAGCAGCGCAATGGCAAGTTTGGCTTGTTTGGCATAAAAAGGACGAATGCAATCAAAAGATAAATTAATGAGTGCATCATTATCAAGCAAAGGCGTTGCAATTGCAGCCCCAAAGCGTGTGGGCGCAAGATTGATGACGGCATTTAGACTGCTGATGGCTTGTACGATTTGAGGATGAGCGATGACAATCCCCGTGCGCACTCCTGCCAAGCCTACTTTTGATAAGCTAAAGCACAAAATGATGTTGTCGTGCCATGTCAAAGTGGCTTTGGTGTGAATGATGTTGGGAAATGGCATGCCATAAGCATTGTCTATGATTAAAGGAATGCCAAATTTGCGCGCAATGGCGTCAAGTTTTGCCATTTCTTCATCGGTCAGCACATTGCCTGTTGGGTTGGTTGGGCGTGAGCAACAAATCGCACCAATTTTTCCTTGTTGTAAATCGGGCAAGTTTTCTAATTTGTCAAAATTAATGTGGTATTTAAAAAATCCTGTTTGTCCCTCGTGTGCCACAAACTCAATGTCAGGTTCAACAGCGATAAAGTGCTTGCCCTCAATGTGCGCATCGGCATAACCAATATACTCTGGCGCAAGCGGCAACAAGATGGATTTATTTGTACCGTCAGCGAATTGCCCACCAAATAAATTAAACAAATAAAAAAAGGCATTTTGAGAGCCATTGGTCAGGGCAATGTTGTGAGCGCTGATTTGCCAATCATAATGACGGTTAAAAAAAGACACCAAGCCATCAATAAAAGCCTTGTCGCCTTGTGGTGTGGAATAATTACAAACACTGTCAATGGCTTGATTTTGATACAAATCCTGCTCGCTTTGTGTGATGGCAGTTAAGGTTTGCAAATAAACATCATTAACTTCTTGAATAAAGGCAGGATTGCCACCGCCCAGCATATTGATGGGTTTGTCGCTTTTTAGAGCGTTGCCCAAATCGTCCATCAGCTGCAAAATACCGCTGCGCTCAGTGAATTTATCACCAAATTTTGAAAATTTTATCATGGCTGTACTTAATTTACCTAGATTTGCTTGCCCAGATTGGATGCTTTTGCAAGGCGCTGCTTGTCGTCTTCAGTTAGGCTTTCGCATTTATTGGGGTCATTACCACAAAACTGGCAAAATTCATCTCCCATTAAGGTTGCCACACCACCACAAGAACCCTTAAGTGGTTGTTTTTTAACCAAATAACCAATCGCCATAAAAATAAAAAACAAAACAAATACCCCAAAAGTAATCAAAAATATAGGAATAAATGTTGATAACATAATCATTCTCCAACATAATAGTAGCATTATTTAGCAAAATCTGAACTTACATTATACCATTTTTAGCTCAAATCTTAGCAAATACCAAAAAAAATCTAAAAATTTCCCAAAAAACCCCTTGACACCTAAAAATATTCGCGTATAATACGCACTCACAACGAAGCGATACATTAAAAACTCGTTAATTATCAATAACTTAAAAGAAATTGATAAA
>JBGXSA010000051.1:0-17806 GCA_041811915.1 Moraxella sp. | reverse complement strand
AGGCTCTAGACTAGCAAAATAAAAAAAATCACTTAATCAAACTCCACAAATGGCGTTGTAACTCATCAATATCTTTATTCCAACGCCATTCACATTCTTTTAAGTGAAGCTCAAAATTGGCAGTTACGCCATTAAACTTAGCAAGTCGTCTTTTGGTAAAGCTCCAAAAACTTTCAATGCCATTGATATGACATCTGCCATGAGCAAATTCATTTTTTGAGTGATTTACTCTAAAATGTTTGTCATAGCCTACATCAACCAAGCCATTATAACCTCGCCAACCGTCTGAGTAAATAATACTATCAACAGATACTTTGCCTGTTATCACAGCCTGTAGGGTTGTTTTAGAGCAATCTGGTATGATTTCAGTATAAACTCTACCATCTCGCTCAAAGATACCAAAAACAGGTTGTTTTAGTGTACCACGACCACGTTTTAATTTACCGTGATAGCCACGTTGTCTTTTTGCTCCAAAGTAGCTTTCATCAAGCTCTACTTCACCGTATAATAGGCGTTTTTGGTTGGCTTGGTATTCATAGATTTCTTGTCTAAAAATGGCAAACCAACGGTTAATGGTATTACGGTTTAGCTCAAGCAAAAGAGCGGTTTTAGTCGCATCAATGTCAATACAAAAGCATTTGATAATTTTTTTGACTTGATGGGTGCTTAACTTACTGTTATATTTCATATTTCTAGTCTAGCATGGGTTGGGTTACTAGTCTAGAGCCTTATTCAAATTCAACAGTTTTATAAAAGGTGCGTTTGCCAATACTGCGCTTAAGTCGCCATTTTAGGCGGCTTAATTTGTGTGTGATATTGTCATCAAAATGGCTGTTTATGATATTGTCTTGACGACATTGCTCCAACTGACTGGGTAGCGACTTACAATCTATAAACATTTTTTGCAAACAAATGGCAGGATTAAGTTGATATATACTTAAATAGTTTATACCAATTTCAAATAAAATATGATCTATTGCCATAAGATTAGGTATGGATGTTTTTTGCATTTGGTTTATAATTTTTTTAATGGCTGATTTCGTTATGATATAAGCACCAGCACCCATATGAGGGCTGTATAAGCATTCCAGCTTTCTGTTATAATGGCTGGACTCGTACTTAATATGTATTTTTTCAAAAAAAGTTTCTAATTTAATGATATCAAAATTAATGTCTTTTAGCCAATTATTACTCAAAAATAAGTCAGCATTTTTACCTAAACAAATATCATCTTCAAAGACAGCTATATAATCCAAATCTTCATCAAGACATTTTTGCCAAACACAAAGATGGCTCATAAAACACGCTTTTTCACCATCAGATAAACGCCAATTTTGAGAAAGATGAATGCCAAACTTTTCAGACAACTTATTGATGTAAGTGGGTGTGATGGCATCAAAAAACTCAAAGTCAATGCCTTGTTTGCCAAACTCTTGGCTGATGTGTGCTCGGCGCTCATTGGCAGTAGTTAAGCTAATAACATAGTTTTTCATGATTGACGATTATCCTGATTCTTCTGCCAAAGCATGATGTATTTATCCATCGTATAACCTAGCGATGCCGCTGCCAAAATAAAGCCATAAGCACCACCCATAAAATCAGCACGAATCACATATTCACGAATGAATGAGAACCACGAACGCAGTAAAATGCCTAAAATACCAATTTTTTTGCCTTTTTGGTGCTTTTCGCTTGCCCAATCATGACTATAACGAATGTTTTTCACCAAAAAATGGTGCAAATTATCATTGGTGATGTGGGGTAGGTAACCAGCTAAGCGTTCAGATGGCACGCCTCTTTGGTCAAGCGATTCGTGTACCTCTAAGTCTGAGTATTTAAAATGAGCATTGGCGTATAGTCGTGCCAGTTTATCCGTGTACCAAGTGCGTGGCTGAACTTCGACGCCACAAAAGGTATTGACACGAGCAAGGCTAAATACTTTATTCGTCTGTACAGGTTTGTTTAGTACTGCTACAATCGCTTCACGCAAATTTTGGTCAAGGCGTTCATCGGCATCAAGTACCAGTACATAATCGTTTGTCGCATAGCTTTGGGCAAGTTGGCGTTGCTTGCCAAAGCCTTGCCAGTCGGTATTGACGAACCATTTTGCCCCATATCGCTCGGCGATTTCACGGGTATCATCGGTACTGCCGCTATCCAAAATCACAATTTCATCCACAATATCATGCACCGTATCTAGGCAGGCTGCCAGATGCTTGCTTTCATTTTTTAAAATCATCACAAGCGAAAGGGTGGATTTTTTGTGCGACAAATCAACAGGTTGTAAATTTTTTGTCATTGCAACAGACTGCAAAAAAGCTTTATCCGCTTGATTGTGGGTCAAATCATACAAAATAGCATATTTATTAAAGGTATATTGGGTAAATAACAGCGAATAAATCAAGCCATATTTACCTTTCAAAAAACGCCCATCAACCAAATATTGCTTAAAAAACGCCCAAAATGGATTCAAAATCACCTTACTAAATTTGCCTTTTTTGCCTTGATTGTGGCGGTCATCTGCCCATGCTTTGGCATAGTCTAGGCGTTTGGTGAGCCAAAACAGCGGCGTGTCTGCCGTATGATGTCGCATAAAGCCCTTTAAAGTGGCGGTTTTGGCGTCATTTAACACCACAGACTCATGCACGAGATTATCATTATAACCAAAAGTGCTGGGGTAGAGTCGCCAGTGGGCTTTGATGGCCCAATAGGGGTTGTCAATTTCGTGCCCAAAAATACAGTCAATACGTTTAATGCCATATACGGTATTATCAGGTTTATTTTTAATAATGTCTAAAATGCTTTGCTTGAGCTCATCGGTAATCTCTTCATCGGCATCAAGGGCTAAAATCCAATCACCTATGGCGTAGCTTTGGGCGATTTGCCGCTGACGACCAAAACCTTGCCAATCGGTATTGACGAACCATTTGGCATTAAACTGCTCGGCAATCTGTTTGCTATTATCGGTACTGCCACTGTCCAAGATGATGATTTCATCCGCCAAATCCACAAGCGGCGGCAGTGAAATCGCCAAATTTTTGGCTTCGTTTTTGACCATCATGACGACAGATAATTTGTAGCTCATCGCCAATACTCCGTAATCCACGGCGTTGGCAACACTTTTCTGTACCATTTGCCACTTTTGCCAAGGATGGCGTCGGGCGGATTGACTTCGCCATGAAAAATCACAATTTTGGCACCCTGCGGCAAGATGGGTGCTTTGACAAAACTCATCGGAAAAGGCTGTACGCACTGATATTTAAAACTTACACACCACGAACTATCCCAATATTCCAAATGATGATGTTCACGCAAATAATTGGACAAAAACGCTTGCTCGTGGCGAACCTCGCCTCTGATTTTTTCAAAATTTTGTTCAAAATAGCTGAGCAAATTAGGATAAGTATTGTAACCAACCTTAAAGCGATAGACCGAGCTGTTACCCACCATTCGCCACGGCTTTTTCCAATCACGGATAATCATCACACTGTCGTCATGTTCTGCTTTATGGCTAAAAAAGCAGTCTATATTATCCACAATGACAATATCAATGTCCAAAAACAGGGCAGTACCTTTTAAACCGTATAAATCAGGCTTAAAGGTGGTGAGTTTTTTCCAGCCCCGTTCGGGCAAGTTGGCAGGCAAGTTTAACTCTGGAATGGGATGGCATGTTATATTTGGGTCAATGCCTGTGGGGTCGTCGGTCAGGCAGACCATTTCAAAGGGTAAGGTGAGATTGCGTTTGACCATATTATACAAGCGATTGACGTACTCGGCAGGATATTTTGTCCCCCATTTCATGCAAATGATATAATTTTTATCAGTCATGATGATTCCCTAAATGATTGGTTGTCATTGCCAAGCGTTTTTGTAAAATGGTATTAAAATCAAGCAGATACAGATTTTCAGCAATCGGCGTGTGTTTAAACCTACGATAGCCCCACATATATTCATCAAAATGTTCATTGATTATCTGTTGCATTGCCAAGTTTAATGCCGTGGCGGCAATCAAACTGTCTTTATGATACAGATTTTGGTCGGTTAAATCATAACAAAAAATATGAAAGCCGTCATCTTTTTGTACACACGCCAATCCCACAAGGCTGCAATGGGTTTTGCTGGCAAGCTTATTGGTGAGTGTGCCTGTCAAGGTCGGTACTCCAAAAAACGGCACCACCACGCCGCCGTTTTTGTCAGGGACATGGTCAGGCAAAACAATGCTAAAACCACCGTCTTTTAAGGTTTTAAAAATCGCTTTGACGCCTGTGCCGTCGGTTGGCACCAGTGTGGCGTTGAGTCGTTCACGCCCTTGACGAACAATGCTATCTACTTCATTGTTTTTTAAGGGTTTGTACATAATGGTGGGGCTACCAAAACCATTGAGCCATGCGTTCATCATCTCCCACGCTCCGATGTGTGGCACGATGGCGAGCATGCCGTTTGGGTTTTTTAGAGCGTTGGTTAGAAGGTGTTGATTGTGTACTTGGCAAATTTGGCGAATTGCCCAATCGGTTGGCATCACCCATACTTTGGCACTGATAAGTGTGTTATTTAATTGATTGTAAAGAATTTTTTTAAGTAAAGTTTTGCGTTTGTCCTCGCTTTGGGTGGGATTGACCAGCATTAAGTTGATATTGATGGTGCGATATAGACTGGAATTTTGAAAAAATCCCAACACCCATGATAATAAGCGTGCCAAAGCGGACAACATCCACAATGGCACGACTTTGAGTACAGAGAAGAATAACGAATACATTATTGATTATTCAGACTTTTTCTCTTTTTCACGCACACGAATACCAAGCTCACGCAGCTGCTTGCTGTCCACTTCGGCAGGAGCGTCGGTGAGTGGGCATTCGGCGGTTTTGGTTTTTGGAAAGGCAATCACATCACGGATTGAGCTTGCCCCTGTCATGAGCATGATTAATCTATCAAGACCAAATGCCAAACCACCGTGGGGCGGTGCTCCGTATTTTAGAGCGTTTAATAAAAAGCTGAATTTTTCTTCGGCTTCTGCTTCAGAAATGCCCAAGGCTTCAAACACTGCCTTTTGCATATCCAGCGTATTGATACGCAATGAACCACCACCGATTTCGGTACCGTTTAGTACCATGTCATAAGCGATGGATAGGGCGGTTTCTGGTGAGTTTTTCATCTCTTCCACCGTGCCTTTTGGGCGAGTGAAAGGATGGTGAACGCTTGTCCATTTGCCGTCATCGGTTTCTTCAAACATTGGGAAATCCACAACCCACAGCGGTGCCCATTCGCAGGTGGTCAACTCCAAATCCAAGCCGATTTTGACACGCAAGGCACCCATGGCATCATTGACAATTTTGGCTTTGTCGGTACCAAAGAAAATAATGTCGCCTGTTTGAGCATCGGTACGGCGGATAAGCTCAACCAATACATCATCACTCATGTTTTTGATGATGGGCGATTGTAAGCCGCTTTCTTTGTCCACGCCGTTATTGATGTTGCTTGCGTCATTGACTTTGATGTACGCCAAGCCTTTTGCCCCATAAATACCAACAAATTTGGTGTAGTCGTCAATTTGTTTACGAGTCAGTTCAGCACCGTTTGGCACGCGCAAGGCGACCACACGACCTTTGGGGTCTTGGGCAGGACCTGAGAAGACTTTAAAATCCACGTTTTGCATGATGTCAGCGACATCAATGAGTTTTAGCGGAATACGCAAATCAGGCTTATCAGACGCATAATCACGCATGGCCTCACTATAAGGCATGCGGATGAACTTATCAAATTTGACGCCAAGCAATTCATCAAACAGCTTAACCGTCATGCCCTCCATCAAGTCCATGATGTCGTTGTCGTCAAGGAATGATGTCTCAATGTCAATTTGGGTAAATTCAGGCTGACGGTCAGCACGCAAATCCTCATCACGAAAGCATTTGGCGATTTGATAATAACGGTCAATACCGCCCACCATAAGCAGTTGCTTGAACAGCTGTGGCGATTGGGGTAGGGCATAAAATTCACCGTTGGACACACGGCTTGGCACCAAATAATCACGTGCACCTTCAGGGGTAGCACGGGTCAAAATCGGTGTTTCTACATCCAAAAAGCCGTTGTCATCCAAATAGTTGCGGATTAAATTGGTAACTTTGGAGCGAAAACGCAAGCGTTCCAGCATTTCAGGACGGCGAATGTCCAAAAAGCGGTATTTTAAACGCAGCTCTTCAGAGACGGTGATAAAGTCATCATTGAGTGGAAAAGGCGGAGTTTCAGACTCAGCAATCACCTCAATGGCTTGGGCGACAAGCTCAATCTTGCCGCTTTTGTGCTCAAGATTAAACGCACTTTCATCACGCATACGCACTTTGCCGGTGATTTGCAAGATGTATTCATTACGCATTTTGCCTGAGGCTTCGTACAAGGCAGGGTCGTCTTCTTTTTCAACGATGACTTGCAAAAGACCATCACGGTCACGCAAATCAAAAAAGATGACATGGCTGTGGTCGCGGCGGCGATGAACCCAGCCGACAGTGGTCACGGTTTGCCCAACTTGCTCTTCGGTAATACTACCGCAATAATGTGTACGCATCATGAATTTCAATCCAAAAAGTCAATAAAAAATAAACGGATATTATGCCTTTTTTGAATGATTTGTGCAAGCGATGAACAAAAATTGTTTGATGTAATTTTTAAAAAATAATCCATTGATTAAAAAATTTGATTGAATTGTCCATGAATAATCCAAGCTTAATTTATTCAAGACTTAATCGGTCAAGACTTAATCGGTTTGATAAAAGCTGAATTGACAAACATCTGATTTTACTTAACCGGTTGATTTCATTTAACACAAAGCCTTAAGGACTGCTTTGGGTTTGAGCAAGCTTGGATTTATCAAGCTTAATATCGTCTTTTGCAATGGGGGTGCTTTGTATGACTTGTTCTGGCACAAAACGAATTTGCAGCTTGATGGGCTTATCATTAAGCAATGCTTTGGTTGCTGTGCTTTGGGCGATGGCGATTTCCATTTGTTTGACGTCTTCATGTGTCAATAAAGTCTGCCCTTGAATCAGTGCATAAATCAAATAAGGGCTGTGCGTGCCGATATTTAGATTGCTTTTTTCAAAACTGGTATTGACAAGATATAAAGGCTTGTCTTGAATGTGTGTATTGATGATCTTATTGACCGATTTTTCAAAGTTTTGCTGTTTCAGGCTTTGATTAAAATTCATACTCAAATAACTGCCAATGATGGCAAGCAAAATCAAGGTGATGGCGTTTCGTTTGGCAAACAATAATAATTGAGCCCATTTGCTTTGCGAGGGTTGCTCCTCATCAATACCCAATCGGCGAAAGCCCGCCCACCACAGCACCAAGGCGTTTGTGAGCTGAATTGCCAAAATATTGGTCAATGCCAACAAAAACGCACCCAAAGACAGCTGATATTGCCCATTGGCAAGCAAAATGGCACTGGCAGTCAAAGGCGGCACCAAAGCGGTTGCGACCGCCACGCCAACCACTGCCACAGACAGTTTGGGTGAAATCATGGCATACGCACCTGCCGTACCGCCAGCAAGTGCAATCATCAAATCCATGGTGTTTGGGCTTGTCCTGCCTATAATCTCAGCGGTCATGCTGTGCTCTGGGTACAAAAAACCAAGCACAAGCCCAATGCAATAAATAAGCACTGCCCCAGATACGAGCGTCAATAAAGATTGCTTGACCAAGCTAAAGCGATAATCAATGAGTGCCAAGGCAAGCCCTGTAATCGGACCTAACAGCATGGCAACGAGCATGGCACCAATGACAACAGCGGGTGAATTTAATAACAGTCCAAAGCCTGCAATCACAGCAGATAAGCCATTCATGACATAATAAATGGCACTGGGTAACGCCCCTGCTTCTATGGTAAGGCGTACGGCTTTGTAGTCAATCTTTTGGCTGTTTTGTTTTTGAGCCAGATGTGTTTTTAGAGCATCAAGCTTTTTTTCTTGTTTAAGCTTATCGGATTTGGTTAAATTGTGCGTATCATCCAAAGGCTGTTTTTGGTTGCTTGGGCTGTTATGATCATTGGCGTTGTCATCATCTTTGATGGCGTTATTATTGACATCGCCGTCATCAGTGTCGTCATCAGTATCATCATTAGCATTGTCATTAGCATTGTCGCTTAATTGCTCATTGACTTCTGCGGTCAATTCGGCAATGTCATCAGCTGCAATGCCTTTTTTGGCAAGGCTTTGTAAATCTTTGGCATCCAGATGTAGCTCTGAGTTTGTTTGTTCTTCGTTGTTCATCAAAAAACGCTCATTATCATTTGCTTGCATTGTATCAAAAAACAAGAGCGTTATACATTAAAATCAAGTTTTGTAGCCATTAAAGGTAACCATCAAAGCTTTTTCATATCAGTCCCTTTGTTCAGTTTTGCTCGGCACTTTTGAGGTGTATTAACCATGAACACACCCAAGGCGTGCTTAGTACACATAGCTTTTGTCAAATTGATGTGAAAGGTTGGCATTGATTGCGGTTATGTGATAGTATGGCAATTTTGATATCATTTTATTTTTTTTGATTGATGCGTTGTTGATTTGATTAATGGTTGATTGGTCAGATTGTGGATGTTCGTGTGATTTGAATTGGAGGAGATGGCGTTAGATGGATACCTTAAACATCTTGTACCTTGTGTCTGCGGTGCTGATTTTTGTGAGTATTATGACAAGCACCTTGTCAGCAAGAATCGGTTTGCCTTTATTGTTGTTTTTTTTGGGCGTGGGTATGCTTGCAGGCGAGGAGGGTGTTTTAGGCATTGAGTTTGAGCAGTATGCATTGGCAAACTTCATCGGACAGGCGGCATTGGCGTGTATTTTGCTTGATGGCGGGCTTAGAACGTCTTTTCGCTCATTTCGTGTCGGACTAAAACCTGCGGTAACTTTGGCAACTTGGGGCGTGATTGCCACTGTGCTTGTGCTTGGCAGTTTCGCCACTTGGATACTGGATGTGGATTGGCGGCTGGGTATGTTGATTGCGGCGATTGTCGGCAGTACCGATGCGGCGGCGGTGTTTAGTCTGCTTAGAAATGGCGGGGTCAAGCTCAACGACCGTGTGCAATCCACGCTTGAGATTGAATCAGGCGCCAACGACCCTTTGGCGATTTTGCTTGTGACCGCGCTCATCGCGATTAATCTTGATCCTGCCAGCCAAAGCGTGATGGACATCTTATTTTTGCTGGTCAGTCAAATTGGCGTTGGGCTCATCATGGGGCTTTTGTCGGGCTTTTTGTTGTCAAAAATGCTACCCAAAGTGCATTTGGCAGAAGGTATGTACGCCATTTTGATCATGTCGGCAGGTTTTATGGTGTTTAGTGCGACCAATTTACTTGGTGGCTCAGGATTTTTGGCGATTTATTTGGCAGGCGTGCTGATTGGCAATAACAAAGTCCGTGCCACCGAGCACGTTTTGCGCGTGATGGACAGCTTTGCTTGGCTGTCGCAAGCGGTATTGTTTGTGGTGCTGGGTTTACTTGTAACACCGTCAAGCTTACTTGGGGTGTGGCATTATTCGTTGTTTTTGTTTGTGTTTTTGTTGTTTGTGGCGCGTCCATTTGCTGTGATTACCAGCTTGTTGCCATTTCGTTTTAAGCTGCGTGAAATTGGTTTTATCTCATGGGTGGGCTTGCGCGGTGCTGTGCCAATTACGCTTGCGATTATCCCTGTCATGATGGCGGTGCCAAAGGCCAATCTTGCCTTTAACATCGCTTTTGGGCTTGTGGTGCTGTCGCTGTTGGTGCAGGGTGCGAGCATTCCGTGGATGTCGCGCGTGTTTCGCGTGTGGGTGCCGACCAATGCCGAGCCCAAAGCCGAGCACGAAATCTGGGTGGGCGATCATGCCAGCATTACTTTGTATGAGTTTGAGGTCAAAGAAGGCGCATTTGCGGTGGGGCGCCATCCTGTCAATATTTCCACCAAGTTTGACAGCCAAGATGTACAACTGTTTGCGCTTGTGCGCAATGACAGATTGCTGTCGGTGCACGCCGAGACGCGCCTAAAGGCGGGTGATGTGGTGTGGTATGCGTTGAGTGGCGATTATGCTGCAAGTATTGCCAAGATTTTTAATAATTCTGCCACGCAATACCAAAAAACAAGCGAGTTTTATGGCGACTGGCTACTCTCACCACACGTGCGCATTGCCGATTTGCCGTTTTTTAATATCGCAAGCCAATTAATCAGCAAAAAAAACAAGCCATCTTTATCACAAATTGATTTGGGTAAATTTGACATTTTGGAGGTATTTACGCCAACCCCTGCTGAGACGTTGAGTGGTGTGGATGAGGAGTTGTTGGGTATATTGACCGCCAATAAGCACAGAACCATTGAGGAGTTTATGTTGGATCATTTGAGTAATGAGCCAGTGCGCGGCGACAGAGTGAGGCTCAATGAATATTGGAGCTTGATTGTGCGTGATGTGGATGAATATGGGCGCTTGCTTGGCGTAGGCCTTAAAAATTCTGAACATAAAAACAACAAAGCTTCTGCTTAAAAGCTATTTATAGTTGCTTTTTATAGTTACTTTTTGTCAAAAAATGGTTAAATTTGCGTCATTCTCAACATTTAACTTAATTGATTTTTTATAAAAAAATCAATTTTCGTAAGCTCGGTGGAAGAATGACACCCAACAATTCTGATGAATTTTTAAATTAAAATCAATGGTTTGAAATGTTGGGTTTCGCTATCGCTCAACCTACGCAAAACGATTTAAAGCCTGAGAATGGCGTAAATTTGCGACCTGATGTCAAAAACTTAGCCGATAGCAATTGAGCCGATAGCAATCGCTATCAAGCTACATTTTTTTGAAAAGCTGTTCATTTTCTTACTTTTTTATCTAAAAAATTAATTGTGAACAGCTTTTTAAAAATAGACGTTTTTTGATAATTTTACTGTCTTGATGGTAAAATTGACTTGTAATTTGTGCAATGATAGCCATTTAATGATGGATGTTTTTATTTTTTGATTCTTAGGACGTGTTATGCTGTTTCATTCAACCAAAAAACCCACCGAGCTTGTGATTACCAATCTCAATAACAAACAAGCGCTGACCAAAAAACGATTTGATGTCATTGCCAAATTGGGCGAAAATGACAAAGCAAGCTTTTGCAAAAAATTATGCACCATCAAGCAGTTAAACAAGCAAGACAAATCCAACCAAGCGACCAACAAGCCCATATTATTTGTGCTTGATTATGCTGGCGACATCAAAGCCTCTGCAACTGATAAATTAAGAGAAGAAATCAGCGCCATCATTTCGGTGGCAAAAAAAGACGATGAAGTGCTTTTGCGCCTAGAATCGGCAGGCGGTCAGGTGCATGGCTATGGCTTGGCAGCAGCCCAACTTGCGCGCCTAAAAGACACTCAAATCAAGCTCACCGTTTGTGTGGACAAAGTCGCCGCGAGTGGTGGCTATATGATGGCGTGTGTTGCAGATGAGCTGATTGCTGCGCCTTTTGCCATCATTGGCTCTATTGGTGTGGTCAGCCAAATTCCCAATTTCCATGATTTTCTTAAAAAACACGACATTGATGTGGAGCTGTTTACTGCAGGTGAGTATAAGCGCACAGTAACGATGTTTGGCAAAAATGACGAAGCAGACAGAGCCAAATATCAATCCGAGCTTGAACGCATTCATGAGCTGTTCAAAAACCATGTGGCAAGCCACCGACCCAATTTGGATGTTGAAAAAGTGGCGACAGGCGAATTTTGGTTTGCCACCGATGCCAAGACGCTTGGTTTGATTGACGACAAGGGCACATCAGACAGCTATTTGTTGGAAAAAATGAAAACGCACACCGCGCTGCATTTGCATTCGCGCCAAAAATTAAGCCCACTTGAAAAATTAGGCCTGGCAGAGACGAGCAAAGATATCGCCGTTCAAGCCTTGGATTCGGTCAAAACGGTGTTACAATCAGGTGTCTTATCCTTTAAAAATAACACACCGACAGTATGATTGTGTCGTGATGATAATGTAAGCGGTATAATTTTTACGATAAATGAAAAAATGTGTTATAATAAACAATCTGTTGCTTGGACGCTGCTTGTGATTCATTACAAAAAGTGATGGTTTTTGATGAAGTATTCTAAAAATTTCAAAAATCAAAGCACAATGAATCGTAAGCAGGGTCTTGTATTTTGAGCTTATTTGGGTGTTTTATGAAAAAACTGGAACAAGCATTTGGTTATGCTGATAAATTTGGTCGCCGACTTGCCAATAGATTTAACAAAATCAAAAGTCTAAAAGACATTGAGGGCATTGGTCGCGGCAAAACTGTTTTGATTACAGGCGCCAGTAGCGGTCTTGGCGCAATGATGGCAAGAAAATTTGCCTATTTGGGCTATGATTTGGCGATTTGTGCGCGCCGTGTTGAGCGTCTTCAAGCACTCAAAGCGGAGCTTGAGGCCAAATACGGCATTTCAGTGCATATCATGGCGCTGGATGTGACTGACCATGATAAAGTTTTTGAGGTTTTTGAAGAGTTTGCACGTCTAGCAGGCGTGCTGGATAAAATCATTGTCAATGCAGGCGTGGGTGACAGTCGTGTGATTGGACACGGGCGTTTTCATGTCAACAAGGCGACTGCGGAGACCAATTTTATTGCAGCCTTGGCGCAGTGTGAGGCGGCGATGCAGATATTTCGCCGTCAAAACAGTGGGCAGCTCGTGGTCATCTCCAGCATGTCGGCGGTGCGCGGATTGCCGCGCCATCTGACCACCTATGCTGCCGCCAAGGCAGGTCTTGCGCATCTGGCGGAGGGCATTCGTGCCGACACCATTCAAGAAAAGCTGCCCATCACGGTTTCTACCATTTATCCTGGCTATGTGCGTACCGATTTGAATATCGGTGCCAAATATTTGCCTTTTGAGGTGGAAGAAGAAGAGGGGGCAGAGGTGATTATTCAAGCCATTGAAGCCAAGGTGGATGAAGCATTTGTACCGCTTTGGCCGTGGTTACCGATTGGGCTTGGTATGAAATATCTGCCTTTAAGATTGATTACCAAGTTTATGTAGTTTTGATTGAATTATTAAATGGCTTTTGTCAATGTGTGCAAAAGCCATTTAATAACATCATTTTTTAAGCCATGCGCTTGGCATGGCTTTTGTATGGGCTTAATGATATTACCCTAAAGGCTTTATTCAAGCTCTTTTTTGCGTTTTAATAGAACAAGTACAGCGCCATTGCCACCGTCTTTGGTTGGCGCAGAACAAAACGCCATCACATCGCTCATTTGGCGCAGCCAGCCATTGACACAGGTTTTGATGAGCGCATCGCCTTTGCCGTGTACTATCTTGACCACCGTCTCGCCATCATTTTTGGCGGCGGCAATCAGCTCAATCACCGCATCTCTGGCGGTATCAATGCTTGAGGCGTGCAAATCCACCGCCATTTTCCAGCGCATTTTGCCCAGTCTTAACTGTTCAAAAGTTTTGTTTTGCAAGGTTGGGTTTTTGTAGCTTAAATATGCCTCGCTGGCAACAGGATTAAGCAGCGCCTGCATATCCGAAAGAGCGGTGCTGTCGGTGGATTGCTCGCCTGTGGCAGCGGCACGCCGAAAAATGGCATTTTCATCCTCGCGTTTGTTGGAGTGCGCGTGCGTGTGGGTTTTTTGCTTGATGGGGCGTACACCCGACATGGCTTGCATGAACAGCACTTTGTCTTCGTCAATGTGGCTGGAGTTGAGTTTTTTGACTTGATTTTCAATGTGCTTTTGATTGGGTAGGCTGACATCGGTCGGCTTTTCACCTTTGGTGTCTGTACCGCTTGTTTTGTGTGCAAACTCTTTGATGTGTGTCAAATCTTCTTTGGATAATAAGTCTTTGAAAGTTGTCATAAAATGCCTTTGTAAAAAATCTTAATATCAAACAAAAAGACGGCAAAAACCGTCTTTTATGTCAGCAAAATTATGCTCGGTTGGGCAAATAATCGCGTACCGAAGCGGCAAAATTGCGCAAGGTTTGTGCAGTTGTTTCCCAATCTAGGCAACCATCAGTGACAGATTTGCCGTATTCAAGCTGACTTAAGTCGCTTGGAATGTCTTGGCGACCGCCTTTAAGATGGCTTTCAATCATAAGACCCATGATGGAGGTGTTGCCATGAACGATTTGTTCTGCGACATTGTCAATGACCATGGGCTGTAAATAAGGGTCTTTGCCAGAGTTGGCATGGCTTGCGTCAATCATGATTTTGCCAGAGGTTTTGCCGCGCGCAAGCTCATTTTCAGCGTTTTTGACCGCTGTGGCGTCATAGTTTGGTTTGTTGTTGCCACCACGTAACACAACGTGCGCGTAGGGATTGCCTTTGGATTTGATGATGCAGACTTGACCGTCAGAAGACAGACCCAAAAAGCTGTGACCAGATTTCACCGCTTGCATGGCATTGACTGCGACTGTCATGCCACCGTCTGTGCCGTTTTTAAAGCCCACAGGACAAGACAAGCCAGAGCTCATCTCGCGATGTGTTTGACTTTCGGTGGTGCGCGCGCCAATGGCAGACCAACTGATCAAATCCTGCATGTATTGTGGGCTATTGGGATCCAACGCTTCGGTAGCGCAAGGCAGACCTTTTTCGTTCAGTTCAAGCAGCAGTTTACGCGCCAAAAACAAGCCCTTGCCAATGTCAAAGCTGTCATTCATGTCAGGGTCGTTAATCATGCCTTTCCAACCTGTTGTGGTGCGTGGTTTTTCAAAATAAACACGCATGACAATCAGCAGTTCGTTTTTGAGTTCATCTGCCAGTACCTTGAGCTTGTCGGCATATTCGTGCGCTGCGACTGTGTCATGAATGGAGCAGGGACCGACCACCACCAAAATGCGTTTGTCTTTACCGTCTAGGATGTTTTGAATGTCTTTGCGACCTTTTAGAACCACTTGCAAAGCGCGGTCAGATAAGGGCAGCTGCTGCTTGAGCTCACTTGGAGTGATTAGAGGGATGAATTGTTCAATATTCACGTCATCAATATCTTTGTTGTGGGTTTGCGACATAAAGTAACCTTATTGGTGTTTTAATGATTGATAAAATAGACATTATGGCACATTTATTAATTTTCACAAGTAAAAAATTGTGCATATGCTTATAAAATATAAGAATTGATTTTTGGTGCATTATAACATTTTTTTATGTAATGAATGACTTTTTGCTCGTGAATTTTTGCTCAAGCTATGTTATCATGAGACTTTTTAAATCATTTGGGCGCATGATGAGTTATCAAGATATTTTAAACATTGTTGAAGATGATTTTAAAGTCATGGACAAGCAAGTTTTTGGCAGTCTCAACTCCAAAGTACAGCTCATTATGAAAGTGTCTGAGCATGTGATTAATGCAGGTGGCAAGCGTATGCGTCCTTTGATGACGTTGTTGGTTGCGCGGCTGCTCAACGATGCGCCTGATACGCGCGCCATGCAGCTGGCGGCGATTACCGAGATGCTGCACACCGCCACTTTGGTGCACGATGATGTGATTGATGAATCGGGTATGCGCCGTGGACGACCTACTGCCAATGCCACATGGAACAATGCTACCGCTGTGCTTGTGGGTGATTATTTGATAGCGCGCTCGTTTAATCTGTTGGTTGGGTTTAATGACATGGCGCTGCTCAAGCTGTTTTCGGACGGTACTTGTGATATTGCCGAGGGCGAGGTGTTGCAGCTGCAACATCAGCATAATATAGACAGCACAGAAAGCGACTATATGGCAATCATTGATGGCAAGACGTCCAGATTGTTTATGATGGCAACAGTGGGTGCAGCACTGCTCAATAACCATCACGACAACAAGCCTTTGCTGGCTGCATTGTCTGACTTTGGTCAGCATTTTGGTAATGCTTTTCAAATCATTGATGATGTGCTTGATTTTATGGGTGACAGCGCCCTCATGGGCAAAAATCTGGGCGATGATTTGGCAGAAGGCAAGCCAACCTTGCCCATCATCAAAACGCTTGAGCTATTAAAAAACAGTGATACGGACAACTATCACGCGCTTAGAGTGGCGGTACAAACAGGCAAAACCGACAATGCCGAGGCATTAATCGCGCTTGTGCGCGAATCGGGTGCGCTTGATTATTGCAAACAAAAAGCATTAGATGAGATTAATTTGGCACAAAACGCCTTAAGCTTATTGCCAGACAATCGCTACCGCCAAGGCTTGATGGATTTGACGGCACTTGCGCTCGGTCGTTTGTCTTAGAACCTGCTTATAATTAGAGTATTCTGACACTTTATAACATCATTAATAGTCATTCTCAAACTTTAAAAAAATTGTTGGGTGTCATTCTTCCACCCAACTTACTTCCACCCAGCTTACGAATATTCATTTTTTATAAAAAATCAATTGAGTTAAATAAAGTTGAGAGTGGAGTTAAAAATAATCAAGAACAGCTTTTAGAAATTTATTGACTTGGCTGATTTGATATAAGCTTGCAGTGGGCGTAACTTTTTAATGAGTGCCATTTAAGGCAATGAATGCTGTTTAAAAGTAGAACTTAAAACCACCGTTTTGTGCGGTGGTTTTGGGTTTTAATGGCGTGATTTTGGTTATAAACCGATTTCGCCGATATAAGGCAAGTGGCGATATTTTTGTTCATAATCCAAGCCATAACCAACGATGAATTTATCTTCCACTTCAAAGCCCAAAAATTTGACGTCAATGTCAATTTCACGGCGCGAAGGCTTGCTGATTAATGTGCAGATTTCAATGGAGGCGGGGTTGCGTGTTTTTAGAATGTCCACAATCTTGGATAATGTACGCCCAGAATCAATGATGTCTTCAACAATAATGACGTCCTTGCCACAAATATCGCCATCCAAATCTTTGAGGATTTTGACATCACCACTGGATACTGTGCCAGTGGCGTAGCTGCTGGCGGTCATAAAATCCAACTCATGGGCAATGCTGATTTTTCGGCATAAATCCGCCATAAAAATGATTGAGCCACGCAATAATCCCACCAAGACCAAGCCATTGGTTTTGGATTGATAATGAGTCTCAATGTCAGCGGCAAGCTGGCTGACTTTTTGGTCAATTTCTTCAGCAGAAATCATAACATTGGCATGAATTGTCATAACATTTCTCAATTGGTTGCGCTGATTTTTTGATAGTGATACATCAAAAAGCTAAACGCCTATTATAACAAAATTTATATCCAAAACATAGCCAGTCAGTCTTGGCTTAAAAATTGTGCATGATTCATAGTGTACCAAAAGCACGCACCCTTGATATCCAGTATTTTTAAAGTGTGTGAAATGTCAATACGCTCTAGGCTTATTGTCAGTTAAAGCAGGTATATCAGTTAAAAATGCAGACTGACGGACACCCTTCAATCTGCATTTTTTAACGGACGACTTGTCCGAAAGTTTAAGCCGAAATTTTAAAAACTAAGCGCTACGAATATGAGCTTAAAAGCGATGTTAAAAATCAATTCGCATACCAGCTTCCACACCAAAGGTGGTTTGTTCGGTTTTTTGTATATCGTTTACAGCGTAGTTTGCTGCTGCTGTTGTGATGTCGCGATACTGAGTGACATCATCATGATGTAATGCGCCAAAAACTCGGACTCGTGTGCCATCGCGTTTGAGCCATTTAATCAATCCAAGGCTGGCATTGGTGCGCTCATCATCTTTGTAGCCGCCATAGTGTTTGGCATGACCAGCTTGGGCATAAAAGTCCAAATTGTCATTGATGTTGTAATAGCCGCTAACCATAGCACCAATTTCAGCATCGGCACTGTTGTAGTCGGTTCTTTGCGCCATAAAGCCCAAAGTGAATTTATCTTGGGGCTTATAAGATGCCATCACTCTT
>JBGXSA010000050.1:0-38383 GCA_041811915.1 Moraxella sp. | reverse complement strand
TTTTGGTGAAAAATAAGCTAAATCTTGCCTTTTGTCGTTAATAAATTTGCCAATATTATCATATTGACTGCATTTATTGCCTAAAAAGGCTTGCGATTTATCTAAATTTTTCACTCAAATTGAAATGTCAACACGCCCTAACCACTAAAAAGCCAGCTACTACCAGCCACTAAAAAATCAATCGCACTCATTCCATCAATTCACAGCACACATCCATCAAAGCACTCACCAATTTGGCATTTAAGACAACACAGCTTAAATGCTAAACTTTGGATACCAAACTCTTCTGCCGTCACATTACCCAAAATGACGCTGCACTGTGATTGCACATTGACAGCCTAAATGAGAATGCTTGACGGCAGATTTGCTGTTTTGGCTGTGTTTGCTGTTTTGGTTATTGTTGTGTTGATGGTAATAATGTTTTTTGGCTTGGCAGCGCCTCTTCGCCAAAATGCTGTATGACAAGCTTATCATAGGTGCCATCAGCGCGCAACTCACTCAAGGCTTGATTGAGCTTATTAAGCAATTCAGGATTGTCTTTATTAATGGCAATGGCGACATTGTCCCCCACATTAATATCCTCACCCTTCATCTCAAAATCTTTGCCCAAATCGCTTTTTAACCAAGTGATGACCGCCATTTTGTCGGTAAGCGATGCCTCCACACGCCCAGCACCCAAATCCATCAAAGAATTGTCAAGCGTATCATAAAGCTTGACTTTGGCGGTTGGGTGATGTTTGGCAAGCCAATCACTGGCACTGGTTGCGCGCTGCACGCCAATGTTTGCACTGTCAATTTGCGCGCTGTCAGCTGGGTCAAAATTCATCTGTTTTTTTGCCACAAAAATCAGCGGACTTGAAAAATAAGTATCGCTAAAATCTACTTGCAATTGGCGCTCAGGCGTTACTGCCATCGCGCCAATGATGGCATCGTATTTGCCTGTTTTTAGGGCAGGAATGATGCCATCCCAATCGTGCGCTTTGATGTCACAAGTCATCTGCATTTTTGTACACAAAGCATTTGCCAAATCAATATCAAAGCCTGCCAATGAGCCGTCCGCCTGCGTGTAATTAAACGGCGCAAACGCACCATCGGTTGCTACTCTAAAGACAGCCTGCGGCGCGGTCTCTTGTGTGGGTTTTGGCGTACTGTCTTGATTACACGCACCCAACAAGGCTGTCATACCAAGCACACAACACGCGCCCAAAAGCTTTATGCGCTGACTCATTGGCATCACCTCTTATTGCGCTTTGGCGGTATCTGTGGCCGCCTGTGCGCCATCTTGCGCGCTAGACTCTTGTGTGCTTGCAGCTGTCGCTTCAGCTTGTGGTGCTGCCGCTTGTGGTGCTGACTGCACTGCTGCTTGTGTCGTGGTGGCATTAATGACGCTGCTGTCAAAATACTTAGCAACAATGGCATCGTACTCACCACTTGCTTTTAGCTCATTTAATGCAGTATCAAATTTTGCTTTGATAGCGTCATTTTTGCGCACCGCAATGGCAACTTTATCATTGATGTCAATAGGCGCACCTTTTACCTCAAACGCGCCACCTTGGTCGGTTTTTAGCCAATCCAACATCGGAACAATATCCGATAGCATAAAGTCCACGCGCCCTGCTGCCAAATCCAAATAAGCATTGTCTTGCTTATCGTATGTTTTGACGATGGCTTGTGGGTAATTGGCTTTTAGATAATCCGCCGAAACGGTGGCTTGCTGAGTGGCGACATTTTTGCCATTCACATCATTAATGCCAACATTGGCGTCTTTTTTGGCAACCAGCACCAAAGTATTATTAAAATAAGGCTCACTAAAATCCACTACTTGACGGCGCTCATCGGTAGCACTCATGCCCGCCATAATCGCGTCAAATTTATTGGCATTTAGCCCTGGAATCAAGCTGTCCCAATCTTGTGGCAAAATCTCACATTTTGCTTGCATTTTTTGGCACAAAGCATTCGCCAAATCAATCTCAAAACCAATCGGCTGACCGCTTGTATCCAAATAACTAAACGGCTTAAAGCTTGTTTCGGTTGCGATACGGATGGTCTGCTCGCTTGGTGTTGCCTCTTGCTTGGCAGGTTGCTCATTGGTGGTGGTGTTTTTTTCGCCACAGGCAGTCAATAATGTGGTCGCTACCACCGCGCTCAATGCTAAATATTTCATAAATTGTCCTTATATTGATTGTAACGATATTGATTAATGCCATGCGTGGATGCATCACAAACCCTTTTGGCATTGCTTTTTTGGTGTTACAGTAAAATTTGGTATTACAGTAAAAATCGCTTGATGGCTACTCACCCAATTAAACACATCACCCACTTGGTACATCACCGAATGGGTGATTGACGCAATTTAAAATCGGCTTATTGGAAATTGGCAGCTTCAATTTTTGCCAACTCGCCCGATTGCTTAAGCTCCGCCAACGCTTTATTAAACTCATCTTTTAAGGCGTCGCCTTTGCGCACGGCAATGGCAATGTTGTCATTATTGTCAATCTCTTCGCCAACCAAGCCAAAGCCTGCGTTGTTTTGTTTTAGCCAATCACTGGCAGAGACTTTTTCTGCCATCACCGCATCGGCGCGTCCTGCTTTCATATCCAAATAGGCGTTGATGTAACTGTCATACAATTGTACGCGGTTGCCATCTTTGCCGTCATATTTTTCGGTGATGTAACTTGCCCCTGTGGTGGAGCGCTGTCCGCCCAGCACTTTGTTTTTGATGTTGTTTGGGTCAAAACTGCCGTCGTTTTTGGCAAGCCAAACAATCGTATTGGAAAAATACGGATCGGTAAAGTCCACTTGCTGACTGCGCTCGTCAGTGATGGACATCCCAGCGATGATGGCATCGTATTTGCTGGTTTGCAGCCCTGGAATCAGTCCGTCCCAATCATAAGCAGCAACCTCACATTTGGCATTCATCTTGGCGCAAATGGCATTAATCACATCCACATCAAAGCCTACAACTTTACCGTCTGGCGTGGTGTTGTTAAAGGGAGGATAAGCGCCCTCTGTTGCGATTTTGATGACGCGTCCCTCACCGCTTGGTGCAGCGGCTGTCGTATTGGCGGTGTCTGTTGTTTGTTCAGCAGGTTTTTGATTGCACGCACTCAAAGCCAGCAACATACTGGTGGCAATCGCAGATTTTAAGATGATGTTCATAATGCCCTCTTGTTGGTTGTTGTCAATATTCCTTTTGGCACAAACGTGCCGCCCTCAAATCAGCGATGAGACGCCATAAAATCGCGCACACGCTGTGATTTGGGATTGTCAAACACCTGCTCAGGTGTGCCAATTTCTTCAATTTTGCCTTGGTGCAAAAAGACAACTTTATTTGACACCTCGCGCGCAAAGCGCATTTCATGCGTAACAATGAGCATGGTACGCCCCTCGTCTGCCAGCGATTTCATAACCGCCAACACCTCATTCACCAGCTCAGGGTCAAGCGCGGAGGTCGGCTCGTCAAACAGCAAAACTTGCGGTTTCATAGCAAGTGCGCGCGCAATGGCAACACGCTGGCGCTGACCGCCAGACAAATTGTCTGGATAAGCGTCTTTTTTGTCAAGCAAGCCCACACGCTGCAACAACGCTTCAGCTTCTTGAATGGCGGTTTGTTTGGGTACTTTTAAGACTTGTGTTGGGCCTTCAATGATATTTGCCAAAATGGTTTTGTGCGGCCACAGATTAAAATTTTGAAACACAAAGCCCATTTTGGTGCGAAATTTCTCAAGCTGCTTGACATTGGCTGCTACAAGTTCGCCGTTTTTTGGCACCAATTGCAGCTCTTCTTGACCCAAGATGATTTTACCTTGATTGGGCTTTTCAAGCAGATTAATACAGCGCAACAACGTGGATTTGCCAGAACCTGACGAACCCAAAATACTAATCACATCACCATCATGCGCCGTCAATGACACGCCTTTTAGCACATGTAACGAGCCATAGTTTTTGTGAATGTCCTGCAAATCAAGGGCAATCGGTCGCGTTGTATCCATAATTTTCACCTTTTAAACCTATTGGGCGCTTAAGTCCATGCGCTTTTTTGCCACAAAGTCATCCCATCTTTAGCAAACTTAATACCGACAAACATTTTATCAAATAAGTTTTGTGCAAAAAAGCAAAATCCACTGTCATCTGACTCATTTGTTATTTGTTGCATTTAACACAATAACGACAAGCGCCACATCGTCTTGCGCGCTTGAATTTGTCTTAAAGCTGTCATTGTTTTTGATAAAATAACAAATCAGTCATACAATAATGAGCTATTGTCATAAAATTTTCACAAAAATGCAAATATTTTTTAACCATTTCAGTCAAAAAAATTATAGATTGAGTATTAATTGTCAGATTTTTTAATAAATCGCTCGGTCAATGCGCCCATCTGTGCGTCTGTACGCCGCCATGCGCTGCTGTAGTATGGTCTATAATCATGTTTTGTATCATGTCACATCACACGTCATATCACACGCACACGCGCTTGATGAGCGACTTTTTTGCTGTGATATTCAAGCAGTCCAAGCAGCAACACACTTGCCACACCAAGGCTCATCACAAGCGCCCACCAAAAGCCAAAAATCGCCATCTGCTGATGAAACGCCAAATAATACCCTGGCAACAAGCCACAGCCCCAAAAGGCAACAATATGCACCAACATGGGCAGCTTGGTCACCTGATAACCACGCAGCGCATAGCTTGCCACGCATTGCACCGCGTCCACAAGCTGAAAAGCGCTGGCAAACAAAATCACACTGGCTGCCAAATGAATCACCGCCACATCATCGGTGTACATCTGTGCCAAAGGATAACGCGCCACGACCAAAAACAGCGCCGTCACCACCGACATGATGACCGCCAACAACAGCGCAGCGCCCGATACATAGCGCGCGGTTGCATGCGCACGCCTGCCCAAAAAATAGCCCACGCGCGCGGTGCTCGCCACACCAATGCTTTGTGGAATCATAAAAATCAAGCTTGTAATGCTAATCACAATCTGCTGGGCTGCCACCATGGTTGTAGTATCGCCCGTCAGTTTGGCAACCAAAAACATAATGCAAGTAAACAAGCTGACCTCAATAAAAAACGACAAACCAATCGGCACCCCAAGCGTCAAAAACGCCTTGAGCTGGCGCACATCAGGCAAGCTAAAGCCAGAGAACATACCAAATTGCTTAAAATAGTCGTTTTTGGCAACATATCCCCACAATATCGCCACATTCACCCAAAACACAATCGCAGTCGCCAAGCCACACCCTGCTCCGCCAAGCTTTGGCATGCCCCATGCGCCATAAACAAACGCATAATTTAAAGGAATGTTTAAAAAAAAGCAGACAAAGCTTGCCGCGGTGATGATGTTTGGGCGCTCAAGGCTAAGGGCGTATGCGTGCAACGCTCGGTGAATGATGGCAGCAGGCATGGCATAGCCAATATAATAAATATATTCGCCAGCGGTTTTGAGTCCATAGGCAGATAAATTAAAGCTGGATTGAAAAAAATCAATAAGCGTCCACATCGTCAGCATACCAAGCACGCCAAGCAGCACGCCCAAATACAGCCCCTGCCGACCAATCTCGCCGATGTGCCTCTTGTCTGTTTGCGCACCCAGCGCGCCAAAGGCTTGCGACAAAATCGGATTGATGGCAGTCATCACTCCCATCAAGCTGACATAAATGGTCACAAACAAACTGTTGCCAAGCGCCACCGCCGCCAAATCATCTTTGCTTGCACCCCCTGCCATGACCGTATCTACAAAGCCTGTACCCACCTGCGCCAATTGCGCAAGCAAAGTAGGCACTGCCAGCAGCAGCAAAGCATGCGTATGCTTTATAAAGGTGGAAAATTTGTAACGATTGATGTCAAATAACATGAAAACTCTGACTATATAAGTGATTTAGAAGGGTTCTTTATGATGATGTCGCAGCTGGCGCTTTGTTTTGATTCGGCGCACGCTTGATACAAATCACGCATTTTTTTATAATTTTTTAAGTAAATCAATATTTTAAAAATGTTGGGTTTTGCTATCGTAAGGGCGTAAGCCTACAAAAACGGTTTAAGGCCCGAGAATGGCGTAAACTTTTAATATTAACTGATGCTCATCAAGACTTTTGGCGATAAGCATTCATCAGATGCGTGGTTACAAACTGCAACATCTCATCGTCTTTTTTGGCAGCGATTTGGCGAATCAGATGGGTTTGGGGGTGAGCCAGCGTATTGGCAAGTTTATTGGCAAACTGCGCCAATACCTCTTCTGGATTGGCGCCGCTTGTGAGCTGTTTTTGGGCAATCTCCAACAGTTTTTGTTTGTGCTCTTGGATTTGCTCATTGTATTGGCGCACCAATTGCCCTGCCGTCTGAATCTGCCATTCTTCTTCAATGGTGGTGATGAGCTGTCCGACCAACACCTCGGCTTCTATGGCGGCTTGTCGTCTAGCATCAATATTATCGGCAATGACGTGCTGCAAATCATCTACCGAATACAAATACACATTGTCAAGCTTAGCCAAGCTTGGCTCAATGTCGCGTGGCACCGCCAAATCCACAAGCAACATGGCGCGATTTTTACGCGCTTTCATGGCGGATTTTATCATTGACTTATCAATCAAAATATCCATGCTGCCACTGCAACTGCTGACCACATCCGCACTATTTAGGCACTCTTGCAGCTGCGACAAATCATGAATGCTGATTGCAATCTTGCGATTGTCGTTGCTCGCCTGCGCAGACAGCTCATCTGCCAAACGCTTGGCGTTGTCATAACTGCGATTGCAAATCATGACCCTAGATAGACCCAATGCCGCCACATTATGCGCAACCAATCGGTTCATCTCGCCTGCCGCCACAATGAGCAAGGTGCTGTCTTTGGGCGACTCAAAAATCTGCGTCACAAGCTTGGCGGTGGCAAATCCCAAAGACACCGCCTGCTCGCCAAGCTTGGTATCTCGGCGCACAATTCTGGCAGCAGCAAAGATTTTTTGAGTCAGCCAATCAAAGCGCGTACTCATCGCGCCCTGTTGATGCGACACGGACACCGCGCGCTTGATTTGACCCAAAATCTGCGGCTCGCCCAAAATCATAGAATCAAGCCCAACCGCCACGCGCAACCAATGCGACAGCGCGCGACTGCCCTCATACACATACAAAAATGGATGAATCTGCGCGCTGTCCACACCCTTAAAATCAGCCAACCAACCAATCAGCTGTTCGCTTGCCCAAGAGATGCTATCGCCAGCTGACTTGTGGGCGGATTTGGCTGTGATGTCTTGATCAACATACGCATAAATTTCGCTGCGGTTGCAAGTGGAGACAATCACCGCGCCCTCGCTGATGGTCTGCAAGCTTGTCAGCGCTTGGGGCAAATCATGCCCAAACGCCAACCGCTCACGCCAAGCCACTGGCGCTGTTTTATGATTCACCCCAACCACCACCAAACGCATCATATCAACCAAAAATCATTCAAAAAATGTCATATTATAGCACAATAAGTCCTATTTCATGCATGAAATTATCCGATGCGCGCGCCACAATTTTGTGCCCAATCCTGCAAAAAAGCCAGCACTTAGGCTGGCTTTTGTGTCATTCACGCACTTGGCATCACTCACTTTTGGGTGATAATTGTAAAGTATCTTGAAAGGAGATTAAAACCAGTTGATCGCCTTGACGATCAAAGCGTCCAATGTCGGCGACAATGGGCATCAAATTGTCCTCAAAATCATCGGAACACGGTTTAATTTTGCGGTCTATCTGCTCCACGCTGATTTTGTCTGGCAACGCACCCACATCAATGACAACAGGAATGCTTTGACACTCGCTGATGATGGTAAAAGCACCTTTATCTATGGCGGTAAAATCCATCACCACCGCTTTGTCCACAGGGATGTTGTTGATGTTTGTCAGCTGCCATTTTTGCGCCAAAAACTTCATCAAGGCAATGTTTTGACCGATGGATACTGTTTTGTATGTCGCAGGATTGACCGACTCACCAGTGGTTTTATTTGAGGGATTATCACAGCCAAAAACCAATAAAGATATGCCTAGAAGAATGCTACCCCTTACAACTTTCATAGTATCATCCTACCGTTTTGTTTGATTTTTACAAATATTACAGTTTTTCAAAAATTATTGATTAGATTTTTTAATAGATTTATATAGCTTAATTAGAGTATCACGATTTAAGCAAAAAAACTGCAGACAATCGGCTTTAATTTGGTAATTTTTTGTAAAAAAGTGCTATAATGGCGCCATCGCAGTATTGATCTGCCCGTAAGGGCATTGACATCAAACCCCCAAGCAAAATCAGCTGTTCATGCGCGCTTTGGTGTTTTTGAACACACCTGCCAACCCAGCACATTTTGCACCATCAAAAGGCGAACAAACCATGGCAAGTATGTTTTGGCTGATTCCAATCAGTATTGTTTTTGCATTGATTGCGGTTTGGGCGATTGTTTATGCCGTCAAATCCAATCAGTTTGAAGATTTGGACAGCCCACCTGAGCAAATCATTTTAGACGACAGACAAGCACGCCGCAACAGCCTCTCACATTCGGACGAACAAAGATGACGACAACTTTATTTCTAAGCGCACTTGCCATGGGATTTTTGGGTTCGCCGCACTGTCTTGGTATGTGTGGCGGCATTGTGACAGCCTTTGGCTTGTCCATGAGTGATGGCAACAAAAAACTGCTGACCTTGGTATATCATCTTGGCAGACTGACCAGTTATGCTCTGCTTGGTGGATTGGCGGGCATGATTGGGCTTGCCGTACTTGCGCCTTTTTTGAATGCTGGCAGCGCAAGAATTTTGCTGGCATCATCGCTGGTGCTTGCTGGTGCCATCATGCTTGGATTGCCGATTTTAAATCAACTAGAAAAAATCGGACTAAAATTTTGGCAAACACTTGCGCCCCTGCGCCGACGCTTGTTTCCCCTAAACACAGTGCCGCGCGCATTTGGTGCTGGGCTGTTGTGGGGATTTTTGCCCTGCGGTTTGGTGTACGGCGCGCTCGGTGTGGCAGTCAGTATCGGCGCAAGCAGTCAACACAGCGCCATCAATGTCGCAAACAGCGCGCTATTTATGCTGATTTTTGGGCTTGGCACGATTCCCATGTTGGTTGCCACTCAATCTGTGATTGCTTTTATTAATGAGCGCATTGCGCGTTTTTCTGTGCGCAAGATGAGCGGTGCTTTTTTGATTGTATTTGGGCTTTTTGTTTTTGCCATGCCTTTACTGCACAATCACGACCATGCGCACAGCCACGGTCATACCGACAATCATACTGATGGTCATGCTGACGGTCATATTGGCAGTCATGCGCAAGCTACCGACAGCCACGCTCACCCTGTCAGTGATGCAACAAATGGACACAGCGAGCACGCACACAGCGCACATCAGCACTGATGTTACATCATCAAACAACACAAATTAAAACCACAAACCCAAGCAACTATATATCAAACAATCATTATCAAGCAACTATTATTAAGCAATCATTATGAACAACTCACCTTTGCAGCTGCGCCGTCCTGAATTACTAAAGCAGGCAGCTTTTATTAACAACAACTGGCAAACATCAGATGAATGCTTGGCTGTTGTCAATCCATTTAATGGGCAGACCATCGGACAAATTCCGCTACTCACCACCCATCAAATTGACGAGGCAATCGCTTGCGCCGCCAACGCTTGGCAAGACTGGGCCGCCAAAACCGCTCACGAACGCGCCACCTTGATACACAACTGGGCGGATTTGATTGAGGCAAACAAAGACGATTTGGCGGTGATTTTGACCTCTGAACAAGGCAAACCCATCAAAGAGGCGGCAGGTGAGATTGAGTATGCGCTGAGCTATTTAAGGTTTTTTGCCGAAGAAGCTAAGCGCGTGTATGGCGACACCTTGCCAAGCGACAAGACCGATGTGCGCTATGTCGTGCTCAAGCAGCCTGTGGGCGTGTGCGCCTGTGTGACGCCGTGGAATTTCCCTGTGGCGATGTTTGCGCGCAAAGTTGCGCCTGCTTTGGCAGCAGGCTGCGCCATGATTGTCAAACCTGCCAGCCAAACGCCTTTTTCGGCATTGGCATGGGGCGTGCTTGCCGTGGAGGCAGGACTGCCCACAGGTCTGTTTCAAGTTGTCACAAGCAAAGCAGATGTGGTAGGCGAGATACTCACCAAAGATGCGCGCATTGCCAAATTTTCCTTTACAGGCTCCACCGAAGTTGGGCGCAAGCTCATGAGTCAGTGCAGCGATACCGTCAAAAAAATATCCATGGAGCTGGGTGGCAACGCGCCTTTTATTGTATTTGAAGATGCTGATTTGGACAAGGCAGTAGATGGGCTCATCGCCTCCAAGTATAGAAATGCAGGACAAACCTGCGTGTGTGCCAATCGTGTATATCTGCACAGCGCCATTCATGATGAATTTGTCGCACGCTTCACTCAAAAAGTCCAAGCGCTCAAAGTCGGCAACGGCCTAGACAGTGACACCGACATTGGCGCCATGATTCACAAAGACGCGCTAGACAAGGCGCTGACACTCATTGAATCCGCCATTGATGATGGCGCAACGCTCATCACAGGTGGTAAGATTGACAAAGCCTCACCGCTTTGCTTGCAGCCGACAATCTTGACGGATGTCAAGGACGACATGGACATTGCTTGCACTGAGATTTTTGCCCCCATCACAGCGATTTATCGCTTTGATGATGAAGATGAGGTCATCAGACGCGCCAATGACACCATCTTTGGTTTGGCGTGTTATTTTTATACCAATGATTTAAAGCGCTCATGGCGCGTTTGTGAACGCTTGGAATACGGCATGGTTGGGCAAAACACAGGACTCATCTCAACTGCCGTTGCGCCTTTTGGTGGTATCAAGCAATCTGGCTTTGGGCGAGAAGGCTCCAAATACGGCATGGACGATTATCTCAACATCAAATATTGGGCGGTGGATGTAAGCTGATAAGCGCTGATGGCTTAGGCAACTGCCCTAAATCAACTTAATAACCCAAACAATAAACTTAAGCAAACAAGCCGCTGGCAATATGTGTCAATGGCTTGTTTTACAAAATCGTACGCTTGCCAGAAGCATCAGGCGCTGACAAAATGCCGTTGTCTTGCATACTTTCAATGATGTTGGCGGCGCGGTTGTAGCCGATGGACAGCTTTCTTTGCACGCGCGAAATGGACGTATTGCCCGACTCAAGCACAAAACTCACCGCTTCATCATACAAAGGATCTTCGCCAGAACCTGCTTGACGCGGTGCGGTCAAATCAGCAAAATCATTATTATTAACCACCGTATCAATATATTCTGGCGCGCCGCGCTCGCGCCACGCATCACAAATGCGATTCACCTCACCATCGCTGACAAAAGCACCGTGCAAACGCTCCGATTCGTTGTTGCCTGGCCCAATAAACAACATATCGCCATTGCCCAGCAGTTTTTCGGCGCCACCGCTGTCCAAAATGGTGCGACTGTCAATCACCGAGTTTAGGCGCAGCGACACACGCACAGGAATGTTTGCCTTGATAAGCCCTGTCACCACATCGGTTGAGGGTCTTTGCGTTGCCAATATCAAGTGAATGCCCGCTGCACGAGATTTTTGTGCAAGACGCGCAATCAGCTCTTCAACAGGCTTACCCACCTGCATAATCAAATCAGCAAACTCATCTGCAACCACCACAATAAGCGGCAAGGGCTTAAGCTTGGGTGCTGATGACACGCTGACACTGTCATTGGGTCGCCACAAAGGATCCAAGATTGGATTGCCCGATTCGTGCGCTTCATTGACTTTTTTGTTAAATTCAGACAACTTTCTGACGCGCAACAACGCCATCAGCTGATAACGCCGCTCCATCTCGCCCACACACCACGACAGCGCGGCGGTGGCATCACTCATGTCATCTACAATCGGTGTCAATAAATGCGGAATGCTCTCATAAGGCGCAAATTCCAGCATTTTAGGGTCAATCAAAATCAATCTAAGCTGCTCTGGGGTGTATTTGAGCAGTACAGAAATCAAAAGACTATTGACAAGCACCGACTTGCCAGAGCCTGTGGTGCCTGCCACAAGCATGTGCGGCGCTTTGGCAAGATTGGTGACGACAGGCTTGCCGCTGATGTCTTTGCCCATAATCATCGCAATGTCAATGTCTGCACGAAACTCACTGGACTTGACAAGCTCGGTGAGTTTAATGATTTGCACATGGCGATTGGGCATTTCTATACCAATATAAGGCTTGCCTGGAATGATACTCACGACACGCAGCGTTCTCATGGACAAACTGCGCGCCAAATCCTCACTGATACCCACCACCTTGGCAGCTTTTGTGCCTGCAGCAAGCTCCACCTCAAAGCGCGTCACCACAGGGCCTTGCAGTGCATTGACCACAGTGGCTTTGATGCCAAATTCCTGCAGCTTAATTTCCAATAATTCAGATAATTGTTGAAGTTCAATAGGGGTATAGCTTGGCTTTTGTTTTGGCATGACATCCAACAAATCAGCACTTGGCAAAGGCGACAAACTTGCACGGTGCGTAGCGGTACTCATCGCAAAAGACTTATTGGCAAACGTTGCATCATCATGAATGTCAGGCTTGGCCACATCAGGTTTGCTGACTGTATTAAACTCATCGGCAGACAAATCATCAAACTGAGAATTGGGCTCATCGGCATAAACCGATTCAGCACCCATCACATCATCATGCGCCACAAACTCTGGCATGGCAGATTCATTTGCATAAGGGTTTATCCCATCAAAAGCCTCATTATGATTGGATAAATATTCATCAGATGACCAATAAGATGGCATTGACTCATGCAGCATCTCAAAAGCGCGTGGTGATGAGGCACTGCCATTTAAATTGACCGAAAAAATTTGCTCATCTGCGTCATTCGCCTTGTATTCATTGTCATATTCATCATCTTTATATTCATTGTCTTTGTATTCATCAGCTTTGTATGATGTGGATTGCGCTGTGGTATGAGTTGGTATTTCATCGTCAATATCATGAGATACCATCTTATGATGAGCGTCAACATCGGCGCGCACATCATCAAAGGCGCGCGTGTTTGCCGTCGGCGCTTGAGCTGATGATTGCTCAGCATCTGCCGCCAAAAGCGACTCGGCAAGTCCAGATTCTTGCAAAAAAGCCTGCAACACACCGCTTGGCATAGCGCGCTTTGCTGCTTGCTTGGATGTGGTATGACTTGGCAAATCTTGTGGCAATTCAGTGTCATCTGGCAGCGCAATATCCACCTGTTCTGTCATGACGCGATGTGGCTTTTCAATCAAAAACCAGCCCACCACCACCATCACAACCGCACTGACAAGCATTGCGCCCATCTGACCCACCCAAGCAAACAAGCCATGATACAACTCAAAACCTGCAATACCGCCCCAATGAATGCTTTGTTGCCCAAACAACTGCCCAAATCCAAACGCCAAACTGGCAGCACACCACCAGACAATAAGATAGCCAAACAAGCGTAAAATTGCCACAGGCTCGCGAATGCGCAAATAAGCGCGCAAGGCTTCATAGACCAAAAAGGCAAGCAACAACCACCCTGTCGCCCCAAAAAACAAATGCAACAAATCCGCCAACACCGCGCCAAATGCCCCACCAATATTGGTGATGGCAGCCGCCTTATCGGCGTGATGCACTCCTGCCAAATGCGACCATGCAGGGTCGCTGCTGCTGTATGACAACAAAATCAAAAAAATGTACACGCTCAACAAGCAGTACAATCCAATCAACAGTTTTTGGCGGATTTTGGTAATAAAAACAGCGGATTTTTTGACCGCCGTATGGTCAGATAAGGTGCGCAGGGCAGATGACATGGCGTTCCTAAATAAATTTGGCTAAACCTTGTTATTATATCTTATTTTGACCCAAAATTTACAGCACTATCCTTGTTTTGACCAAGCTTGTTTTGGCTATCTTTGTTTTGACTAATCTTACCTAACGTGATGATTTGAGTGCGCCCATCATTTCATCTCTTGTATTTTGCCAAACTGGGCTTATAATGATAGCAATTTTGACACTTTTGGAGATTGTATGAACCATCACAAGCTGATTATTTTAGGCTCAGGTCCTGCAGGTTTTTCGGCAGCCGTCTATGCTGCGCGCGCCAATTTATCGCCTGTTGTCATCACAGGTCTGCAGGTGGGCGGACAGCTTACCACCACTACCGATATTGAAAACTGGCCAGGCGATGCGCATGGCTTGACAGGTAATGGCTTGATGGAAAAAATGCAAGCCCATGCTGAGCATTTTGGCACACAAATCATTTACGACCACATCAGCGCCACCGATTTAAGCCAGCGCCCCTTTGTTTTGACAGGCGAAAATGCCACTTATACTTGTGACGCGCTCATCATCGCCACAGGTGCAACCGCGCAATATCTTGGACTTGAGTCCGAAGCGCGCTATATGGGGCAAGGCGTCTCTGCTTGCGCGACTTGTGATGGATTTTTTTATAAAAATCAAAAAGTTGCTGTCATTGGTGGTGGCAATACCGCCGTTGAGGAAGCCTTGTATCTATCCAACATCGCAAGCGAGGTGACTGTCATTCACAGACGCGACAAATTCACCGCCGAAAAAATCCTGCAAGCACAATTGCTGGAAAAAGCCAAGCATGGCAATGTGCGTATTTTGTGGAATCATGTGGTGGATGAAGTGGTGGGTGATGAGATGGGTGTCAATGGCATTGTTGTCAAATCCACGCTGGACCAAAGCCGCCAAAAAATTGACGTTGCTGGTATGTTTGTTGCCATCGGTCACAGACCAAACAGCGAAATTTTTGATGTCGCCAAACAAGATGGCTACATCATCGTCAATAGCGGACGCGATGGCAACGCCACTGCAACGAGTGTGGAAGGTGTATTTGCTTGTGGTGATGTCGCCGACCACGTCTATCGCCAAGCCATCACCTCGGCGGGCACAGGCTGTATGGCGGCACTGGATGCGGAAAAATTCTTGGACAGACAAGATACTTTGGGTGCGCATTGAGTCAGCTGGCCGATTTGCACGCATTGGCAGCTGACAGCCCTTATCAGCTGCCAGACCCGTTGATGGTCAATCTACCAGAGGGCATTGTGGCAATTGGTGCAGACCTGTCAGCACCTGTGCTGCTGTCGGCGTATTTGGCAGGTATTTTTCCGTGGTTTGGCGAAGATGCTCCGATAGCTTGGTACAGTCCAGACCCCAGATGTGTGCTGTATCCCAAGGATTTTGCACCCAAAAAAAGCCTCATCGCCACCGCCAAACGCCACACACAAAAAAGCCACACGCCCTACACCATCACACTCAATCGCGCTTTTGATGAGGTCATTCATGCTTGCAGCTTGCCGCGTGTTTTTGGCGGTGAGCAAGTGCTGCAAACATGGATTACAGACGGCATGAAAGACGCCTACAAAACACTGCACGCACTTGGCGCAGCGCACAGCATTGAGATTTGGGCGCACGACTGCAACACCCCCACACTCATCGGCGGACTGTATGGCATCAAGCTTGGCGGGGTGTTTTGTGGCGAAAGTATGTTTTATCGGCGCAGCGACGCCTCAAAACTTGCTTTTTGGGCGCTCAATCGGCTATGTCTTGCCAGTCAAGTTCAGCTGATTGACTGTCAATTGCCCAATGCACATCTACTGTCGCTTGGCGCGCGCACCGTATCCAAGCACTCGTTTATTCATCATCTCAAACAACTGACCGCCGTGAATTACACCAATGTCAATTGGTGTCAAATGCACTTTGAACAGAGCATTGATTGGCTATTGACAGCCCCAAACGCGCCTGCATAATGCTTTGATGGCAAAAATTTAATGACAAAGCTTTACCATCATCACACAAAAGCATCAAATTATTAAAAAACTGCGCAAGCTTGTGTAGCGCAGTTTTTTGGTGAGTTTTGGTACAAAGTATTAATTAAGACATCAATAACGCGCTTAATGATTTACTCCATACAGCGACTTACACATCTTGTATTGCCAGATACTGAAATCCTGCCTCAATCGCCACTTGCTTTTGATTGACTGGCAACAAGCTTGCTTTGACCGCAGGTTTGTCTTTAAGATAAGTACGCGCAACGCGTTTTAAATCATCAATACTGACCGCCAAAATCTTGGCACGCATGGCGTTTTGCCACGCTTCATCGCGCCCATGCAGTGTGTTAAAGCACGCTTTGATGGCATCGCCTGCTGGTGAGCCTGGCTTATCCATGCCTGCCATAATGCCCAAAATCGCCTCGTGCAACTGCTCATCATCGTGCGCACTTTCTATTACCCAGTCAATCGCGCTGTCAAAATGCGCAAAGGTTTTGTCAAAATGCGGGTCGCGATAACTATAAAAACGAAAGCTTGCTGTGTTGCTGTCAAAACTTGCGCCGCCGCCATAAGCGCCGCCCTTTTCACGGATGGCGCTGTGCAAATAACCATTTCTCATAAAAGGCGCAAGCACCATAAGTGCAGGGGCGTCAGGGTGATTGGCGGTTACCGCTTGATATGCCTTGGCATTAAAATACACATTGCTTGAAATGCCCCACGCCAAATCCTTGGGCAAACTACCTTTGCTGGCGTGCGCGTGCAACTCATCAAACAACACCGACAGCTCATCAAAAGGCGCAGGTGCTGCTATTTGAGTTTTGTCAAAGCTTGGTAAGCCGTGCAAGCTGTCTGTGATGGCGGCCATCAGCGCAGGTTTTGCCGCCGCTTCGCTCACCAAAATAACCGACTTTGGCAGACTGATAAGTTGATGGTGCAGCGCCATCAGGCTTTGGCTTAATGCCGTCCAGCCACCATCATGACTGTCGGCATTTTGTGCCAAGAATTTTTTGAGCGCGCCCAAAGCAGGCAATCCAGAATAGGCATATTCATTGGCAGACAGCACATTCATCGCGCGCGCCGCTGTTTGCATGGCATAAGCGTGCCCAGAAGACGCCAAACGCGACTGCCAACCCAAGCTGCGCTGCTTTAAAATCTCGCTCATGCGTTCAGTTTCGCTAAACACAGAGTCCACCAACACTTGACGCAACACATCAATTGCCACAGGCTTACTGTTGAGCGCACGCGTGGCAAGCACAAAATAATTTTTACTTGTGTTTTTGTGATGAATGTCAGTACGCGCGCTGATTCTGGCAGTCACGCCAGATGAATGAGCCGCTTGCAAGGCAGCAAACTGTCTGGCAGACAATTTGTCTGTACCCAGCTCACTGACAAGCGACAAATAAATCGGCAACAGCGGATGATGCAAAATCGCCTCATCTTCAATGCCCATCACCAACTGATAATAATAAAGCCCATTGGTGCCTGCCGTATAATCATACAAGCGGTGCGCCTCACCATTAATCATCATCATCTGAATTTGACCATGCGCAAACTGCACTTGAGCAGGAATGTCCTCAAGGGTCACTTTCGGCAAAAGCTCAATGTCATCTTCCATCGCTTGGCGCTCGGCAAGCGCATGCGCCGACTGCACCAGCTGGGCACGCGCATCATCGCTCAGCGTTTGAGCAAGCTTATTAAGGCTGTCTTGCTCTTCTTCAATCAAACGCACCGCTTTTTTGTCATCAGGCGACAACACCAATTGCACGCGGTGCAGATTGTCTATCAGGTAAGTTTGAATCAAATTGGGCAACCACATCGGGTCGGACAGCTGCTGTTTTAGCCACTGCAAATGCGCATCAATCTGCCAAACATCCACAGGGTCAAGCCCATGAATGGCGCTGCCAAAGCCCTCCATCATCAATGTCAAGCCGTATGGCATACCATCGCCACCAATGTGTCTTTGATCAAGCTCAATTTGGTGCAAAATCGTTTCAATCACCTCATCTGCAATGGGGCGACTGGCGACCTCTTTGAGCACCCCCATCACGCCTGCCAACACATCCTCGCTTGCTTCATCGCGACTGCCGCGCAAGCCTGCATAAAACACCATGTCATAATGGCTGTCATCCAAGCCCACCAAAGGACTTGGCGCCTGACCAAGCTCGGTCGTCTCAAGATAGGCACGCAGTGGCAAACCTGAATGTTCAAGCAGCACTCCCTCCATCAAGCGAAACGCCAAGCGCAGCTTTGGATCGCTGATGCTGGGCAAAAGCCATGCGATGACTTGATGCGTGGCGTTGTCATGCACCGAATCTGATGTATAAGTATCGCGCACAAGCTTAGGTGCGCTGCGGTGTGGCTCGCTCATTGGGCGAATGCGCTCGGTTTTGGTAGGGTATTCCACATCATCAAAGCGCGCCAACGCTTCTTTGATGACGGTGTTTTGAATCTCATCTGCCGCAATATCACCAAAGCTCATCATCACCGCATTGCTTGGGTGATAGTGTTTTTTGTGAAATGCCACCAAGTCTTCATGAGTAAGCGTCACAATATGGCGCGGATCACCCCCAGAATTATAATGATAAGTGGTCTGCTCAAAAATATGCGGCACAAGCGCATAGTACAGCTGATCAATCTCCCCACTCATCGCGCCTTTCATCTCATTAAAGACAATGCCGTGATAGTGTGGATTGCCCGCCTCGTCAAGCTCAACACGAATGCCCTCTTGGGCAAAATCAAGCGCATTGATATTGGGAAAAAACACCGCATCCAAATACACCGACAACAAATTAAAATAATCTTTTTTGTTTTGTGTGGCAAACGGATAAACTGTCCAATCGCTTGCCGTCATGGCATTCATAAAGGTATTAAGTGAGCGCTTGATCATACTAAAAAACGGGTCGCGCACTGGGTATTTTTGTGAGCCACACAGCACCACATGCTCCAAAATATGCGCCTCGCCACGCGATGTCATGGGCTGCGTGGTAAAGCCAATCATAAAAGCGTTTTCGCTGTGATCACTTGCCAGATGATAATGCATCATGCCTGTGGGCTTGTGAATGTATTGCTGCGCCTCAATGTTTAAGCCATCCAACGTTGTTGTTTTAATCAATTCAAAATCATTCATACACACACTCAATATCAAATTATAAACCGCTTAGTTTGCTATATTTTAGACAAATTATCAATGACATTTTATCAAAGATTGGCTTGTGATTATTTAAAAATCAAACATCACACAAACAACCATCAAAAAGCTGCCAAACGCCATTCACCCACCAATGACCATAATGCCAACAACAAATGATTATGTGATGAATTGGCATACAATTGTAGCGCTTTAGCAAAAGTTTTGTAACTTGTGATAAAAAAACTAGACATTTTTTTTGGATGAATTATACTGATGATACATCATCTCAATAAGGAGACTTTCATGTATCAGCACATTTTATTGGTGACAGACTTACAAGACGATACAGACCTTGTGGCGGCACGCGCCAAGTGGATTTTGGACAAAGAAGACAGCGCCAAACTTACCGTTTTGCACATTGTAGAAGAAACGATGGTCGGCTTTGGTTATGAGCTTATCCCAGCCAGCGCTTTGCATGAAATGATTGATGATGAGCGCGCCCAAATCGCGCGTACACGCCTAGCGTCCGTGCTTGCGCGCAATGATTTGCAAGTACACGATGTCAAAATCGCCACCGCCATTTCCTCGCGCCGTGGTATTGTGGATTATTGCAACAACAACACCGTTGATTTAATCATCATCGGCAGACACAAACGCACAGGTTTGTCTGCTTGGATAACAGGGGCGACAGCCGACAGCATTTTGCCTGATGTGGCTTGTGATTTGTTGGTTGTGCAATTAAGCTGCGCTTAACCCATTGATTTTCAAGGATTAACCATGGATATGATAGGCATTGGCAATGCGCTTGTTGACATTGAATACCGCATCAGCGATGAAGCCCTACAAGCCACATCGCTCACGCGTGGCAACATGACACTTGCCGATACAGATACCCAGCAAGCGCTGATCGCACTGCTTGCTCGCCAAAACATCGCCATCTCAAAGCAAGCTGGCGGTGGCTCTGCTGCCAATAGCTTGGCGTGCTTTAGTGCACTTGGTGGCACCTCATTTTATAATTGCTCGGTGGGCAATGATGACTACGGCAATTTTTATTTACAAGATTTGGCAGATTTTGGTGTACAAACAGACACCAAGTTTGCTGTGGGTGATGAAGATGTGACAGGCACCTGCGTGGCACTCATCAGCAATGACGGTGAACGCACCATGCAAACTCATCTTGGCATATCCGCCAACATTGCCCATGACAATGTGGACTATGAGCGTCTGCCATCAGCCAAATGGCTGTATCTTGAGGGCTATCTTGCCATGTCGCCCTCTGCCATGACTGCCATCACACGCCTGCGCCAACAAGCAGGTCTGCACGGTGTCAAAATCGCTGTGAGCTTTGCCGATCCTGCGGTGGTCAAGTTCGCCAAAGACGGACTACAAGCCATGCTTGGCAACGGTGTGGATGCGATTTTTTGCAACCTAGAAGAAGCACAGCTGTTTACCGACAAAAAACAACACAAAGCCTGCGTCAAAGCTCTAATGGAATACGCACCTTTGGTGGTTGTAACCAATGGCGGCGAGCCCACTCTTGTTGGGCAACTGACAGATGATGAGTCCATCTTTACCGAGATTGCCAGTCATGCCACCACCGTCATTGACACCACAGGCGCAGGCGATAATTTTGCAGGTGCTTTTATGTATGGCATTTGCGAATATTATGCCATTGAAAAATGCGGTGAGTTGGCAAGTCTGATTGCAAGTCAAGTGGTGGCGCAGTTTGGCGCGCGCCTTAATAAAGAAGACTATCTGTCCATCAAACAGCGCGTATTGGGCTGATATCCAGATTAATCGCTTAATAGCACAATAGCCGATAAAATCGGCTATTTTAATGCATACACACTGCTTTTTGGGCATTTAATGATTGATGGCTTAATAATTGATACATTCAAGAGCGCTTATCAAAAGACAGCGCAATCTTGAGAGTATTATTTATAATAAACCATTATTTATAATAAGCATTGTGCGTTTGGCTGTGGTCGGTTTCATCCACAACTTGAGTCAGCTCAGGAATCTGCTGCTTTAACTGCACTTCAACGCCTTGGCGCAACGTCACGTCCACAGCGCTACAGCCTTGACAGCCGCCACCAAATTTGAGCACGGCGGTTATGCCTGCCTCATCTTCTATCAAATCCACCAAGCTCACCATGCCACCATGACTTGCCAATTGTGGATTGATTTCAGATTGCAGCACATAATTAATGCGCTCTTCTACACTGGCATTTTCGCCAACTTTGGGCACCTTAGAATTGGGTGCGCGAAAGGTTAATTGCCCGCCAAAGCGGTCTTTGTTGTAATCAATCACCGCATCTTCCAAATAAGGAATGCTGACAGCTTCAATGTAGGCGGCAAATTTGTCATAATCAATCTTCAAATCAGTCTCGTCCACCTCGTTGGGCTGACAATACGACATACAGCACTCTGCGCGCGGTGTGCCTGGGTGCTCCACAAATACGCGCACCCCAATGCCCTCCACATCTTGTTTGGCGAGCAGCTGCGCCAGATATTCCTGAGCGCTTTCGGTGATTTTGATATTGCTGGTCAGTGGATTGGTATCGGTCATAATATTCTCAATTGATAATTGTCTTAAATGCGTATATGATACCACACAGCGCAAAATCAAGCGTAAATTTTATTAAATGCTTGTTTTGGCAATTTTTATCCCCATGAGCAAGTTAAGGATTTTCATGCAGTTTGATTATTTGATTTTTATTGGTCGGTTTCAGCCTTTTCACTTGGGGCATGAATTTGTCATGACACAGGCATTTTCTTATACCAATCACTTGATTGTATTGATTGGTTCTGCCAATTTGCCACGCACACTCAAAAATCCGTTTAGTTTTGATGAGCGCGCCAGCATGATTCAAAAAGGCATGGCACACATTGTCAGCTCGGATAAGCACCTAAGCTGCGTGGCGGTTGATGATGCATTTGATGATGTCAAATGGGTGCAAAACGTCAAAAATGCCATCGCAAGCATCATCCACAAGGGCGCAAGCATCGGCATTATTGGGCACAACAAAGACGAAAGCACTTATTATCTGCAACTGTTTCCGCAATGGCAATTTGTTGAGGTGTCAAACTTTCACAATCTATCCGCCACACCTTTGCGTGACGCGTATTTTGGCAAAGGCGCGATTGATGATACAGCCATGCCGCCGCCCACGGTGGATTTTTTGGCAGAATTTAAACACAGCGCGCATTATGAGACGCTGGCGGCAGATTATCAACATATTGTTAAGTTTCAACAAGACTGGCAACACGCGCCCTATCCGCCTGTTTTTGTGACGGCAGATGCGGTGGTGGTGTATGCCAATCATGTGCTGATGATTGAGCGCACAGGCTATGGCGCAGGGCTTTTTGCTTTGCCGGGTGGTTTTTTGGATAAAAACGAGCAACTGCTAGAATGCGCCATACGCGAACTTAAAGAAGAAACCAGTCTTGATTTGGCGCTTGATGATGCAAAAAATGCTTTGGCTGCAAGTGCGATTTTTGATGCGCCCAAACGTTCGGCGCGCGGGCGTTTCATCACCCACGCATTTTTGTTTGATGTCACCCAATTATTTGACACACTGCCAAGCGTGCGCGGTCAAGATGACGCCAAACGCGCTTTTTGGTGCAAGCTTGATGAGCTTATCCCCAACAATATGTTTGAGGACCATTATCAAATCATCACAAAGCTGCTGCAACTGCGCCAACACCCATGCTAAAAGTCGCCCACGCCCCTATATTTTGCCACGCTGTGCCTGACGGTCATCGCTTTCCGATGGCAAAATATCGGCTATTGCCCGAGCAACTGCTCAAGGCGGGTGTCATCACCACGGATAATTTATTTACGCCCGAACTGCTTAGCGTGGATGAGATTTTGACCACGCATACCGCTGAGTATTGGCACAAGCTTGCCAATCAAACCTTATCCGCCAAAGAATGCCGAGCCATTGGGCTGCCAATGTCGCCCAAGCTTGTATTGCGTGAACGCTATATTTGCCATGCCACTTATGAATGTGCCTTATATGCCCAAAAATACGGCATCAGCCTATCCACCTCAGGCGGTACACACCATGCCTTTGCCGACCGTGGCGAGGGGTTTTGTGTGATGAATGATATTTGTGTCGCGAGTAATTTGTTGCTGCAGCGAGGTGAGGCCAAGCGGATTTTGATTGTGGATTTAGACGTGCATCAAGGCAATGGCAATGCATCCATCATGGCAAATAATCCATCGGTGTTTGTATTTAGTATGCACGGCGAGAAAAATTATCCCTATCATAAGCCCAAATCTGACCTAGATATCGCTTTGGCGGACGGTACAGGCGACGAGGAATATTTGGCGATTTTGGGTGAAACTTTGCCACGGCTTATGAGTGACTTTGACCCTGATATGATATTTTATCAAGCAGGTGTGGACGTGCTGGCGGTGGACAAATTGGGCAAATTATCGCTGACGCTAGAGGGTTGCCTACAAAGAGATAAACTGGTACTCACCACTGCACATAAGGCAGGAATTCCTGTGGCGGTGGTGATGGGTGGCGGCTATGCCCCCGATATTGATATTATTGTGCAGGCACATATGGGGGTGTTTGAGGTGGCGAGGGGGTTGGTACTACAAAAAAGATAAATTAAAACTTCTCTTTCTTAAAAAAATTAGGGACTGAGGTAATTAGCCTTAAATTTCACAACATTTTCTCAAGATTTTAAGCTTGTCAGATGATACCCCATAGTTTAATATAAACTCACATTCTTTTAAAAACAAATGGAAATGTTTTTTATCAAAAACAAAAAACCAATCCATCAAATCAGACCGCCTCAATTGTAACAACAATACAACTGCACAACCGCGCAAAATCCATTATAATAGCTTTGTTTATGGCAACGCAGATACACACTATGCTCAAATTATTAATCGGACTTGGCAATCCCACCCCCGCTTATCAGCACACTCGTCACAACGCTGGTTTTTGGTTTATTGAGACGCTTACAGACAGACATCACATCAACCTATCTTTTGACAAAAAATACAATGCCATGACAGGGCGCGGCAATGTTCACGGCTGTGATGTGCGCGTGCTGATGCCACTGACCTATATGAATAAATCTGGCGAATCGGTCATGCCTTTTATGAATTTTTATAATATCCAAGCAAATGATGTACTGATTGCGCACGATGAGTTGGACATTGCGTGTGGCGAGATTCGCCTAAAAACAGGGGGCGGTCATGGCGGGCACAACGGTTTGCGCGACATTGTGCCGCACATTGGTGCGGATTTTCATCGCCTAAGAATTGGTATTGGGCGCCCTACGCACGGCTCAGTGTCCAATTTTGTACTTGGTACGCCAAGTCAAGATGAGCGCATCAGTATCCATGCCGCCATTGATTGCGCGCTGGACAATCTGCCACTCATGTTGTCAGACCAAATGGCAAAAGCACAAAGTTATATCAACGGTTTTCGTTTGCCCAATTAAATTGCGCCACTTAAGTTAAATCGCTTAAGTGGCGACCACCTAAGAACCTGTGCGCGATTAATTTTTGGGGCAAAATGAGATAAATCACAAGCTTTTCAAAAAAAGTTAAGGCTGATAGTAATTCTATCAAGCAAATTTTTGACATAAAAAGCCAGATTTAGCCATTTTTGGAAAAAGCCATTATGCCTAATACGTCTAATACGTCTAATACGTCTAATAAAGTATTCTACAAAAATATGCAAGCGTAGTTAATTCATGAATAGACTCTAAGGATTTTATTTAACTTATACTAAAGACTAAAAACTTTCATATTTTAACAAACTTATCCCAAATGGTTTTATAAAATCTATTTTAAATTAAAACACCGAAAAATTTAAAAAATGCCAGATCTTAAAAAGCAATTAATTTTTCTTGATACAAAAAATTTATGGCGACAAGCTGTTGTTGTTAGTATTGTTTGCTTGATTGTTTTTATCGTATTGTTGTTTAGTTATATTTCCAGCAAAGAAATCAAATGGTTGCGTGCGTGTATTGGTTTATTATTTGCATTGGTGGCGGTATGGTTTTTTATGTACCATCATGTGAAATTTTTTCAAGAAAATCCATATTTGATACTTGATGAAATTGGCTTAAAAATCCAATCCAAACACCAAACGATTTTTATTGAATGGCAAAATGTACAGATGATTGATGGCGGTTTTAATGCTCCATGTATTATTGAAACCAAAGATAATCAGTGGCATAAACTCAATCAGCCCTTATTAAACGGTCGGCAAAACTTAGATATCATCCTATTACTAAAACGCTACGCCGAATATTACGGTGCGATAAAATTTATTCATTAATTATTAAGGTATTGTGATACTTTATAACACCAATGATTATCCAACAATCATTTATAAATAAAGCGGTGTTTTTGCTCTACCTATTTATTAAAAAGCAAGAGGATGAATGTCAGGATATCCTAAATTTAGTAATGTGTAAAAAATAAGTTTTTTGATATTTGAAATGACTTTTAAATCAATCAATAATCAATACCCCACAAAGATTTTAAATTTATTTCAAAACTTACAATTTACCCACCACCACAAATAATGTATTATGGTTAGATTACTCCAAAGTTGCAGTTATCTGTTGTCATAATGACCGATATCCGTGATAATATAGCGATGGAATTCTGGTCTTTGACTCTGTTAGCCTTATTTAGATATGTTACAACATCATTGCCAGATGAGAGGTGTTTATAAATGAGTATTGTTAAGCAAACAATTATAGGGCTTTTTTATATCCTATATTTTTTCGGAACAGATAAAGAATTCAAGACAAGTTGGGTAGGTGTTTTTACATTCTTATTAATTTTAATCATAAATATGTTTATTTATGATTATATTGATAAAAAAGTAAGAAAATATATTAATTCATTATCCTGATAAAGAATTTGATGACCCAAATGCTGGAACAGGGGCTTATTTGATAGACGGTGAGGCGAATGGGGCTTTTTATTTGGATTATAGACTTTTTGATATATGTGCATGCAAAGATGGTGCAATTGTTTTTGATTCACCAACAGGAACCTGCAATAAGCCTGGGGAAACATATATCCCTAGTTACGAAAGATGGCAAAATCCAGTTGTATCATGGGAAAATAATTAATGATAAGATTTATTGAGATATCAGTGTTACTGTCAGTTGATGATTATGTCAATTTACAAAAAATTGACATGGATTTATTAAAAAATTTTTCAACTATTCGGCTTTCACGGAACAAAGAAATCTATATTTGTAAAACTCAGAAATTAGATATAGATTTCAATTTATATACAAACACGTATAGTTTAAATGATCTAGTTTATAACTATTTATTAGAATTTAATAAAATTGGCGAAATTTCACATTTATTTAAAAACTGGTCTAGTCTTTATATTATTTATGATGACCATTCTAATGAATATGAGTTAATAAATTTGGACAATAAAACTATAAAAAAGCTTGCTGAGCTAGGGTTAGCCATACAAACACATATTAATAATTTTGAATAACCTTAATACATTTTAAACCCCACCAACTCCAAAAACGACTTATAAAATCGGATTTGGTGGGGGCTAGTATTTGACTAGCAACTGATGTAGAATGGCGAATTATCCCAAAACTACGCCTATCTAGCAGTGTGATGACGGATATCCGTAATGCGGTGAATGCTGGACTGACGGTAACGACGCATGAGAAGATTATTCAGTATAAAGGTTGGCATGGTAGTGGCTATATCATTATTGACCCAAATACTGGAACTGGGGCTTATTTGATTGATGGTGGGGCGAATGGGAGTTTTTTTGAATTGGGTAGATGCAGGTTGGTTAGCAGGTATAGGGGTTGGAGTTGGCTTACAAACAGGATTACCTGCAGTTTTTGGCAATTCCTTTGCTGTCATCACTAATAAATACTTGTCTTTCTCTGGTAAAATGCAGGCTCTAGCAGAAATTATTACTGGAAAAGATAATACATGTCTTAGTGAAGAGCAAAAACATAGTTTTACTGAAGGCTTTAAAGCTTTGGGATTGCTTAGCACTCTGCTAACACCAGTTGGATTTGGCTCTAGTCGAGCTGGTGCAAATGTATTATCATTGACATCAGAGCCTGCCCTAGTACTCGCATATTCTTTTATTGTTATTCAAGCCATACATTTATCAAAGGTTGAATATTACTCAAATGGAGGTGACTTAAATCATGGATAATTTTGAATATATTATTATTCTGATTTTTTTGTTAATATTTAGTGGCTTACTCATGGTTTTTACAAATGGTCCTAGAGACAATAAACCTTTTGGCTCTAGGGTTACTAAGAAAGAATATCCTTTTTTTGTATATATTTTTATTTTCATATTGATTTTAACTGCTTATTTTCTTATATTCAAATTGAATTTACATGCAGAAAATAAACCCAGTAAAGAATATGTTGTGCCATTTATGAATAAACAACAATCTTAATAAGTATATAAAAACCCCACCATTTCCAAAAACGGTTTATAAAACTCGGATTTGGTGGGGTCTAGCAGTTCATCAGCGATTTGGCTTGCATACTCATCGGTACTTGCTCCGATAGGAGCATAACTCCCCAATTCTGGCAAATTCGCTAACTTTTTGGTAAACATCAGACGCTGTTTGTCGGTCATTTTAATGACAGAGTTTTGTTTACTTGTTATTAACAGATTTTTGTTTATCTTTTTTGCTTATACTTAAAGACAAAGTCTAACAATTTTCCACTTTTGTTTTTGTTGTTTGTATTTGGCGTCAATATTGGATTTTAGCAACCGCCATATTCAAAACACACACCTTAAAAAAACACGCACCTTAAAATTAGTCGTAATCTGATTGATTCAAGCTTTTGATTCAAGACTTCTATTCAATCCAGCCAAGTGTTTTAAACCCCTCATAAATACCATCTGCCCAAATGGGTGGAATGATGACATCGCTGACGACTTTTAGTTCATCGCAAGCATTACCAACTGCAATGCCAGTCCGCACAAGCTGCATCATCTCAATGTCATTAAGCCCATCACCGACAGCGGCCGCATCTTCAGCAGTCAGATTTAAAGCTTGCAATACCGCACGAATGCCGCGCGCCTTTGAGCCAGATTCATCCAAAATATCCACCCCAAAGCTGTGCCAACGCACTGTTTTAAGCCCATGACCAAGTGACAGCTGTCTTTCATCGCCACTGTCATAAAACGCCAACATCTGATATACCGCCTGCCCCTCAAAATCCGCCAAAGCCATCTTGCGATATTGAATGTCTAGGCTGTTTAAGGCTGTCTTGAGTGGCACGGTTTCATAAAAAACAACAATCTCATCGGCAGTCATATAGCCATAACCAACTTTTTGTTGCACCAAAAAATGAGTGGTCTTGTCAATTTGTTCGGCAGACAACGGATAATCCACGAGCGGCTCATTTTTGATGGTGCAATATTGACCGTTGATGGTAACAAGCACATCAACACCCACCTCATCAATCAGCTCAACAATGGATTTTGGGAAAATACCTGCGCCGCGCCCTGTGGCAATGGCAATGATGACACCCTTATCCTTGAGCTTGCGCAATGCCTTTTTTGTGCTGTTTGGCACGCAATGATCGGTTTTGATGTACAAAGTATCATCAATATCAAAAAAGACAATCTTGGGCAGTGGCAAATCAAGCATCGTTTTTGCCCCAAAACACTGATTTTATGCGCATAAACACAACAACGATGCCCACAATCAACACAATTGCCACCACAAATTTGCTGATGGGTGCAATGAACGCCTCTACTTTGCTGTAATTGGCGCCCAGTACATAGCCAGCATACGCAAGCATGGTTGTCCAGATTGCCGAGCCTACCGTTGTCAGCACCAAAAAAGGCAACATGGGCATACGGCTCATGCCTGCAGGAATGGAAATCAAAGAGCGAATGGCAGGAATCATACGCCCAAAGAAGATGACCCAATAACCATATTTATTAAACCAATTTTGCGCATTGGTCACATCCGATGGCTTGACAAGCACATATTTGCCGTACTTGTGCGTCAAATTAAGCAGGCGCTTTTCATCAAAAATCGTACCCAAGTAATACAACGGCAGCGCACCAAGCACCGAGCCCAATGTCCCCGCTATGATGACTGCAATCAGCCCCATACTACCCTTGGAGGCGGCAAATCCTGCCGCTGGCATGATGAGCTCACTTGGAATGGGCGGAAAGACATTTTCCAAAAACATAAACGCCGTCACGCCAAAAAGCCCAAGCGTATCCATCATTGCCAAAATCCAAGCGGATATTTTATCCATAGCGATTGCCTTTATTAAATTATTTGTTTTAAAATCATTTATCTTATAACGAGCGGCTATTTTATCAAACTTATGTCCAAAAATCAGCCATCACATTGTTCCATTCACAAAAACCTCCCTCACAGTAAAGATTAAGAGCTAAGTGCGCACAACAAGGCTTACACGACAAACAAATGAACCAATTGTTGCGCAAATAAAAAACTCCGAAAATTTCGGAGTTTTTTGGTACACAAAACGATTAACGTTTTGAGAATTGTGGGCGTTTACGCGCTTTGCGTAGACCCAATTTCTTACGTTCAACTTCACGAGCATCACGAGTCACAAAACCAGCTGCACGCAAAGCAGGCTTGACAGTTTCGTCCGCTTCAATCAAAGCGCGCGTAATGCCGTGGCGAATCGCACCTGCTTGACCGTTGATACCACCACCTGTAACGGTGATGTACAAATCGTAGCTGTTTGCAACGTCTAGCAATTCTAGTGGCTGACGCACCACCATGCGCGAGGTTTCACGACCAAAGTATTCATCTAGGCTTTTGCCATTGATGATGATGTTGCCTGTGCCTTTAGACAAGAAGACACGAGCGGTAGAAGTCTTACGACGACCTGTTCCGTAATTGCGTTCCATAATGTCTCCTTAGATGTCCAGTTGCTTAGGTTGTTGAGCGGCATGCGGATGCTCAGTGCCAGCGTATAGCTTAAGCTTTTTGATCATGGCATAACCCAAAGGACCTTTTGGCAACATACCTTTCACGGCTTTGTGCAACACATCTTCAGGCTTGTGAGCGATTAACTTGGTGAAGTTGGTTTCTTTGATACCGCCTGGATAACCTGTGTGGCGATAGTATTTTTTGTCTTGGGCTTTTTTGCCAGTTACCGCAATCTTGTCCGCATTGATGACAACGATATAATCACCTGTATCAACGTGTGGCGTGTAGCTTGGCTTGTGTTTGCCGCGCAGACGAGAAGCGATTTCGCTTGCCAAGCGACCCAATGTTTTGCCTTCAGCGTCCACAACATACCAGTCGTGAACCACTTCAGCAGGCTTTGCACTTACAGTAGTAGTCATAATTAAACCTTAAGTTTAGTCTGAGAGATAATAGTCTTGGGAAACGAAAGGGCTCTCAAAAACAGCTGTGTATTATAGCGCAATATAAATATAAAGACAACCAAAATTTATACAAAATTAACCAACGATTTTGTGATAAAATACATTCCCAAAAAGGAATGTTATGTCTATCTTGCAATGCCCCATTTGTCATCAAAGCCTAACCCAACACTCTGGCAGCTATCGTTGTCAAAATCAGCACAATTATGACATCGCCAAAGACGGTTATGTCAATTTACATTTGGTGCAGCACAAACGAAGCAAGCATTCAGGCGACACTCCCAAGTCCGTCATGGCGCGCAGACGCTTTTTGTCATCAGGCTTTTATGCGCCCCTCAAAGACGCCATAGCACAACAAATCATGGCTTTGGACAAGAACAATGCAGGCTTGTTGGCGCTGGACATTGGTTGCGGCGAGGGCTATTATACCGACAGTCTGGTGACCGCCAACGGTACAGTATTTGGTCTTGACATCGCCAAATCCGCCGTGCAAATTGCCGCCAAAAAATTCAAAGCCAACACCCAAATCACTTGGCTTGTCGGCACCGCAAATCATCTGCCTGTGATGAATGGCGCGCTGGATGTGTGCACAAGCTTTTTTAGCCCGATATTAAAACAAGAAATTGTGCGCGTACTAAAACCAAACGGCATATTGATTGTTGCGGTCGCAGGCAGTCATCATTTGTATGAGCTGCGCGAGCAGTTGTTTGATACGGTGCAATTACACCATTCTGATAAAGTGGTGCAATTGTTGCAAGATGATTTTGACTTGATTGACAAAAAACACATTTGTACCGCCTTGCAGCTTGACAATGCTGCTTTGACAGATTTGATTGCCATGACGCCCTATGCTTACAAAGCGCGCCCAAGCAATATTGAGCAGGTATGCAGCCATCATCAATTCTGTGTACAAGCTCAGTTTGATGTGTTTGTGTTCAAAAAAGCAAGCCTAGCCCAAAACAGATGACTTGCCACTATTTATCATCTTATCATCACGCATCATCATAAGGCACATCATAAGCATTGATGAATTTTGGTGATAAGTGATAGGCAAATTGTTATAAAACCGCCAATTCATCAAAGCTGTGCTTGCTTGGTGATGGCAGTTTTGTTAGATTAAAGCTTTATGTCATTTTCAAGCTTTAAACCGTTTTTGTAGATTGGTGCCCCGCGATAGCGAAACCTAACAACCTAACATTAGAAACCCAACATTTTAAGTCATTGATTTTAGTTAAATTTATCAAAAAATTGTTGAGCGTCATTCTTTTGCCCAACTTACTCTACCCAACTGACAAAAATTCATTTTTTTATAAAAAATCAATGAATTAAATAAAGTTGAGAATGAGGCAAGCTTTGTTGGATTAAATGCTGGCAATTGATTAAATGTTGACAATCATTGTTGGCTTTTCAATTTTGATGAGTTTTTGAGTGAGATTTTTTATGTCCAAACACAACCATAAATATGACGACAATCCAAACAGCCCACAAGAAGGCTCGGTAGGCATTGTCACCCCCCAAAAAATCCATTTTGACAAACAATTGGTGCTTGAAAGCGGGCAGGTGTTGAACGGCTTTGATTTGATGGTAGAAACCTACGGCACAATGAATGCCGACAAATCAAACGCCATTTTGATTTGTCATGCGCTGTCAGGCAGTCATCACGCCGCAGGATTTCATTCGCCCGATGACAAAAAAGCGGGCTGGTGGGATAATTTTATTGGCGCGCGCCGTGCGATTGATACCAGTCAATTTTTTGTGGTTTGCTTAAATAATATTGGCTCATGCTATGGCTCCACAGGCCCCACAACCATCAATCCTGATACAGGCAAGCCCTTTGGTGCAGACTTTCCTATGGTCACCATCAAAGACTGGGTCGCCACGCAAGCCATGCTTGCTGATTATTTTGGCATTGAGGTCTGGCACGCGGTGGTGGGCGGCTCTATGGGCGGTATGCAAGCTTTGCGCTGGTCCATTGACTACCCCAACCGCCTAAAAAAATGCGTCGTCATTGCCAGCACGCCAAAATTATCCGCACAAAACATCGCCTTTAATGAGGTGGCGCGTCAGTCCATCTTATCCGACCCCAATTTTGCCAACGGCTACTATCTGGAGCAAGGCAAAACCCCCAAGCGCGGGCTCATTTTGGCACGCATGGTGGGGCACATCACTTATTTGACCGACGAGGCCATGAAAGTTAAATTTGGGCGCGATTTAAAAACAGGCAAATTCCAATTTAATTATGATGTGGATTTTGAGGTGGAAAGCTATTTGCGCTATCAAGGCGAACAATTTAGCACACGCTTTGATGCCAATTCTTATTTATTAATGACCAAAGCGCTTGATTATTTTGATCCTGCGCGCGGTGTCGTGGACAACCACGAGCAACTCTCCGATCACGATGCCTTGCAATTGGCGCTTGCGCACACCACGTGTCAGTTTTTGATTATATCTTTCACAACCGATTGGCGCTTTACGCCTGAACGCAGCCAAGAAATTGTCAATGCACTCATCGCCAACGCCAAACCTGTCAGCTATGTCAATATTGATGCGCCTTATGGGCACGATTCTTTTTTGTTTGACATTGCTTTATATCGGCAGGCGGTGTTTAATTTTTTAAGCACCAAGACTTGACCGCCAAATCCGCACAGCCATGAGCGCTTGTTAGCACAGCCATGAGCGCTTGTCAGCACTGATGACTGAATGACAAAAATCATTCATAACCGTACTCAATGATTGCAAAATTGTAATTTGCGTCACAAATCTTTGCATTGCTGCTTGCAAAAAAGAATAACCGCTTTTTTGACACCCCAAAATATGATATGATGGCTCACTTAATTTTTTATGTTGCGACAATCGTTTTAGGGGTGTTTTATGTCCGCCATCAATTATACACTTTGCCAATCCACACAGCTATGGAAAGACGCGTTGTTATCGGTTGCGCATTTGTTGCCAGATGGCGTGCACCCTGATAATGTTCAGCATTTGCGCTTATTGCCGATTTTTGCTTTGGTTGTCGTGGTGGACAACGAAACGCTGTCTGGTCATCAAGACAAAACCCATCACCCAGATGCACTGCTGCAAGCTTGGACAAACGAGCAATCTTATTGGCAAATGGTTGCCGTCAAAGACACCGCCGATGACTGCATGACCATCAGCGCTCACAAAGAGGCGACCGCCATCAGTGCTGTCTCGGTTTTTCGTTATCTATTAATCCCCACCAATCCTGCGCACATTCACCCCGACAAAACAGACGCCGCCGCTCATGTGTTGGATGAGCAAGTTACCAGCTATCTACGCAAAAAACTCAAACCCAAACCAAGCTACAACTATGAGGTGGATCAATCTGGACAAGTCGCCAATTTTCAGCTGGGTGCGGTGTCAAAACGTGATTTTTTGGATTGTCATATTTTGTCTTTGGCGCAAGTGTTGCGCGGGCACAAACTGGCTTGCTTTGATATGGATTCCACATTAATCAAGCAAGAGGTCATCGTTGAGCTTGCCAAAATGGCAGGCGTTGGGCAAGAAGTGGACGCCATCACCGAATCTGCCATGCGCGGTGAAATTGATTTTGCCACAAGCTTTGCACGCCGTGTGGCGCTTTTAAAAGATTTGGACGTTGCCAAAATTGAAGACATCAAAGCCCTACTCATTCCCAATCAAGGCGCTTTTGTGACCATCGCCGCCCTAAAACGCTTGGGCTTTCATACCGCCTTGATTTCTGGCGGTTTTGAGCCATTTGCACAATATGTTGCCAATTTGTTGGGCATTGATGAGTATTATGCCAATCCTTTGGACATTGAAAATGACAAACTGACAGGCGACATCATCACACCGATTTTGGACGGCAAACAAAAAGCCAAAATCGTCGCCAAGCTTGCCGACAATCTGTCCATTGACTTAGAAGAAGTGGTCTGCGTGGGTGATGGCGCCAATGATTTGCCCATGATGGCAATCAGCGATTTGGGCATCGCCTACAAAGCAAAACCCATTGTTCAAGTCAAAGCAGACGCTTCCATCAATCTAACAGGACTTGAAGGCGTGCTGTATGCGCTTGGTCATTCAGCACTGACAACTCAATAAGAGGTTTATATGATAACAATTCCCATCATCAACATCAAAGCCAATCCACTGGACGCGCTGCTTGCTGCGGTGGGTTTGCGCCTATCCATGCTTGCCAAAGGTGATAATGAAGCGTTTTTGACACTCATCAAGGACAAACAAGTCATTTTGCAATTCACCAGCGATGATGGCGTTGCGCGCTTTTTTGAATTTAACAACGGTGCCATCACACAACATGAAGGCACAAGCGACAAGGCGGATTTGACCATCAGCTTTTTGGACAGCACCGAGGGCGCCAAACTGCTCGCCAAAGCGGACACCGTGACCTTGATGACCGCCATTCAAGATGGCAAAATGCGCGCAGAAGGCGATTATAAGCTCATTTTGTGGTTTGCCTCTTTGGCGCGCCACATCGCCAAAATCCCTGAAGAATATCAGCCTTATGTGGACAAAGCCAAGCCCTATCTTGAGCAGGCGCGCCCCACAGCTTACAAAGTTGGTCAGCTGCTGCGCAAAGGCATAGGCAAAATCCGCCACAATCTAAAATAACAGCCAAATCAATTATGGAATATTTTCTCATCATCAAAGCTTTGCACATCATTGCCATGGTGTGCTGGTTTGCAGGGATTTTTTATTTGCCGCGCTTGTTTGTGTATCATGCCATGAGTGAGGACGCCATTAGCCATGAACGCTTTGTTGTCATGGAACGCAAGCTGTATCGCGGCATTATGAATCCGTCCATGATGGCGACTTGGCTGTTTGGTATTGTCATGGTGGTGATTGGTCGTGGCATTTATTTTGAGCAAGGCTGGTTTCATGCCAAGCTGCTGCTTGTGGTGGTATTGACTACTTATCATGTGCTGTGTGGACGCTATCGCAAACAACTGGAGCACAATCCCCATCTAAAATCGCACAAATTTTGGCGTGTGTTTAATGAGATTCCTGTCTTTATTTTGATTGCGGTGGTCATGCTTGTCGTACTTAAGCCATTTTGATGCACCATTTTTAAGCTTTAAACCGTTTTTGTGGATCAGTGCCCTGCGATAGAAATTCAACACCAAAAGCCAACATTAAAAACCCAATATTTTAAATGATTGATTTGATTTAAATTTATCAAAAAATGTTGGGTGTCATTCTTTCACCCAACTGACGAAAATTCATTTTTTATAAACAATCAATTGAGTTAAATAGATTAATGAGTTAAATAGAGTGAAGAATGGAGCTTTTGATTGCTGACGGTATAAACATCTTGCGTCATTGGCAAGGCAGCCATCATTCACCACAAACACTCTGTGTTATTCATAACAAGTGCTTTGTAATACTCATAACAAGCGCTTTGTATTAAAATGGCAAATGCAAAATGTCAAGACACCCAACACAGTCATCCAAAGCTTGATTGTCCAAATTTTTGCAAATATTTTGGTAAACATCATCCATGTCAAACACAAAGCCGATTGGCAGCGCGCATTTTAAGACTTTTGCCACAGATTTTGTGGTGACAGAAATCATGGACACCGCCTTGCATGATGGCAAAGGCGAACATCTGTGGCTGTCCATCCAAAAAACGGGCGTCAATACCGCCCATGTCGCCAAACTGCTGTCCCAATGGGCAAACATTGCGCCATCGTGTGTGCATTATTCTGGCAGAAAAGACCGCCACGCGCTCACCACCCAATGGTTTAGTCTGCACATACCAAGCCCCAAAAAACAGCAAACACTGAACCCACATCAATTTGAGAGATTTGCAGAGCGACACTTAAAACCCAATGAAAGCATACGCGTTCTTGCCCATCATTATCATACTAAAAAGCTGCACAAAGGCGCGCACCGTTACAACGATTTTGCCATCACCTTGCGCCAAGTGCGCTATCATGATGCGGCAGATTTAAATCACCATCTTGCCCAGATTGGGGCGCGTGGTATGCCTAATTTTTTTGGACAGCAGCGATTTGGCAAAAATAACTTGGCAAAATTTGTTAAATTTGCCAAAACCCACCACAACAAACGTAAAATCAATCAAACAGAGGCTTTGCTGATATCGGCAGCACGCTCGCACATATTCAATGAAATTTTGCACAAACGCGTCATGACAGACACTTGGGACAAGCCCATCTGTGGCGATGTGTTTATGCTTGCAGGCACCTCATCTGTCTTTTGTGCCGATGTGGACGACGACATCAGGCGCCGTGTGGCAATGGGCGACATTCACCCAACAGGCTTATTGTACGGCGCGCCAACCAACATTCACACCAGTGATGAGGCGCTTACCATTGAACGCGCGGTAATTGATGATTGCCACAACCTCTGCCAAGCACTGACCGCGCTCAACATTCAAGCCGCTCGGCGAAGCTTGCGCGCGACAGTGCACAATATGAGCCACCACATAGAAGGTGATGTGCTAAGCTTGCAATTTCGCTTGGAAACAGGCGCATTTGCCACAAGTTTATTGTCTGCATTGGTGGATGATTTGGTGGATGTCTCATCAACAATGAATGATGAATGAGATGTAAAATAACTAAGAGTTAATACATTGATTGGTGTTTGTTTTAAATAAGAATCAGTTTGGATTTAATGATATATCTAAAAAATGATATATCTAAAAAACTTAAAAATTACCACAAGATTCGGTTTTTAACATCGGGCGTATTACGCATAATTAAGGGGACTTGGTTTAAAATAGTGCATGATGGTATCTTGTAGCAAGTTTAAAGCTGTGTGAGTATAATTGTAGAGATTGTGAATGCCATGCAAAGATGACTTTCACAGAAGGTTTATTGGCTGTAGTTTTTGAACTTGATACTGCCTTTTTCTTCTGCCTGCTTAATCATCCACATGAGACTGGCATTGGAGAGATCACCGTTGGCATACCCACCACCAATATCCGAGTGAGCACCCATAAAGCCTTTTTCAGTACGGTATTTGCCGCTAGATTGTTCTATGCCATTGTTGCTATTAGCTTGACTTTCTCCTGCATAGATAGAACGGCGTGCAAACTGTTTGCGATTTTCATTGACAGCGACAGCGTGGACGATGGTGTTGAAGTTGGAATTTGAGATATCTAGATTCATTCCAAAAGCTCTGATGTTTGACATATCATTATCCTGATTTACTACCAAACACTATCACTCAACACCAATGTCCGCTCAATGTCTTGACTAACCTTGCCATTACCATCTATGTATAAAGTAACGGTTACTCTGCTTTTGGCTTTTTGGTCATCAGCCACCTTGTTGTAACGAGTATCCCATATTGGCATAGATGTTCCTTGCTCCAACAACTGCTTGGGATAAATGGTATAAGTACGCCAAGCGGATGGGGGGAGGGATTGGGCTTTAATTTTTGCTTCATCAAAGCTACGCCAAGTACCATTTGGTTTATTAGGCATATTGATAATTGTGTATTCTAACGCTAATTGGTCAATGGGATTTTTGATATTAAGGCGGGAGCCAGATGTTAAATATACCATACCTTTAATATCACTTTTCTCTGTTACACCCATTAGCAATATTTGAGATTTCGGAATGCGTACGGTTACATAATCCACAGAACCTGTCTTTTGTTCAAAATTTCTTACAATATGAAGTTCTAATGCAGAGTAAGACTTGTTATTTGTATTTAAATTCGTATAACAGCCAACAAGAACCCCTGCCACACCTAAGGTAGATAACAATAACTTTTTCATTTTAACTCCTTTGTGCTATTTCTTTAAGTAAGTTTGTAAAGGATTGCCAAAGCAAAGCTGTTCGTCACTTAATCCAGTTGGCTTATCTTTGTCGGTTGTTGTGGTTAGGTTTAACTTATAATTACAGTTGAGCCACTTAATATAATCCCTAATTGCAATGACTTTGTTCTCTTCATTCGCCATCAACACATTCTTACCATCTAAAACCTCTTTTCTGTGTGGCAACTCTTGTGCTTCATCAAAAAAGCCTTTGTTCTTATTGGCAAGATGGGTTGCGGTATAATCTTCTATCTTATCTAATTTTTTATTATTGGGATTT
>JBGXSA010000049.1:0-7166 GCA_041811915.1 Moraxella sp. | reverse complement strand
CATGGCATCCACGCCTGCGGTCAGCGATAGGCGGTCTTGCCATAGTGTGTCTTTATTGACAGTGAGCTTGATGCCTGTTTTGGTGGATTCGTTTTGGGATTGGTCAAGCAGTGTGCCCACGGTAGCAATATTGCGGTCTTGATAATTGTCGGCATAGTTCGCCCCATAGCGTGCGGTAAACTCATTATAAAACGCTTGGGCTGATAGGCGTGTCCCAAAAAAGTCATCATCGCTATAAGTGGCATTGACCGTCAAAGCATCATTATAAGGCGTCTTGCCACGATAGGCATTGCCTGTGTATTTGACGGCGGTGTCAGTCAGTCCTGTAGCACGCTGCCCTGCGACATTTTCATAATCAAGCGTCGCCTCTGAATCCAAATGATAATAATTGACCGAGGCGCCTATTTTTTTGTCATCGTCCAGATAATAATTGCCCTTAACAAACACATCATAGCTTTGTGAGCCTTGGGTGTCGCCTTGGTTGCCATAGATGCCCACCATGCGCCCATCGGCTTGATAATACATACCCTCCGTGCCGTATTTGATGGCAAACAAGCCGTCTTTTTTGTCATCGCCATAGCTTGCTTGATAGCGTACACTGCCGCCAAGCCCCTCGGTTTTGAAGGTGTCGGAGGTGCTTGCTGTTACTGTGAGCGACTGCTTGACACCCTCATCACGGCTAGACTTGGTGATAAAATTAATAATCCCACCTGTCGCCCCAAGCCCCTGCTCGGCAGATGCACCATAAACCACCTCAATACGCTCCACCATCGCCAAATCAATGGTGCGGCTCTCACGACTGCCATCACGCAGTGGGTTGGACTGTGGCACGCCATCAATCATAAACAGCACATCGCGACCACGAAAGCTCTCGCCCACCGTGCCAAGCTTTTCGCTGGCTGGTGCATAACCAGGGATAAGCTTTGAGAGTGCTTGTGAGGTGTCATCACTGATGAGCAGCTGATCTTCTATCTGGCTGCGGCTGATGATTTTCACCTTTTGGGCGGATTCTTGGAGGGTGGTGGTGCTGCGCAAAGCGGTGACATTAAGCTCGCCCAAATCGGCAGTCGGTTCTTCTTGCGCCCAAGCAGGGCTTGTCATAATAAGAGCAAGTGCAGCAGATAGCCGCGTCATAACAGCGTGATGTGTGCGCATAAACAATCCTAATTTATTGATAAATAATTTGTTGATAAAAAATCATCATTCATCATGACGCATTTTGTGCTGTGGACTTTGTGTTGTGGACAATGGGCGCACATTGACAAAAAATTGACATGAAATGCCGACGAGCAACGCTTGTTGCCCAAAGCATTAATTAACCAGACAATTAATTAATAATGATAATCACTTTCATATATTATACTGTGCGTGTTGTTTTATTGTCAATTAACATTCGGTAATATTTCTGACAGACATGATTGTTTACATTCGTATCACGCGCTCTACTTTGCGCGCTGCTTTTGTAGCCAGTCTGCCACACAAATCACAGCACGACCGCCAAAAATCAGCTATAATGCAGTAAAAAGACGTCATTTTTAAGCTTTAAACTGTTTTTGTGGGTTGGCGGATCCGCGATAAAAAACCGACATTTTAAACATTGATTTGATTTAAATTTATCAAAAAAGTGTTGGGGGTCATTCTTCTAGCCAGCTTACAAAAATTCATTTTTATAAAAAATCAACAAGTTAAATGCTCAAAATAGAGCAAAAAGATTAATAAGTATAAGCGTGTTGATATTGCACACGCTTGAAACAGTATTTGAGTATTAACAGTATTTGAGCATTAACAATGTTTGAGCATTTAAAGTGATGGCGTGTTTTATAAAGCCGTTTGCTTTTTGTCAAAAAATTAATTCAGCCATTTTTAAGGATTACCATGACTCACAAAACCGACGCCCAAATCGCCAAAGAAGCGACCCTAGAGCCTATTCAAAGCATCGCAGAGACGCTTGGTCTGTTGCCAACAGACATTGAAAGCTATGGGCACACCAAAGCCAAAATTCTGCCTGCTGCCTTGGCGCGTCTGCCCAACAAAAACGGCAAAGTCATCTTGGTAACTGCCATCAGCCCAACCCCTGCTGGCGAGGGCAAAACCACAGTCACCATCGGTCTTGCTGACGCGCTCAATCATCTGTTCAAAACCAACCAAAGCGCCCAAAAAACCGCAATGATTGCCATTCGCGAGCCATCACTGGGCCCTGTGTTTGGTATCAAAGGCGGTGCGGCAGGCGGTGGACTTGCACAAGTGCTGCCGATGGAAGACATCAATCTGCACTTCACTGGCGATTTGCACGCCATCGGCGCTGCCAACAATTTGCTGGCTGCCATGATTGACAATCATATTTTTCATGGCAACGCGCTCAACATTGACCCAGAGCGCGTCTTGTGGCGGCGCGCATTGGACATGAACGACAGACAGTTGCGCATGATTGAAAGCGGCTTGACTGGCGGCAAAACCAGCAATGGCACACCGCGTCTTGACGGCTTTGACATTACTGTTGCAAGCGAGGTGATGGCGTGCTTTTGCTTGGCGGGCGATTTGATGGACTTAAAGCAACGCTTGGGCAATATGCTTGTGGCGTACAGCAAGGCAGGAGAGCCTATTTTTGCCAAGGATTTACAGGCAGATGGTGCCATGACTGCGCTGCTCAAAGACGCCTTCAAACCCAATCTTGTGCAAACCATTTTTCACACGCCTGCCTTGGTGCACGGCGGACCATTTGCCAACATCGCGCACGGCTGCAACTCGGTGGTTGCCACCAAAATGGCGGCGCATTTGGCGGATGTGGTCGTCACCGAAGCAGGCTTTGGTGCGGACTTGGGCGCAGAAAAGTTTTGTGACATCAAGTGCCGCATGGCAGAGATTCGCCCAAGCGCCTGTGTCATTGTTGCGACCGTACGCGCCCTAAAATACCACGGCAATGTCGCCAAAGAATCTTTGAGCACACCCAATCTAAGCGCACTCAAAGCAGGGCTTGCCAATTTATTAAAGCACATTGACAATATGCAAACGGTGTTTGGACTGCCTGTGGTGGTTGCCATCAATCGCTTTAGTCACGACAGCGACGAGGAAATTGACGCAATCATCCAAAGCTGTCGTGCCAAAAATGTATCAAGCGCGCTGTGTGATGTCTGGGCAAACGGCGCCATTGGCGGCATTGATCTTGCTCAAAAAGTTATGCAAGCGATGGATGCGCCCAATGATTTTAAGTTCGCTTATGATTCTAAATTGCCCATTTTGCAAAAAATACAAACGCTGGCTTGTCGCATTTATGGCGCCAAAGACATCATGCTGTCTGAGCGCGCCAAACAAAGCCTTGCTCAAATGCAAACCATAGCCAATATCCGATTGGACGATTTGCCAATATGCATGGCAAAAACGCCCTATTCTTTTTCAGATGACGCAAAATTGCTTGGCGCGCCCAGCGACTTTACACTCACCATCACCGATTTGACGCTGTCAAATGGTGCAGGCTTTGTGGTGGTGCTGTGTGGCAATGTCATGAAAATGCCTGGACTGCCAAAAACACCCGCCGCCACCAATATTGATGTCAATGCACAAGGCGACATCACAGGTTTGTTTTAGCAATCACTGGTGGGGCTTTACAATTAAACCCAACAAATAAACCCAACAAACAGCAACACAAAAGAGGCGATTATGACTGACAGACGTTTGATTATTTTTGATTTGGATGGCACGTTGATTGACAGCGCGCCTGATTTGGCACACACGGTTAATGCCGCTTTGATAGACATGAATCTTACACCCTTTGCCAAGCACGACATACAAAACTTTGTCGGCAATGGTGCAAAGGTGCTTGTGGAGCGTGCTTTGGCAGCGCGCGGTATCCGTGATGATGCGCTGACGACCACTGCGTTAAGCGTTTTTTATGACAACTATCGGCGCGCGCCTTGCGTGGATACTGTGTTGTATGACGGCGTCAAAGCAGGATTGGATGTGCTCAGCACACAGTATGTCATGGCGATTGCCACCAACAAACCTTATGAATTTGTGCCACCCATTTTAAAGACCTTGGGGATTGATGGCTATTTTGATGTGGTGCTTGGTGGCGACAGTCTGCCTGTCAAAAAACCCGACCCTGCGCCTTTATTGCACATCTGCCAAGTGCTTGATGTACCGATTGAGCGTGCGTTCATGGTTGGCGACTCCAAAAACGATGTTTTGGCAGGACAACAAGCAGGCATGACAACGTGCGCCTTAACCTATGGTTATAATTATGATACACCCATCCAAGACAGTCAGCCTGATTATTGTTTTGATAATTTTAGCGATTTGGTTGATTTTTTATTGGCACACACCCAGTCTCATCAGCCGCGATAGCTAAGCGCCTCCGCCAAATGCGCCGAGCTGATGTCATCGCTTTGCGCCAAATCAGCAATGGTACGCGCCACACGAATGATACGATGGTAGCTGCGCGCGGACAGATTGAGCCGTTTTTGAGCAGCCATCAGCACAGCCTGCTCACTGTCGCCCAAAGGCGCAAATTTATCCAGCTCGCTTGGGCTAAGCGCGCTGTTGGGCTTGCCTTGTCTTTGTATGGCGGTGCTGTGCGCCACAATGACACGCGCTCTGACTGCCTGTGACGATTCACCTGCTTGGGTTTTTTGCAAATCCTCAATCGGCAGCGCAGGCACGGTCACGTGTAAATCAATGCGATCCAAAAGCGGTCCTGACAGTCTGTCTTGATAGCGCTCAATCTGCATGGGCGTACAGCGGCAACGACTCGTGCCATCACCAAAATACCCACACGGACAAGGATTCATCGCAGCAATCAACTGAAAATCAGCTGGGAAATCCACTTGCGAATTGGCACGGCTGATGACAATTTTTTTGGCTTCAATGGGCTGTCTTAATACCTCCAAAACCTTACGATCAAACTCTGGCATTTCATCCAAAAACAAAACGCCCTTATCCGCCAAAGTAATCTCACCAGGCTTAGGTCTAGAGCCACCACCCACAAGTGCCACAGCCGATACCGTGTGGTGCACTTGGCGAAAGGGGCGCGTGCCATAATCATAATGCATACCTGCCACCGAATACGTACTGGCAACATCCAGCGCCTCCTCCTCGCTCAAAGGCGGCAAAATGCTGGGCAATCTTGATGCCATCAAAGTTTTTCCAGAACCTGGCGGGCCTTTGAATAACAAAGAATGTCCACCTGCCGCCGCAATCTCAAGCGCGCGTCTGGCAAAAAATTGCCCCTTCACATCCGACAAGTCATAAGAATAAGTCACCTGATTGGATGGATTTTGTGCCTGTGTTGGCAATAGCGCGTCTTCTTTGCGCCCCACGCCCGCCACATAATCCAAATGACGACACACCTGCGCCAGATTGTCCGCAGCAAGTACAGTCACACCTGCAATCTTGGCAGCTTCTGTTGCATTGCCTGTCGGCACAATCAATGTCCGCTGTGAGCCGCCAGTTGCAATCGCACGCGCCACCGCAAGCGCGCCACTGACTGCGCGCAGCTCACCATTTAAGGACAGCTCACCAACAAACTCAAACCCTTTGAGCACCTCTGCATCCAGCTGCCCACTGGCTGCCAAAATACCAATAGAAATCGGCAAATCAAGGCGTGCACCCTCTTTGGGCAAATCCGCTGGCGCAAGATTGATGGTGAGGCGCCGATTGGGAAACTCATAGCCGCAATTGAGCATGGCAGAGCGCACGCGGTCTTTACTTTCACGCACTGCCGCCTCTGGCAGGCCAACAATGGTGAGCGCGGGCAGTCCCTGCGACAAATGCACCTCCACCAACACCTCGGGCGCGGTCAGCCCCACCACCGAACGCGCGAACACTTGAGCAAGCGACATAAATCTTCCTTTATTTGGGTGTGTTGATACTGCACACGCCTATGACAAAACTAGATATTCTGATTGGACGCGCTTTGGCAAACTTAATTTAATGAACTTAAATTGCCATCACAGCACGCGCTTATCCGCTATTGTATGTGATTTTTACCCAACAGTAAACGCACAAGCGACAAGCGCTTTTGTTTGGGGTGCTTTTGTTTTGGGTGCTTTGTAGACTGTTGTACTTTGATGTTTTTGTAAAACACACCCTCAACAATCGCTGTTTGCCAAAAATCAAAGACAAACCCATCAAACCAAAAACTGATTTTGCAATAAATGTAACAATAAATGTCAAAATATACATTTGGTTGATTAAATCGGCTGAATTTTTTTCAAATCTTTACACTTTGCGCATAAAACAGCGACACTTTTTTAGAAATATCTTGTTACTATATGACCCATGAAAGGCAATCACCTTCCGATTGACCTAATTTGGAGAAATGTTATGAAAGCATTACAAAAATCAATTCTAGCACTTGTAGCTGTTGGTGCGACCGCTGTTGGCGCAAACGCAGCAGTCACTTATGGCGCGACTACAGTAGGTCAACCATACGTTGGCGTAAAAGTCGGTCAATTTGACGCAGACATTCCAGGCGCTGACAAAGCAACCGCTTATGGCATTTATGGTGGCTATCAGTTTGACCAAAACTTTGGCGCTGAGGTGGAGTACATCGGCTCTGATGACGCAGACATCAATAATAGCAATGGTACACGCTCCACTTACGATGCCAAAACTTATGGTGCATACGGTACTTATAACTACAACTTTGTCAATACCCCAATCTATGCCAAAGCAAAATTGGGCGTTGCCAAAAATGAGCTAAAAGACAACCAAGGCAACAAAGCGGACAAAACCAGCATTGCAGGCGGTCTAGGCTTGGGTTATAATGTTACGCCAGCGTTCGCTGTAGAGGCTGATTACAACTGGTTGCCATCTGCAGAAATCGGCAATACAAAATACGACACCAACCTATGGACAGTGGGCGCCAAGCTTAAATTCTAAGCCATTACACCACTTAACATAACAAAATAGCCGCTCTTAGTTGAGTGGCTATTTTTTGGCACATTAGGCATATTAACATTTCACACGCTTTAAAAAAATATTTGAGCATCTAAAATTACAGACGTGCTTTTGGCGAAAAATAAGTCTTATACTGACTCATAAATCAACATTTTATGTTAAATTATTGCTTATAATGCTTGACAACTCAAAAAAACGATTATACTATGTGAACAGTGATTGACAATCATGTCTTCTGCTGTAATAATCAACCCAAGCATTAAGGATAAATT
>JBGXSA010000048.1:0-31928 GCA_041811915.1 Moraxella sp. | reverse complement strand
CGCTTTAAGAAAAAATGTTGAAAATTAGGCTTTTGGTCGTGCTTTTGGTGAAAAATAAGCTAAATCTTGCCTTTTGTCGTTAATAGCTGTTGTTAACAAGCTTGGTCAATATTATCATATTGTCTTACATTTATTACCTAAAAAGGCTGATAATTTTCTAAATTTTTCACTCAAATTGAAATGTCAACACGCCCTAAAAAGCACAAGACAAAAAGGCGTTATTTACTCCATTTTCAACTCTATTCAACTCAATTGATTTTTATAAAAAATGAATTTTCGTAAGTTGGGTGGAAGAATGACACCCAACAATTGATAAATCTTTAAATAAAATCAATATTTAAATCATGTTGGGTTTTGTAAGTTCAACCTAAGTCCACAAAAACGGGTTTAAAGTTTGAGAATGACGCGTTATTTGTAATATTCAACCATCTTTTCCAAAGAAATGGGGCGAATTTTACTGGCATTGCCTGCTGTGCCAAATGCTGTATAGCGCTCAACACAAACCTCTTTCATCGCCTTGATGGTTTCGTTTAGGTATTTGCGCGGATCAAATTCAGCAGGATTGGCAGCCATAAAACGTCTGACAGCGCCTGTTGACGCCAAACGCAAATCGGTATCAATATTAATTTTGCGCACACCGTGTTTGATGGCGTCCACCAGCTGCTCAACTGGCACACCATAGGTTTCGCCAATTTGACCGCCGTGTTCATTGATGATTTTTAGCCATTCTTGTGGTACTGAGCTTGAGCCATGCATGACAAGGTGGGTATTTGGCAACGCCTCATGAATTTCTTTAATGCGCTCAATCGCCAAAATATCACCCGTTGGTGGACGAGTGAATTTGTAGGCACCATGTGATGTACCCACCGCAATGGCAAGCGCGTCTACATTGGTATCAGCAACAAACTGACGAGCCTCTTCAACAGAGGTTAATAGTTGACTGTGGTCAAGCACGCCTTCGGCACCAACGCCATCTTCTTCGCCCGCCATGCCCGTCTCAAGGCTACCAAGCACACCAATCTCACCCTCCACAGAGACACCGCACGCATGAGAAAATTTCACCACCTCGCGCGTCACCGCCACATTGTAGTCATAATCAGCAGGCGTTTTGCCGTCTTCTTTGAGTGAGCCGTCCATCATTACCGAGCTAAACCCAAGCTGAATGGAACGCTGGCACACTGCTGGACTTGTGCCGTGATCTTGGTGCATGACCACAGGAATGTGCGGCCACTCTTCAATCGCCGCCAAGATTAAATGACGCAAAAAAGGCGCACCTGCGTATTTGCGAGCACCTGCTGATGCCTGAACAATCACAGGCGAGTTGGTTTCATCTGCCGCCATCATGATGGCGCGCATTTGCTCCAAATTATTGACATTAAAAGCAGGCACGCCGTAGTTATTTTCGGCAGCATGATCAAGAAGTTGACGCAATGAAATTAAAGCCATGATTAAAATCCTTAGTATAAAATAATTAATACAAACACTTAAAATACAAAATAAATGTCATTAATCTGTACGGACTTTTCATACATTTAATATACTCAAACGCTATTTTGCGTTTTGATGTAATTTATGCTTATGTGCCGATACAGCTTATATTATAACAAAAACATCCAACAAACACACGCCTACCAAAGCTTGCTTAATTGATTTTTAGGATGTTTTTTAGGCCGTTGTGTTTAAAGCATGGTTTATTATGCAGCTCAATACGCCATTTTCAACTCCATTTAATTCATTGATTTTTATAAAAAAATCAATTTTTGTAAGCTCGGTGGAATAATAATACCCAACAATTTTTTTTGATAAATTTAAATCAAATCAATCAGTTAAAATGTTGGGTTTTGTAAACTCACCCTAAGCCTACAAAAACGGTTTAAAACTTGAAAATGACGTGCTCAATGATTTTACCAATAAAAAACACCGACATAACATCGGTGTCTGGTAAATAAACATTAATACTGCTGGCTTGCACCTGCTTGAGCTTCTGCGCTTTGAGCGGTTGCAGTCGCGTCATTGGCGACCGCCTCTGCACCATTGGCAACTGCTGTCGCGCCGTCTGCAACAGCTGTTGCTGCCGCACTGGTTGCATTCGCGGTGGCGACGCTTGCGTCTTGAGCAGCTTCACTGGTTGCATTGGCAACGTTTTGCGCAGCAGCCTCTGCTTCATTGGCTACAGTTTGTGTTGCAGCAGAAACGTCATTTTTAACCGCATCGGTCGCCTCAGCGGTCTCTTTTTTGGCCTCTTGACTACAAGCCGACAACGCCAAAGCACAAGCAAAGCCCAACAAAACCATAATTTTTTTCATGATAAAATCTCCAAATTAAAATTTATAAAATAGTTTAGCATAACTGTTTATCTTGACAAGCGTTTTTACAAAAAATACTGAAATTTGACATTTTATTACAGTCAAACAGCACGCGCTTAACCAAGTTAAATTGTCTGATGCTCAAACAGTGTGTATTATGCTTTGAAATACTCAATCAGTCTTAAGCTCGGCGTGCCAATGCCTCCACCGCAGGCAAAGGCTTGCCTTCTACAAACTCCAAAAACGCCCCGCCACCAGTTGATGCATAACTGACTTTGTCTGCCACACCGTATTTTTCAATGGCAGCCAGCGTATCACCGCCACCTGCAATGCTAAAGCCCTCGCTGTCTGCCACAGCTTGACTGATGATTTGCGTACCTTGACCAAATTTATCCACCTCAAACACGCCCACAGGCCCATTCCACAAAATTGTCTTGGCATTCAAAATGGACTCTGCAATCTGATGAGCACTCTGTTCTGCCACATCCAAAATCATTTCATCATCAGCAATGTCATTGACCGATTTGACAATCGCATCACATCGTGCCAAGGCAGCCAAAAAATCATCGCCATCAATTTGTGATTGTTTGACGACAACCACCTCATCAGGCAACAAAATCTTGGTCTTTGTCATAATCTCTTTGGCGGTATCCACCAAATCTGGCTCATACAAAGAAGCGCCAACATTCACGCCACTTGCCGCCAAAAAAGTATTGGCGATGCCACCGCCAACGATGATTTCATCACACAAATCCGCCAGCGTTGTTAATACATCCAATTTGGTAGAGACCTTAGAGCCGCCAACGATAGCAACCATAGGCTTGGTAGGATTGTCAAGCGCGCGCGCAAGTGCGTCCAATTCTTTTTGTAACAACAATCCTGCACACGCATTTTTTGCCTTATCTATCACCCCTGCCGTGGAGCTTTCGGCACGATGCGCAGTGCCAAACGCATCCATCACAAACACATCGCACAAATCCGCATACGCTTGACTTAGCTGCTCATCATTTTTCTTTTCGCCCACATTAAAGCGCACGTTTTCAAGCAAAGCCACCTTTGCATTTGAAAAATGAACACCGTTTTGCAAATAATCTTTCACAAAAACAACCTTTTGATTTAAGTGTTGCTCAAGATATGCCACCACAGGCGCCAAAGAATATTTGTCTTCTGGACAAGCAGGGTCTGGTCTGCCCAAATGCGAGCACACAATGACTTTTGCGCCTTTATCAAGCGCGGTTTGAATGGTTGGCAGACTTGCCTTTAAACGCGCATCGCTTTGAATCTTGCCATCTTTGATGGGTACATTCAAATCCTCTCTAATCAGTACAATTTTATTATTAAAATCAAAATCTTGCATGGTTTTAATGCGCGATACAGTGCTCATAATTTACCCTTAAATCCATTCTGATAAAAAGTTTATTATAACACATCTTATAATTTAAGTTCAAAACTTACAAATGCACAAAAAGCGCATAAAAACAACTTTCAAAAATTAAAATGCAAAAATATAAGGTGCAAAAAAAGCTGCATAAATACAATGCAGCTTTTTGGTGTCTTGTTGGTGTTGTTTAGCGTCTTGGTCAAAATGAGTATCTTGACAAAATCACATCTAGCGGTATGCCAATTGAGACAAGATATTTTCAGCATCTCTGTCGCGATCTTGTGTGCTGTCAGCACCAAGCAGTACAATGATTGCAGGTTTGCCATTGACATGAGTTTCCATCACAACCGAGCGCTTGGACTCACGAATAAAACCTGTTTTTGAAGCGCCAATTGGATACCCGCCATCGCGCACCAAGCGATTTGTGTTGGCGGCGCTGTAAGTGCGGTTGCCCGAATTGTAATTGGTGATGTAAAAATCATAGCTTTTGGCGGTAGAAAAATTACGAATGGTTTGATAGCGTGGATTGGTTGCCACTTCACGCATCATTTTGACCAAATCATTGGCGGATGAGACATTTCTAGGGTCCAAGCCAGAAGCGTCGCTAAAGCGCGTGCTATACATACCAAGACTTTGCGCTTTTTGATTCATCGCAGAAATGAACGCATCATAACCGCCAAAATAGTTGCTGGCAAGCGCCTTGGCAGCTGGATTTTCAGACTTCATGAGCATCATCAGCATAAATTCAGAGCGCGTCAAACGGTCGCCTGCTTTGAGTCGCGAGCTGGCCTGTTTGGCGCCAACCAAATCTGAACTGCTGATAACAAGCTCATCGCGCATATCTTGTCCAGAATCAAGCACAACCATCGCCGTCATCATTTTGGTGATGGAGGCAATGGAGCGCGTGGCGTCTGCATTTTTTTGATAGAGTGGCTGCCCTGTTTGCAAATCATAGACGGTCGCCGCCACTGCATTGGTATTGACAAACAATTGGTTGAAATTTTGGGTATAAGCTGTGTTTTGTGAATAAGTACTGTTGTATTGGCTGTTATATTGATTGTTGTATTGTGTGCTGTAGCTTTGTTGGTACTGCGGTTGATATTGCGGCTGCTCATACTGTGGCTGCTGATATTGCGCTTTTTGCTGATACTGCACTGTATTGGCAGGCTGTGCTGTGACGGTGGTTTGGCTTTGGACGGCAGGTGTGCTTGCGATGTTGCTGCGGATGTCCTGCACTTGAACGCGCTGCATATTCTCAGCACCGCCCTTGCCAATCATCACCACACGCTGATTACTGGTGTCTGTCAAAAATGCGGAGGCATCCAGACTCATCAAAAGTCCAAAAATACCAACAAATGTGTTTGCTGCGGGGGTAAAGCTGCGCTGTCTCATTAAGCTATCCTTCTTATAATCTGGCTTATCATTTGCTACAAACGCCAATGACATAAGCACCAACACAAATAATGACACGATACAAATAATGACGCAACGGTGTATTTTGCCATTGACAGCGCCATTATCACACACTACAAATGCACCAAAACCACTTGTTGCAACACCGCAAAAGCAATATCGCAAAAACAGCCTTAGTGTACAATTATATTATCTAAATATAACTTTATTGATAATTAAATTTAATAATAAATCAGTCATTATCATTAAATTCTTAGACTCATTGTACCACAAAAAAAACATAAATAAAGCACCAATCATCTTTTGATTCAAGTGTTTTTGATTTATTTTATATCATCAAAATGCTTGTAACAAAAAATTTAAAATAATATAAAATACAGCAAATATTTTGTTACAATAATAAAATTAAAAAATATAATATTATCAACATATTAATAGCAAATATGCTTAAAAATAATCCCAATTCCCTAAATTTTTTGACAATAACATTCACAAAAATTTGACAAAGATTGACACTTTTGTTTACAATTTAATCAATGAACAATTTGAATCCAAGCAACAATTTATAACATCACAATACTGACAATGGGCGGCGCGTATGATTAAAGTTTTGGTGGTCGATGACCATGATTTGGTCAGAACAGGCATTGCCAGAATGCTTGATGATGCCGAAGGAATCCAAGTGGTTGGCGAGGCTGTGTGCGGAAACAGCGCCTTGAGCGAAACCAAAAGACTTATGCCTGATGTTGTTTTGTTGGATGTCAATATGCCCAATATGAATGGCATTGACGCTGCCAAAAAGCTCATGCAACTTGCGCCACGCACCAAAGTACTTGCCGTGTCCAGCATATCCGCCGAACCCTACCCTTCTTTATTAATCAAAGCAGGTGCGCACGGGTACATCACCAAAGGCGTGCCATTAAGCGATATGATTGCCGCCATCAAAAAAATTTATGGCGGTGGGCGCTATTTTAGCGCGGATGTGTCAGAAAGCTTGGCGATGTCTTTGCTCAATGACAACAAATCACCCTTTGATGCGTTAAGCGAGCGCGAACACCAAGTCGCCATGATGGTTGCCAACTGCAAAAGCATTCAGGAAATCGCCGACAGCTTATTTGTCAGTACCAAAACCGTCAATACTTATCGCTATCGCATCTTTGAAAAACTTGGCGTTGATAGCGATGTCAAGCTCACCCACCTTGCCATCCGCTATGGACTGGTTGATGCCTAGCATCTGATAGCCACGCTATTTTTCCACTCTATATATTCAATTCATCTCATTTGCAAAGCCATTAAACCACAATGAATCCATCCAATAAACACACGCCTTTTTTGAGTGCCATCAAAAAACTTTGGTTTTTTTCGGCAAACATCAACAGTGAAACACAAAGCTCCAATGAACGTGTCTGGCAAGTGGGCGCTATTTATAGCATATATCGGATTTTAATCAGTCTTTTTTTGATTTTGACCAATTATGCCCTAAAAAACCACTTTATCATCAGAGTTGATATTTTTAATGGCGCATCTTTTGTTGAGCGTTTAACACTTGGCTTTTATTTATTTTTTGCACTGACTTTGTTGCTTGTTTTGTATTTTTACAAAAAAAATGTGGAGCGCATACTCATTGTCGGTTTTGTGGTTGATATGCTGATTTTGAGTGTATTACTGTACACAAGTATGGTCAGCGAACTGCAAATTGTCCTGCTGTTTATGGTGGTGGTCGCTGCAAGTTTTATGCTCACACGCTTGTCTGCCGCTGCCAGCATTACCTTTATTGCGATTTTGTCTTTGGTTTTTCAGCAGGTTTTTTATAGTTTTACCAACAAATACAGCTTTTTGACATTAACCGACGCTTTATTTTTGTCCTTTTGTCTTGTGGCGGTCGGCTTTTTGAGTTGGTCAATCTCTCAGCGCTTGGCACTTGCTGAAGCTCGTGTTAATTATGATGCCGCAGAAATCAGACGCTTGAATGCCATCAACCAAGAGGTCATTCACAACATGGTCAATGGCGTGATTGTCATTGGGGAAAACGACAGATTATTGACCATCAATGACACCGCCAAGCGTTTATTGCGTTTAAGCTGTGAGCAGACACCCGCTCACATGAATTTTGAAACTTTATTTGACATTGAGCGCGCCATCATACAACAATATCCGCGCCTTTATGAATGGTATCATGAGCCCAATACCGCAAAAACCTTTGATTTGAGGCTGCCTGCCAGCGACAGCGCGCGTACCGATAAGCTGCGCATCAACAAAAAATCACTGCCCAAATACGGACAACTGCTCATCATTGAGGACGTCAGTCGCGAAGAAAGCTATGCGCAAAAACTCAAGCTGGCAAGTCTGGGTCAGCTCACCGCCAGCATCGCGCACGAGGTTAGAAATCCGCTTGGCGCCATCAGTCACGCAAGTCAAATGCTTATGGATAATATTAATGATGACAATCAAGAGATGTATAATATAATTTATAATCAAACTGTGCGCGTCAACCGCATTATTGAGGACATTGTTCGTCTGTCGCGACAAGAGCCGCCCGACCAAATCGCCATTGAGCTCAAAGACTGGCTGCCTGTTTTTTTAAGCAACCATTTCAACAACAGCATGATTGGGGTAAGTTTTCATGGCAACAGTCAAATACTTTTTGACCCCAACCACCTAGAACAGATTTTTATTAATCTAATCAACAATGCTTTGCGCCACACACATCACATTGAGGGCGTGCCTGACGTACAAATCACTGTCAATGACAATTATTATGAGGTGTTGATTGATGTATTGGATAATGGCGATGGCGTCAATCAAGAGGATTTGGGCAGTTTATTCAATCCTTTTTTTACCAAAAGCGCAGGTGGTACAGGGCTTGGCTTGTATCTGTCGCAAGCGTTTAGTGAGGCCAATCATGCCAAACTGCGTTATTTGCCCAACAACCCCAAAACGTGTTTTCGCTTGATTTGTATCTCTGCTGCCATGTTATAAATTAGCAAAACCACGTCAATATCTACGCGCACAAATCCACGCTTGACACAATCGGTGTGGCATATTGATTTTATGCGTACTGATTTTGTGCTATAATGATACAGTTTTGTTGGATGTTATTAAAATACACTGACATTTTATAACCTTGCAACAATATTTTATAAATTTAACTCCATTCTCAACTTTATTTAACTCATTGATTTTTTATAAAAAATGAATTTTTGTAAGTTGGGTGGAAGAATGACACCCAACGTTTTAAATCCTTTTATAATGTTGGGTTTCGCAAGCTCAACGCCAACCTACAAAAACGGTTTAAAGCTTGAGAATGGCGTAAATTTAAATTACATATACTGATTGTTGCTGTGTTAGGGATTTTTGAATCTTTGGAGCTTATATGTCAAAAGTTGCGCTAATTGTTGATGATGAAGCAGATTTGTGCCGTTTAATGCAAATCACTTTAACAAAAATGAACATCAAAAGCGATGTGGCTTATAATCTTGCCGATGCTTTTCAATTATTTGACAGCAATCAATACGATTTTTGCCTGACCGATTTGGCACTGCCTGACGGCTCTGGACTTGATATGGTCAAAAAAGTCACAAGTTCTGGCAAAAATACGCCCATTGCCGTCATTACCGCGCATGGTACGGTTGATTTGGCGATTGAAGCATTAAAAATCGGTGCCTTTGACTTTGTTAATAAACCACTTGAGCTGTCGCGCTTAAGGCTACTTGTAGAGAATGCCCTAAAGGCTGCCGACACCAACAATTCACCAGAATCCAGCATTTCTGCCGAAGATCAACTGTTAAACGAGCGCTTGATTGGCGTATCCGAGCCCATGCAATCGTTGCGCAGCACCATCAAAAGGCTTGCCAAAAGCCAAGCACCTGTTTTTTTGTGGGGCGCCTCTGGTACAGGTAAAGAGGTCGTGGCAAGACTCATTCACGATTTAAGCCCACGCAAAGAAGGCAGCTTTGTGCCTGTCAACTGCGGCGCCATTCCAAGCGAGCTTATGGAGTCAGAATTTTTTGGACACAAAAAAGGCAGTTTTACAGGTGCAACCACCGACAAAATAGGCTTATTTCAACAAGCCAACGGCGGTACGCTGTTTTTGGACGAGGTGGCTGATTTGCCCTTGGCAATGCAAGTCAAGCTACTGCGCGCAATTCAAGAAAAAACCGTGCGTGCCATTGGTGATACCAAAGAAGTGCCAGTAGATGTTCGTATTTTGTCTGCCACCCACAAAGATTTAAATCAACTGGTGAATCAAGGCTTGTTTCGCCAAGATTTGTTTTATCGCATTAATGTCATCTTGGTGAGACTGCCTAAGCTGAATGAGCGGCGCAAGGACATTAAGCTGCTTGCCGATCATTTTTTAAAATTAATCGCCAAAGATTGGCAGATTGATATGCCTGTATTGACAGACGATGCCATCGCCGCCCTACAAAGTCATGATTTTGAGGGTAATGTGCGCGAGCTTAGAAATTTATTAGAGCGCGCGGTGACCATGACTGACGACAACCAAATCACCGCAGCCGCCCTGTCCTATTCTGAATTTTTTGATTCAAAACCGATTGAGTCGCCCTATCAAAACAAAAATGCACACACGCCAAGCTTTCAGACAGACAATACGGCGCTTAATACCATCAAAATTTCCGCCAATTATGGCACACCTTCTTCATCGCAGACAAACCGCCCCTTTGTCAAAAGCAATGAAGCTGACACGCCATCTTATGATGCCGTCCTAGACTTTGCAGATGAGATGGACGATGAGCAAGATGAGCCAATCACGCTCATGCCCGAAACGCAGGTGAATACAAACGCTTTGGGCGCGCACACTTTGAATGCACCTACTTTGAGTATGGATGATGTTGAATTGCCTGCCGAGGGTCTTGAAAGCTATCTGCAAAACCAAGAACGCACGCTGATTGTTGCAGCGCTCACAAAAGCCAATGGCAACAAAACACAAGCCGCCAAACTGCTTGGCATGACTTTTCGCTCATTGCGCTATCGCATGAAAAAACTTGAGCTGGACGGTAGTGATGACGATGCCGATGGCGAAGAAATTTAAGATGCGGGCATTTAGAGTGCATTGACATTCATGCACCTAAAAAATATTCAATGTTAAGCAGTGTTAGATGCCATACCTAAAAAAACTTGAAAATTACCACAAGTTGAGTTTGACATCAAGTGCGTATTACGCATGATTAAATAGCTTTGATTTAAAACGGTGCGTAATACTCACCTTACATTTTATAGCAAGTTTTTTGTAGCAAGTTTGAAGTTGAGTGGGCATAAGTAATGTTAAAAAATTATGGGCGTGCTTTTCGCCCATAACTTAACATTCAGTATTTGTATAGTCAATATTTTACAGCATTTTTAAGACATACAAACCATCGCCACGCCCCAACAGCAAACACATTCCTCATCCCAATTACAGTCTCAATGCCAATCAACAACCCTTACAATTAATAATCGTTGGTTGCAACCAAAATCATGCCGTTTTTGAGCTTTTTGCCCTCAATTAAAGCAAATAATTGACTGCGCCAAATGTCACTCACAAAATCCAAGGTCACATCAGGTGATATACCCACCCCATCAATCGGTTTGCCCTCAAGCGTCTCATAATACGCAGTCGTCAACTTGATGGCGTTTTTTTCCAGTGGGATGATGGACTGAATGGAGCCTTTGCCATAGCTTTTTTCGCCAATAATGGTTGTTTGCTCATCTTTGGACAATGCCAAAGCCAGCACCTCAGCTGCAGACGCAGAATAGCGATTTTGCAGCACAAAAACAGGCATGGCATCAAAAATCGGATTGCCTGAGGTGCTGAGTGTTTGAGTCACCACCTCTTTTTCTGCAATGGTGGCAATGGGCTGATTGGGCATAAACAAAGAAGCAATGTCCATCGCGGACGACAAAACGCCGCCAGGATTGTTGCGCACATCCAACACAACCGCTTGCACAGGCTCATTTATCGTCACAAGCTTATCCATAAGCTCTTGGCGAGTGCTGTTGGTAAATACTGGCAATTTAACAATCGCCACGCCGTTATACATTTGTACACTTATCTGAGTGTCTTGGCTGTCGTTGCGCTGTAGGTGATGTGTTTTTTTAACTCTGCCTTGCTTGGATGTGACCACATCCACATGACTGCCAGCAATGCCCATCAACAACTGATTGACGTCATTTTGAGTCAAACTGTCGTTTAATTTAACATCACCGATTTGGTGAATATAATCCCCAACTTGTATGCCAGCGCTATTTGCCGATGAGCCTTCGCTGATTTCATCAACCACCCACTGATCAATAGTCCCATCAAAGCGCGCTACCAAGCCCACATGAGCAACATGACCTTCGGTGAACTGTTGCAAATTCTGCAAAGCCTCTTCATCCAAAAACTCCGCATGACTGTCAAGCTTGGACAGCATGCCCACCGTCGCATCTTGCAAAAGCTCATCATCGTCCACCACTTTGGCATACTTTTGGCGAATCACATCCACCACTTGCACAAACTGCCTAATCGCTTGCGGTGAGACCGCACCCAGCGATACTTTTTTATTCAGACCAACCTCATCCATCAGCACATCTGGGCGATTGTCAAGCACCTTTTCCACCTGCTGAACGACCGTTGGTGTATCGCTCGCCTCCTCAGCATACGCCACAGATGCCATCATGCAAGTCATGATAAAAAAAATCTTTTTTGTGCAATTATTAATAGACATATTCAACTCGCTATATCAAACAAGCAGACTTGTACCCGTCATTTCAATCGGTTTTGGCAGATTCATCAAATCCAAAATCGTCGGCGCAACATCGCACAGCTTGCCGCCTTCGCGTACGCTGACAGATCTGTCACCCACATATACAAATGGCACATATTCTGTGGTGTGCTGAGTGTGCACCTGTCCGCTCACATAGTCTTGCATTTGCTCACAGTTACCATGATCGGCGGTAATCAGCATCTGCCCATTGTTGGCAATCACCTTATTCAGCACGCGCCCAATGCAGCGATCAACCGCTTCCATCGCCTTGACTGCCGCCTCAAAGCTGCCCGTATGCCCCACCATATCCCCATTGGCATAATTGACAATGAGCACATCAAACTCACCCGAATCAATGGCAGCGCATAATTTATCCGTCACCTCATCGGCACTCATTTGTGGCTGCAAGTCATAAGTTTTGACATCAGGGCTTGGCACCAAAATGCGCGACTCACCCTCATACAACGCCTCACGCCCGCCACTAAAGAAAAAAGTCACGTGCGCATATTTTTCGGTTTCGGCAATGCGCAGCTGTGTTTTTTGCTGATTTTGCAAGTACTCGCCAAGCGTGTTGCTTAGACTGTAAGGCTCATAAGCAACGCTGACTTTTGGGTTGGCGGACAGTTCATCTGAGTATTTGGTCAATGTCACAAAGGCGGACAGCTCAGGCTTGGACTGTCTTTCAAACCCATCAAAATCCGCCTGTACAAACGCCTGCGACAACTCACGCGCTCTATCGGCACGAAAGTTCATAAAGACAACACCATCATTATCACAAATAATGCCATTATCATCCAAAATCGTAGGCTCAATAAATTCATCAGTTTCATCATCGGCATAGGCCAATTCAACTGCTTGAAGCGCAGTTGAAGCATGGCGCACCGACTTGGCAGTCGTCAATAAATCATACGCTTTTTGCACCCGTTCCCAACGCTTATCTCTATCCATCGCAAAAAAGCGCCCTATCAGACTGGCGATTTTTGCCTCGCCTGCATACTGCTCATTGAGCTCATCAAGCGCATCTTGCAGCTGCTGCATATAGCTTATGGCAGATTTTGGCGGTGTATCGCGCCCATCCAAAAAAGCATGAATGTACACTTGTTCCATGCCTTTTTGTAGCGCCATTTTTGCCATCGCAATGATGTGAAGAATGTGCGAATGTACGCCACCATCTGACACCAAGCCCAATATTTGCAGTGCGCCCTCGTTGTTCATCGTATCATCAATGGCCTTGACAAGCTTGGGATTGTCAAAAAAATCGCCCTCGTCGATCGCTTTACTGATGCGCGTAGAATCTTGAAACAAAATCCTACCTGCGCCAAGATTCATGTGCCCAACCTCCGAATTGCCAAACTGTCCCTCAGGCAACCCAACATCCAAGCCAGAGCCAGATATCAATCCAAATGGGCGCGTGGCAAACAGCTCATCAAGTACAGGTGTATTGGCAGCGGCAACCGCATTATCCTTGCGCTCTGTGCGATAACCAACGCCATCTAAAATCATTAAAACATGGGGAATTTTTGCTGACATGAGTTGTCCTTATTGGTTGAGTGCCGACAAAATTATCTGCACTGTTTTGGTTTTAATTGTTTGGTTTGACTGTTTTGATTTAACTGTTTTGATTTAATTGTCGCCGCCGCTTTGCCTATTGGCTACAAGGCTTTACCTATTGGTTACAAGATTGCACTTGCTCTGTCTTTAAGTTTAATCACCCTAAGCCAAAGCTTTGTTTGCGTTTTTATTTAAACATACATTCATCAACATAACATTTTACGCTTTGTTGAGCGTCAAACACAAATCAATATTGGTAAGTTTGGGTACAAAAAGCTTGGGTACAACAAAAACAATATTTTCAGCTTTTTATCAAGGCAAAGCAACTATTTAAACAATCTTTATAAAGCAATTTTTGCGATTAAGTGTTTTAAAATTCAACACATTTAAGTGCGCGCAAAACATCGCACGTCCACTGCGATTGGCATTGTAACACAAACATAAAATGTTGGGCAAATTGTTTGGTTCGCTTTAAAAACACAACGAGCTTACAACAGTCAAGTAAACCGTTTAACAATCAACTAAACCGCTCAATAATCGGTGATTATGTTAAATAAAAATGATGAGGACAAATAAATAAGCAACATTGTTTGTATTTTGAACAAATTTTGGGTACAATAGTCACAACTGGAGTGTTTGCCAGTCCAAGGATACACCTGAGCCGATAATCACACTTTAAAGGGTAATGATTGATTGCCATGTTGTGTATGCCTGCATAATCCGCGTCAGCCCTGCCAGACAGTGCCACGCGGTGCGTGTATCAGGAAACCTGTAATGGTGATGATTTACCCGCCTTGAACTTTTTGGTTCATGGGCACGAACTTGGGCAGCGGCACTTTGGTTTTTTAATCATTTTGGTTTTTTTCATCATGATGATTAAGATTGGATGCGCTGTGTTTTAGTTTGTTAATTTAAGATGTTATTTAAATTTACACCAATAAATAGACGAGTAAAACAACCCATACTCACAACAACTCAAACATCAAATGACAGCTTTTTTAAAGCACATTAAGCAAGCATCACCCTTGTTTTGGTTATGCCAATTTATTACTCAAATTGATTAAAAAAACGTTTGATTCTTCAAACACCTAAAATAGATTTTATCCAAATTTAAAAAAACCTCAAAGCCAAATAGCTTTGAGGTTTTTATCACGGTGTCGGTTTTAAAACTTTGCAATAAACTCAGCATAAGCATGAATAAAGCCTGACAGCACCAGTTGGGCAGGTTCAGAGACCAGCTCACCTTGTTCATTAAACGCCCCAGCAAAAATACCGCCAAAATACGCCCCAAATGGCAAAGTCGGCATATTAAGTGCAGGGCCTGTGGCAATGGTGCGAAGTTGGTCGGTCACCCGTGAGCTACCATTGGCATTGACGCTTAATAGTCCAAGTGGCTTACCCGTCCAAACGCTTTGACCCATTGGGCGAGAAGCGACGTCAATGGCGTTTTTTAGCATCGCAGATGGCCCGCCGTTGTGTTCAGGACTTACCCAAATCACTGCATCAGCTTTTTTGATTTCTTCACGAAAGCGTGTATAAGCTGGAATATCTTGCGTGTCTAAATCGCGGTCATACAGGGGCAAATCAGCGATTTCTACGATGTTTAGCTGCAATGATTCTGGGGCGATTTTTTGTAAGTGCTGCACCGCCAAACGATTGAACGATGTGGCACTTGCACTGCCAATCAAAACTGCAATTTGCTTTTTCATAAAATTTTCCTTAGTTGTGGTACTTGTTTGATTTGTGCTGCTTGATGACATCACAAATTGAGCTTTATTTTGCTTTAATGGCTGTTTGGCAAGAGCGTTTGTTTTTTTGGCTCATTGCCAAGCTTGGTGACTATTATCCATGATTTTCATCTGTGCAACAAGATGGGATTTGACAATTTTATTTTGCAAATTTGCAAAGATAATTAGGATAGTCCCATCGCCACTGACGTCATACTGATGGATGCAATATCAATCTCATCATTAAATATCATCACCTTCTCATCGCTCTGTGCCATCGCCATGATGTAGATAAATGGCAGATAATGCTCTTCGGTCGGTACTGCCAAAGACGCATGGGGCAAGGTGTGATAATTTGCCAACGTGTGTAAATCTTTTGCCAAAATCGCTTGATTGATGGCGTGCTGAAATTCACTTGCCCACTCATAGGCTTGTCCGCCGGCAAACTGCACCGCTCGCAAATTATGCACGATATTACCACTACCGACAATCAGCACGCCTTGTTCTCTCAATATTTTGAGCTTTTGGGCAATGGCAATATGCCATGCCATCGACTGATGGCGTTTGATAGAAATCTGCACCACAGGAATGTCGGCATTTGGGTACAGGTACTTGAGTGTCGTCCACATACCGTGGTCAAAGCCCTGCTCACCATTTTGGATAATGCCATCATCATGGAGTAGCTCGCTGATGATTTCGGCAAGCTGCACATCACCTTTGGCAGGATATTCCACTTGATAAAGCACCTCTGGAAAACCATAAAAATCATAAATCATCGGCGGATTGGGACTTGATGAGACTTGCAAGGCGTCATCATACCAATGGGCAGAAATCATCAAAATGGCTTTTGGTGTCGGCAGAATTTGCCCAATATCCGCAATCCCACGATTAAAGCGATTATCAGGCTCAAGCACATTCATCGGATTACCATGACCCAAAAATAGCACAGGCAACTTGTTCATGATGATTTCTCCAGTGGGTTTAAGCCATACCCAACTTTAAACCATTTTGTAGGTTGTGGTTGAGCGTAGGTTGGTGTTGAACGAAGCAAAACCCAACATCAGAAACCCAACATTTTAAGTCATTGATTTTATTTAAATTTATTAAAAAAATTGTTGGGTGTCATACTTCCACCCAACTTATGAACAATTTATTTTGCAAAAAACTATTATTTGATAAAGTTAATATCAGATTATAGTTAGGCTTTGCACAGTTTATTATCCAATGAAAATTTACCTGCGCCAAACACCCAGTATAGCAAAAACACCATGCAATACAACGCCGCCGCTTCACCTTTGTTGGCAATAGGATTAAAAATCAAGGCAAACCCTGAATGAAACACAAAATACGCCACCGCCATCATACCCGCCAACAAAAACGCCACAGGACGCACAAATAAACCCAAAATCAATAAAATTCCGCCGACAATCTCAAGCACGCCGCCAATACCCATGATAGAAAATAACTCCACCGCAGGTTTTCCGTTGGTCATAGAGGCAGGAAAAGAAAATAGTTTGGTCGTCCCGTGCATCATAAACATATAGCCGACAATAATACGAGTAAATAGCAAAACGAAATTTTGTAAGTTGTTGGCAGGATTTTTAAACATCTCATTCATATTATAAGCTCCAATAATAAGATAGATGGATTATTATAATTGCTTTTATTCTTGCAACAAGGTACACTTTAGCAAGATGTTTTTGCAAAAATGGAAAGATAACATGAATACGGTCAGCCTTGACGACATTCGTCTATTTGTCGCTGTGGTACAGGCAGGCAGCTTAAGTTCGGCATCGGATTTGACAGGGATTCCCGTCTCTCGACTGAGCCGTCGATTGACCCAACTTGAAAAAATGCTGGGTACACAGCTACTCAACCGTGGTAAAAAAGGCGTAAGTCTCAATGACTTGGGTGAGCGGTTTTTTGTACACGCTCAAACCATGCTGGGTCAAGCCCAAATCGCCATTGAAAGCATTCACACCACCCTTGATAAACCCAGCGGTCTGCTCAAAATTTCTGCACCCATAGATTTGTACCACCATATTTTGGCGGCACACATGGGCGATTATGTGGCACAATATCCTGACGTCAATCTGGATATCAACGTCACTCAGCAAAAAATCAACATGATTCAAGATGGTATTGATATCGCCTTGCGTGTTGGCTCTATTATGAATGATAATGTGGTCGCTAAGCCTTTGTTTACTATGGATTTTGGCATTTTTGCTACCCAAGAGTATCTGGACAAATACGGCACACCCAACAATCCCAACGATTTGTATCATCATCACATCATCGGACAGTCTTTGTCGCTGCCGTGGACATTTCAAAAAGGCGTGCAGCAGATAAAAATCAACCCCATCAGCAAAATCGCTGGCAATGATTTTTTACTCATTGAACAGATGCTTGACAAAGGCATTGGTGTTGGTCTTTTGCCTTTATTTATCAGCAACAAACACCCCAACTTGGTACAAGTATTAACCGATTGGCACATTCCCAAAAAATCTGTCTCCATGATTTATTACAAAAATCGCGGTGCCGTGCCTGCGGTGAGAAGCTTTGTGGATTGGTTATCACAAAAATCACAACAAGAATTCACAAGTCTTTTATCACAATCAACGCATTGATTTTATTCAAAATAAACATAAAACACCATGACATGAATGATTTTGCAAATCAAATCATCAGTCATGACTGGATTGATTTTACAAACCGATACAAATTAAAATCACATTTTTGTTATAATAGTACTTTTGATTGACGTGATGATTATGAACAAACCCATTGACAAACTCAAAACATCTGCGTTTTCTCGGCGACTGTCCATCGCCAAAACCTCGCTGAACATCGGCAAAAATTTTGCCAAACACAGCATGGGCTCACTTTTTTTGAACAATGAACAAAAAAGCGCGCAAAAGCAAGCTCTGCTAAGCTCGCAAGCGGATTATTTGGTGCGTGAATTGGGTCAATTAAAAGGCTCTGTCGTCAAAATCGGTCAAATGCTCGCACTGTATGGGGAGACCATGTTGCCAGCTGAGATTGTCAAAGCCTTGCACACCCTAGACAGTCAGACCACTGAACTGAGTTTTCCTGTCATTTATGATGCCATTTTTGGGCAAATCGGCAACAAAATTCACGAATTAAACATTGAACGCACCCCCATCGGCACCGCAAGTCTTGCGCAAGTACACAAAGCCACCATCAAAAGCACAGGGGAAACCATCGTTCTAAAAGTACAATACCCCAATGTGGCAGGCGCGATTGATTCTGATTTATCATTATTCAAGCATTTACTAAAGCTCACCAACGCTGTACCGCAAACGCGAATGCTTGACGCGTGGTTTGATGAGGTGAGTGAATTGTTGCACCGCGAGGTGGACTATCAATTAGAAGCGGCGACCACCATGCGCTTTTTTGAGCGCCTAAAGGACGATGAGCGCTACATCGTACCTACCATCTATCCGCAATACAGCAGCAAACGTCTGCTTGCCATGAGCTATGAGGCGGGCGTATCGCTCAACGACCCCATCTTGACCACGCTGTCACAAGAACGGCGCAATCATTTGGGACAAGCTGCACTTGATATTGTCATCAAAGAGCTGTTTGATTATCAAGAAATGCAAACCGATCCTAATTTTGGCAATTATTTGGTGCGGTTAGATGAAGCAGGTGACAAGCTGATTTTGCTTGATTTTGGTGCCATCAAGCAGTTTGATGACACCTTGATTGATATGGCGCAATCATTCATTAAGGCAGGGTATTTGCAAGACAAAGATGCGATGATTGCTGCCATGCGCGATTATGGTGAATATCAGTTTTTTGGCAAGATGAGCAAGACTGCCAAATCAGACATGGCGGATGTTTTTTTGATTGCTACCGAAGGCTTTGCGCGCCCTGATATTTTACAGCGTAAACACCCTGAATTTTTGGATGATACGCGCTACATTTGGGCAAAATCCGACATCTACAACCGCGCGATTGCGTGCGCCAAATCAGGCATGCAATCGGTTGAATTTAGCGTACCACCAAAAGAAATGATGTTTATCAGCAGAAAATTCATCGGCGCTTATGCATTATTATCCGCACTTGACGCGCGCACCGACAGCAGCTTAATGTTGGACAAATATATAAAATAAACCTCAAAAGATGAATGCACACAACAAGTCAGTCACATCTTTGATTGACTTGTTTTTTTAATCATACAAGTTCATCACACGATGCAATCACATACAAATGCAATCACACGCAAGTCTAGGCTCAGTACGGATAAAAATTCATAAATACCCATCAGCTGTAATGCATCAACTGTAATGCAAAGGCTCTTCATCGTACACATAAGCATGATAATGACTCATCTGACGATTCATCACCGCCATCATAGCCGCTTGAATCATATGCTCGCCAATGTATTGTGTGTCTTCGCCCAACATATCCTTGACTTTTTGCGAAAAATCAATAGACACCAAAACCTCATCTTTGTTGCGTGATTCACGCAAGATGAGCTTACCATCGTCCAGCTGGACAAATTCAAGCAGCGTTTCGGTGATTTTATTTTTTTTGGTATTGCTCATACTTTTCCTCTAAACAGTTTGTTTTTGTAATAGGGCGTGTTGATATTTCAATTTGAGTGAAAAATTTAGATAAATCGCAAGCCTTTTTAGGCAATAAATGCAGTCAATATGATAATATTGACAAATTTATTAACGACAAAAGGCAAGATTTAGCTTATTTTTCACCAAAAGCACAACCAAAAGCCTAATTTTCAATATTTTTTCTTAAAGCGTGTGAAATGTCAACACGCCCTAGTAGCATTTTGATAAATTTCAAGCACACATTCATCGCCAATAGCGCAATTTACCCATCATAAACAACAAAGCAACAAACATTCCCATATAATACGCCATTTTGACATCAAAGGTGGGGTCGCGATATTTGATCGGCATGGCGACAAGCGCGGTACAACTTGGAATAAAGACCAACATAACCAGCCAGTTTTCAAGCGTATGCAGCACCCCCTCCCAGCCTCGATGTCGCATACCCGACAGACCAAACAGCAAGCACGCAATGATGAGCATAGCAATGAGCGCTTTTGGAACGTCTTTGGGTATCCATTTGTCAGGTAGCAATGTCATACACTCTCCATCACGAATATCTTTGTTATGAATTTTGTCATGAATATCTTCCAATAATCGTCAGCAAACCCACGCAAGACAACAGCCAACCCAATGTCCATGCGTTGCGCATGGCAATACTTGCGCGTCCAAAACGATTCATCAAATAAGCCCCTGCGCACATCGCGCTTGGAATTATCAGCATAAAAATTGGCACAAATTTGAGCGCATGCCACAGCACAGCCGAACTGTCCGCCTCCACCATCAAGCGCACCACAAAACCTGCTGAGCTCAGCACAAAAGCAAACACACCAAGCCCAACAGTCACAGGCAGCGGCACCAAAGACACAGGGCGTTTTACACTCTCATCTGTCATCATCACAACCAAAAAATTATCATCTCAATTAGATTGATTAAAATTTATAACAAAATCAATATAGTTATCTATAAAGCGCTTATTCATGCGCTGCGCGCATGGACACAAGACAGCTCACGGCGCATATCATCAATCACCGCGCGATAGTCTTGGGCATTAAAGATTGCAGAGCCTGCCACAAACATATCCGCCCCCGCCTCTGCCACCGCACGAATATTATGCACGCCAATGCCACCGTCCACCTCCAAGCGGATATCACGCCCACTTTCACGGATTTTTTGTTTGGTTGCAGTGATTTTTGATAAAGTGCCGTCAATGAACTTTTGTCCACCAAAACCTGGATTGACACTCATGAGCAAAATCTGATCCAGCTTATCTATGGTATAATCCAAATAATGCAGCGGTGTGGCAGGATTAAACACCAAACCGCACTTCACCCCACCGTCTTTGATGAGCTGCAAGCTTCTGTCTATATGCTCGCTTGCCTCTGGATGAAAGGTGATGACGTCCGCCCCTGCCTTGATAAAAGCCTCAATCATGGCATCCACAGGCGACACCATCAAATGCACATCTATCGGCGCTGTAATGCCATAGTCTTTTAGCGCCTTGCACACACCTGCCCCAAAAGTCAAATTAGGCACATAATGATTGTCCATCACATCAAAATGAACCACATCTGCGCCAGCCGCCAAGACGGCTTGCACATCCTCGCCCAAGCGCGCAAAATCTGCCGACAAGATAGACGGCGCAATCAAATAAGGTTTGTCTGCTAAAATCATAATACTCTACAATAAATATTGATATCAGTGCTAAATAAGATGAGCTATCATAACAAATTTTTCACCCCAATACAAAACAATCAAAGCCAAAAACAAAAACGACTCCACAAAAGAAGTCGTTTTTGCAATCAAGCTTAGGCATTTATTTGTCTTGATAAGCAAGCTTAACACCGACAATATAACCATCATTGTCTTCAAAGTTGCCTGCAATCATTTTGTTTGGCAAATCGGCGGTCGCATCGCCAAATTTTAGGTATTTACCGCCCACAGCGACTGACCAATTTGGTGTCATGTTGTATTTGGCGCCCAAACCTACGCTATAGTAGCCCTCAATTGGACCCAATGTGCCTGTTGGATTACCCGCGCCACTGTCCCAGCCCACAGTGCCAGAGACTGCCAATTTGTCTGTCAGCTGCTTACCAAGCCCAAGCTCCACTGTCCACTGATCTTTATTGTAACTAACAATAGATAATGGAACCCCATTATTAGTAAGTGCAGTGCCAGCACCATAAGCAGGTGGATCAATAGTAAAATCACTCCAAGGTACATAGCGCACTTTGGCAGTACCCAATAAACGGTGCTTGGCGCTCAAGCCTGTTTGAAAGTCAAAGTTATAAGACTCTGGTAAAGTGACAGAAAAATCAGTTGAGCCAACATAGCCTGTTGCAGGGAAAGTCTCACCGATACTGGTTTCGTGCTCAATCTCAGAGCGATATGTCAACGCTGCTTTTAGCGCAATTTCAGGCTTGCTGTAAGCAATACCTGCAACCCAACCTGTCGCCACATCGGTTGCCATTCTGGCATCATAACCTTGTGCGCCTTGATAGGCAATACCACGCAAATGTACTTTACCATTTAGGCGCTGAGCGGCAGGACCGCCGTAGATTTGCAAGTTTTTGTTTGCGCCAAGTTTTGCGCCAAGCAGTGCTGTGACATTGTTGGTGCGAATCTCTACATTGGTGCCTTGACCTTGTTGCGCTTCCGAAGTAGCGGCAGTTTGGGCAGCGGCAGCAGCTGATTGACTGGCAAGCTTTTGAGCCTTAGCAAGTTGCGCATTAACCGCATCTAGCTGTGCTTTGAGCGCGGTTGTATCGCCACCTGCGGCAGTAGTTGCTGCAATACCCTGTTCAAGCCGAGTTTTACCTGCAGTGAGTTGAGCAATACCTTGACGCAAAGCGACCGCACTCTCGCTGTTAGATAAAGCATATGCAGTTGCCGCCGCACCTTGGCTAACAAAATTACTATCACCACTATATTGTACCGCTGCACCAAATGGTTCATCGTACAAAATACCGACACTAAAGGTATCGTTGATGTCGGCTTTGGCACCAAAACGGAAAAAGTCATACGCTTCGGCGATATCGCCTGTAGCTTTGCCTTTGGTGTAGTTGTTGGTGGCTGCGCCCGCCGCTACGCCATTGTCATGACCTGACACATCCGCATCAATATAAGTATAGACTACCTCGGCATAAGTGCCATCTTGCAAAAACGCGCTGATGTCTTGTCCAGAACGATCAAGACCTGCGGCATTTGCCACACCCATTGCAGATAGCACCGCCAAAGAAACGACTGAATAATTAATTGCTTTCATCATCACTCCATACCACCGTTGGTGGATTCCCTAAAAAATGTAAACTTCCCTGTTTTTGCTGATGATATCAATGAAATTTGTCATTTACAAAAAACAAGGCAACTGGGTACAATTTTGCCCCAAGCTTACTGACTTTACCCTAAGCTTACCAACAAAGCAACAAAGTGTAACCAATTGTTTGCTTATCATAATGCAAAATTCAGCGCAACTCAACAACTTTTTTATAATTCATGTTCATTTTATCAAAAACTTTTGGTTTGGTATGACAAACGCTTGCGTCCATATCGCAAGATAATTGCTTAACTGACTGATTATTAAGCTTTTTTATTATACCATTAACATTCATTTGGCATACATGCTCACAAATAATTTGCTTGAAAAATAACGATTTTATCAGCATAATAATCTTTTTTGACAAGCAACAGAACAATGACAACACGCCCATCTTTATATTTACAGCCACGCTTGGCGCACAATCAGCCGATTGCCGCCTCTTTGTCTGAATATTATCCGCCTACTTTGGCGCGCATTTTGGCAGCGCGCGGAGTACTTTCGCCAGATGATATGGATTTGTCCATTCAAGGCTTACTACCCGCCAGCAGTCTGCATGACATCACGCGCGCGGTGGATATCATTGATGAGGCGATTGATAATGACGTTGCGATTTTGGTGGTGGGTGATTTTGATTGTGATGGCGCAACCAGTACCGCGCTTATGGTGCGTGCGCTTGGTGATATGAATGCGCGCGTGCAGTATCTTGTGCCTGACCGCTTCAAGTTTGGTTACGGGCTGACAAGCCAGCTTGTACATCATGCCAAAACGCACTACAACCCAAAGCTTATCATCACCGTGGACAATGGCATTTCAAGCTTTGAGGGTGTGGCGACCGCCAAAAGTCTTGGCATTGACGTGGTGATTACCGATCATCATTTGGCAGCAGATGAAGTGCCAGACGCCAAAGCAGTCGTCAATCCCAATCAGTCTGCCTGTCATTTTGCCAGCAAATCGCTGGTGGGTGTTGGTGTGGCGTTTTATGTCATGGGATCTTTGGCAAAAAAACGCCGTTTGGCGGGCAAATCCACCACGCAAGTCAGTCAATATTTGGACTTGGTTGCCTTGGGCACAGTGGCGGATGTCGGCGTTTTGGACAAAAACAACCGCATTTTGGTTGCGCATGGACTGCACCAAATCAAATCAGGGCAAGGCTGTTTTGGCATTATGGCGATTTTGGCGCAAGCAGGGCGCGATTTTGCCACCATCAGCGCAAGCGATTTTGGCTTTGCCATCGCACCGCGTATCAATGCCGCAGGGCGCATGGACAACATGAAAATTGGCGTTGAATGTCTACTGTCTAATGATTTTAGCACCGCCAATCAGTTGGCAAAAAAGCTGAACGAGCTGAATGTGGAGCGCCGTCAAGTTGAATCACAGATGAAACAAATGGCAAATCAGATGCTGGATGGACTTGATACCGACACTCTCAAAAACAAGCGCGGCATTGTCTTGTATCAAGACGACTGGCACCAAGGCGTCATCGGTATTGTGGCGGGGCGAATCAAGGAATCCACCTACACCCCAACCATCATTTTTGCGCCTGCTGATGTCCAAAAAACAGATGATGACGACTACATCAAAGGCTCCGCGCGTTCAATTGCAGGGGTACACATCCGTGATGTCATCGTCAAAGTCGCTGAACGTTATCCTGATTTGATTTGTTATTTTGGTGGTCATGCCATGGCGGCAGGACTGACCATTTACAAGCGTAATTTTGACAGGTTTGTGGCGGCATTTGATGAGGTGATGAATGATTTTGACGCTCATTTATTTAATGAACAAAAATACACCGATGGCAATTTGCTGCCCACCGATTTTAGTCTAAAGTTTGCCCATCATCTCAAGCATTTTAGCATTTGGGGGCAAGGTTTTGTTTTGCCAAGCTTTGACAATCATTTTAAGGTGCTAAGCTTTAAAATTTTAAAAGACAAACACCTTAAAATCAGTCTTGAGCTGGCGGATGTGCAATATCCGATTGATGCCATTTGGTTTAATTATGACGCCAGCAAATGGGATTATCGCGCAAGCTGTGTGCATATTTTATTCACGCTAGACATCAATGAATGGCAGGGCAATGAGTATTTGCAATTGATTGTGCAGGATTTGGCGGTTGTAGAGATACAATAACGCAAACAAACAACAGATGACGCATATTTGTGTGCAATCGTCTTTTAATTTATGTATAATGCTGTTTTTTGATTATTTGCAGTCTTTTATGGATGTTTTTGTTGGTTTGCGTTTTATGTGATTGTTGTACAATCTTAAAACACGTCCACACCCTTAACATCCGATATTTTTCGCGTGTAAAATTCACGCCCAATTTTAACTGTATATTTTGATATGACTATGACCACTCAACACTCTTTTGCTCAACACCCTTTAATGAACATCATCCGCACCGTGCCAGATTTTCCAAGGGCAGGGATTGATTTTTATGACATTACCCCATTGTTTGACAATGGCAATTTACCGATATTGGTTGAGGCATTGCTTGAGGCGCTGCCAGATACGTTGTTGCAAGAGGCGGAGTGCTTTATTGGTGTGGAGGCGCGTGGTTTTATTTTGGCAAGTGCGCTTGCGCTAAAAACCAACAAAAATCTGGCTGTCGTCAGAAAAAAAGGCAAACTACCTCCACCCATTTATGAATACAGCTATACCACCGAGTACAGCCAAGATACTTTGCAAATCAGTCAGCACGTCAAACCCGCCAAAGTGATTGTGGTGGACGATGTTTTGGCGACAGGTGGCACCTTGCGCGCAACCATTGAACTTGCCAAAAAAGCAGGTCATACCGTATTGGGTTCACTTGTGCTTATGGATTTGGTGGATTTGCATCCGCCGATGACCGATGTGTGTGCAGTCATTCGCTGTTGATGTGATGAATTGATGTGATACTATGAGAACGATTATCATTGGTGTATTGATGTTGGGGTTTGTGGGCGCGCTGTTTTCTTTTTTGGGCAAGGACAGCATACCATCTGCCATCGCAAGCAGCGATGACGAATCCCCCACCTTTGCTCATAACCCAAACCCAGACAGCAACGTCATTACGGTCGTTGCGGTGGGTGACATCATGATTGGTTCAAACTTCCCAAACGTCGGTTTTTTGCCAGATGACGATGGCAAGACCAGCTTTGATGCCGTCAAGCCGTTTTTGCAAGGGGATGTTGTTTTTGGTAATTTGGAGGGCGTACTGCTGGACAAAGGCGCTTCGCCCAAATGTCCAAACGATGAAACCACAGAGATTGTCACTCCAACCAAAATGTGCTACGCCTTTAGAATGCCTGTGCGCTACGGACAATTCATCAAAGACGCTGGCTTTAATGTGCTGTCCATTGCCAACAATCACATCGGCGATTTTGGTGATGCTGGGCGAGCCAGCACCATGCAGACACTGGACAAGCTTGGCATTCATTATGCAGGTCTACAAAGTAAACCTGTCGCCCTCTTTGAGCAAAATGGCGTCACCTATGGCTTTGCCGCCTTTGCGCCAAATCTTGCCACCGTCTCTTTGCACGACATTGCTGGCGCCAAAAACATCGTAAAACAATTGGACAGCAAAGCCGACATCGTCATCGTGTCATTTCATGGCGGCGCTGAAGGCGCTGAACATACGCGCGTACCAAAAACCACCGAAATGTTTATGAATGAAAATCGTGGCGATGTGCACGCTTTTGCGCACGCGGTGATTGATGCAGGTGCGGACGTTGTGCTGGGTCATGGCCCGCACGTTACGCGCGCCGTAGAGCTTTATAACAACCGCTTGATTGCATACAGCTTGGGCAATTTTAACACTTATGGCGCGTTTAATGTCAAAGGCGTTAATGGCATTGCACCCATTTTGAGCATTACGCTACAGCCTGATGGCAGCTTTGTTTCCGCTGATGTCATCTCAACCAAACAAACCAAAACCAACAGACTACAGCTTGACAACACCAACGCTGCTTCTAATGAGCTTAAAAAATTAAGCGAACTTGATTTTCCCACACAAAACCTTGTCTTTAAGGACAATCGCATTTATCAGCCATGACTGCATTTGGTTTTAAAAATTAAGATTGAAGCACCACAATACGCAACAGCTCATCCAACACATCAATAGCGCGCTTGTCATGGCCTGCGCCTTTGTGATTGATGATGGCGACATAGCCATAAAGCGCATTGTTTTGCGCACGGACGTAACCTGCTTGCGCAGCCACATCATTTAGCGTGCCTGTTTTTATCCACGCGCGTCCAATGGCAGGGTGATTGCTGTGTTTTAGGCGCAGCATGGTGCCAGAACGCCCCACCTCTGGCAAGCTTTTGATAAAAACTTCGGCGTGCGGCGAGCTTGCCATGTCTTCCAACACCGCCATCAAATCATCGGCACGCACCGTACAATCATGGCACAGCCCTGAGGCGCGACTGAAGTTTGCTGACTGCCCAACACTCAATGAATTAAGATATTTTTTGAGTAAAATCAAAGACTTGCTATAACTACTGACCGATTCATTCATGGCATAAATAGGCAAGGATAGCGCCAACTGCTCTGTCATGACGTTGTTGGAAAATTGATTAATCTGCCAAATCTGCCGCCCAAGTGGCGCTGAACTCATCACAACCAATGGCACGCCGTTGCCATAAGCGGGCTTGATGTGATGGGTTTGCACCGCGCCAACAAATTGCGCATCATGTCGCCGCCATGCGCTTTTTACCGCCATACTTGCCAATTTGTCATTGTCATTAAAATTGCGCCAAACGCTTTGTGCGCCACATTCTGCACCAAAATCGCCATTCACAACAATCTGCTGAGCACTTATTTTGACATCTGGCAAATGACAGCCTTGCACCTGCGCTATGCTTGCTTGGTTTAAGTGAATCTCATCCATCGCAGGCAAGATTTTTAAGGCGGCGCGCCCATGATTTGGTACAAAAAACTTATCTGCCCCACCCAACATCACACCAGAGGGCAAAAAACGAATCTCCACCGCGCCAAAATTCACCAAAAATGCCGACGGTGAGGCATTGTACGCGCGCGCACCCTGTCCGTCAAATTGATAACCATCAAAGCCCACATAAGAAAACAGACTGTTGTCTATATAAATATTGCCTGTGATGTGCCGCACTTTTTGTGCCACCAAAGCCAATAGATAATCAAGCTTGTCATAAGTTAAGCTTGGATCGCCACTGCCTTTGATGATTAAATCACCATAAAGTACGCCATCATACAGCACACCTTTGTAATAAACGGGCGTGTGCCAAGCAAAATCCTCACCCAACAGCTTCAGCGCTAGGGCGGTGGGAATGATTTTTTGAGTGGAGGCAGGTTTTCTGTCCTGCGCATTGAGATGAGCAATGATGGGTTTATGGTCCGATAGGCGCACCACCAACACACTCATGTCATCGGCGGTGATATTTGCCGCTGCCAGCTTATCCAACACACTGACAGGCAAAGTTGTGGTTGGTTGTTGTAGCTGAATGGACAGATTATTTGCGTATGCTCTTGTTATTAGACTACCAAGCACAAGCAAAATCAAGCCATAAGCGCGCAAATAAATCCGCCCAAAACCCCAACAACTGCGCCATCCACCAATCAGTGCAGTTTGACAAAATGACTGAAAAGAGCGCTTAACCAAAATACTTTTGCAGCCCTTCATTAATACCCTGCGTGATGACACTTTTTAGGGGTTGTGCCAAAAATGCCAAATCCGCCTCAAACACCACTTTGTCGGCAGTCAAGGTTGCTTTGGCATCCACGCCTGCTTTTTTGATGGTTGCAACATCAGCCCCCTCGCCCTCAACATAATCAAAGGCAAGCCCATGCTCTTGCTGTGCCTCGTTAAGCCATTGTTTGGCTTTGCTGCGCGCAGTCGCAAAATCAAATGAATGCGCGTGCTGTATATGAATGTCTGGCATAATCTCTCCATTAATTTAGGTTTTTGGCAAAGTAACGCCTGTTTGTCCTTGGTATTTACCGCCGCGGTCTTTGTAGGAAGTTTCACAAACCTCGTCGCTTTGAAAAAACAACATTTGAGCCACGCCCTCGCCAGCATAAATACGCGCAGGCAGATTGGTGGTATTGCTAAATTCCAGCGTCACATGGCCCTCCCACTCAGGCTCAAGCGGCGTCACATTGACAATAATACCACAGCGCGCATAGGTGGATTTGCCCAAACAAATGGTCAATACATCGCGCGGTATGCGAAAATACTCCACCGTGCGCGCAAGCGCAAATGAATTGGGCGGAATGATACACTCATCACCCACAATATCAATAAAACTGCGCTCATCAAAGTTCTTTGGATCGACGATTGCCGAATGCACATTGGTAAATACTTTAAATTCACGCGCACAGCGCACATCATAGCCGTAGCTGGATGTGCCATAGCTGACCAATTTTTCACCTTGCTCATTAAAACGCACTTGAGCTGGCTCAAACGGCTCAATCATGCCGTGATTTTGCGCCATGTGGCGTATCCAGCGATCAGATTTAATAGACATTACAACGCCCCCAAATTTATAAACGGTCTATTATACCCCAACCACATCATTTTATAAATAAAAATCCACTCAAATCAGCGCAAACCCAAACAAGCATCCGACCCACAACAAAATCCACATCGCAAGATGGCATCGTGCAGCTTTTAGAATGCAGCTTTTAAATGGTCTTTATGATTTGTTTCAATCCATCGTTTATACCACTTTTAGGTTTAAGCTTTTTTGTTGGTTTTAGTTTTTATGATGGCAAAATTTAACATTTTAAATGATTGATTTTATTTACAAATTTATCAAAAAAATATTGGGTGTCATTTTTTGTCCAGCTTACAAAATTTATTTTTAAAATCAATTGAGTTCAATAAAATTGATGCAGATATGATTTGGGTTTTGCAAAGATTTAACAAACCAAGTATAATAGCCAGTTATTTTTCTTAATTTTGTTCAATTTTTATCCCAAATGCTTGGGTTATTGTTAAAAGGTGCATTATGGCAGGTCATAGTAAATGGGCGAACATCAAACATCGTAAAGCCAAACAAGACGCCGCAAAAGGCAAGATTTTCACCAAAATCATCCGTGAAATCGTCTCAGCTTCAAAAGGCGGTGACCCAGACCCGAACAACAACCCACGCCTGCGTGCCGTGCTCGAAAAAGCCAACGCTGCTAACATGACCAAAGATGTCATCAAGCGTGCCATTGAGCGTGGTCAAGGCGGCGGTGAAGGCGACAATGTCCAAGAAATCACCTATGAAGGCTATGGTGTTGGCGGTGTGGCGGTCATTGTTGAGACCATGACCGACAATGTGAACCGTACCGTTGGTGAAGTGCGTCACGCCTTTAGCAAACACGGTGGTAATCTTGGCACATCAGGCTCAGTCGCTTATCTATTTAGTAAGCGTGGCGAGATTGTGTTTAATGATACCTCGCTAGAAGACAGCGTGATGGAAATTGCTCTAGAAGCAGGTGCTGACGACATCGAAAACGATGGCGAGAGCCTGCTTGTCATCACAAGCCCTACTGCCTTTGGCGCGGTGGTCGATGCACTACTGGCAGCAGAATTAAAGCCTGATAACATGGAAGTCACCATGTCACCAAGCACGACAGCAGATATTGACAACATCGATGACGCCCAAAAAGTGCTGAAGATGATTGATATGCTCGAAGATTTGGACGATGTCCAAGAAGTTTATACCAATGTCAATTTTAGCGATGATGTGATGGCACAGTTGGATGCTTGATTTGTCATTGAATTTATAAGACAAATTGGATATGATAGCCGATTATCATATCCAATTTTTTAATCAAAATAAACGGTGTCAAATTTAGGAAAATCCAATGATTGTACTAGACCTACCGCCACAAACATTACAAATTATTGAACAAGTTGCCCAAAAAAACGGACAAAGTATTCAAGATTTTATCACCATTAGTGCTTACGAAAAAGCCCTACAATCTTTTGCTACGCCAAAGCAAGACGAACTACTCACTGATTTTATAAAAACTCTACCAAACCGCAACAAGCTGGGTGATGGCTTGGCAATTCAAAAGGCTTTGCGTGATGAGTGGGACTAATTATCTATTGGACACCTGCTTTATCATTGAGTTGTATAATGGTCATCCAGATATCATTGAGATTATTAAGAATAATCGCATTGATTTAAACCATTGCGTCATCAGCCCAATCAACCGTATGGAAGTTTTGGGCTTTGGTCAATTATCAGACCAAGACAGACAAAATCTTGAACATCTCTTAAATAGCATCAGCAAAGTGGCAATTGATAAAACTGTTGAAGATACTGTCATCAATCTGCGTAGTCGCCACAAAATCAAACTGCCTGATGCAATTGTCTTAGCAACTGCATTGACATACAATTTAGAATTATTAAGCTTAGATCATGGCTTGATGAACAAATACCAAAAAGAAATTTCTCAATCAAATTCATAATTTAATATATCAAAGGAAAACCCCATGCTTACCCCTTATGTTCGTGCCATCCTACAAGCCACCGTCTATGATGTCGCCGTCCGCACACCGTTAGAGCCCGCCGTCAAGCTCTCCAAACGCTTTAATAACGATATCCGCATCAAGCGTGAAGACTTGCAGCCCGTATTTAGCTTTAAATTGCGTGGTGCGTATAACAAAATCAGCCAGTTATCCGAATCGGAAAAAGCCAAAGGCGTCATCTGTGCGTCCGCAGGTAACCACGCTCAAGGGGTCGCCTATTCTGCCGCCCGACTTGGGATTAATAATTTGATTGTCATGCCAACCACCACGCCTGATATCAAAGTCCAAGCAGTCAAGGCACTTGGCGGTACGGTACATCTGCATGGTGATAGCTTTGATGAAGCCAACCGCTTTGCCATTGACAAATCGCAGACCGACGGACTGACCTATATCGCCCCTTATGATGATGAGTTGGTTAT
>JBGXSA010000047.1:0-17926 GCA_041811915.1 Moraxella sp. | reverse complement strand
GACATTTCAATTTGAGTGAAAAATTTAGATAAATCGCAAGCCTTTTTAGGCAATAAATGCAGCCAATATGATAATATTGGCAAATTTATTAACGACAAAAGGCAAGATTTAGCTTATTTTTCACCAAAAGCACGACCAAAGCTTAATTTTCAACATTTTTCTTAAAGCGTGTGAAATGTCAACACGCCCTAATGTAGCACAAAACTACCCATAAATCAGCTTTTTATTTTTAAGGCCGTGCAACAAATTGGCGATGTGGTGAACGTCCAATGCTTGCTTGCCGCGCGTGCACGCCACATACAGCAGGCGCAGCTCTTCTGGGCTGATTTTGACAGACAGCGAATTGACGTCATACAAAAAATCATCAGACAGCTGCACGCGATTCCACTCAAGCCCCTTGGCTTTGTGGGCGGTGGTGATGATGTAGTCGGCGTGATTGATGTGGTTTAGGTTTTGAATGGCGCTGCTGATGGTGGTGGTGTCGTATTCATCAATGAGCTTTACCCATGTTTTGATTTCGCCGCCGTTGTGACTTTCGGCAAACTCTTGTACTTCTTGCCAATTATTAAAATACGCCAATTCAGGCACACCAAACGCACTTTTGCCAGCTTGCAGATTTTCGGCGGCTTGACAAAAACGCATAATGCGCTGACCGTCGGCTTGTAGGGCGACTTTGTGCCCAAGTTTTTGTCCTTTTAGAAGTAAGCTGATGGCGGAGGCGTTGGTGCGACACAAATAAGCGTCTTTTTTTTCAAAATTGGGCTGATGATAAATCTTGCTTTGGATGGATGGGTTGCCGCGCAAAGGGACGGTTTCTTGCAAGGCACCCAAAAGCACATTGGCAACATCCGCCACAGATTGCCCAAAGCGAAACGATTGAGTAAGCAGTGTTTGCTCAAGTGGCAGACGTTTCATGGCATTGACCGCGCCGCGCCATTCATAAATCTGCTGGTGCGCATCGCCAACATAGATGGTCTGGCAAGCTTGATTCATCAGCACCCCCATCATCAACGGGTCGGCATCTTGCGCCTCATCAAACAGCACAAAATCGGCAGCAATGGTTGGGGCGGACAGTGTCCACAGCTTAAGGTACACATCGTGCCCAATGCCATCAGGGTGGCGCGGATCAATGGCTTGTTGCCAGCGCAAATCAAGCGCAGGAAACAGCAGCTCTTGCAGCATGGTAGATTGCGCTTCGTCCAAATAATCTGGCGTCACAATGTGGCGCGGCGCAGGATAAGCGGCGTTGGTTTTGCAAAAATTAACCAAAGAATCATTAATCATCATGCCAAGCTTGAATTTATTGAGCACATAAGGCTGTTTTTTGCCGTCCACATCGCGCACAAGCTCAATGGCGGATAGGTTCAGCGATTCGGCAAGCTTAGCAGGGGTCATTTTGGGCAAGCTCACCTTGGCGGTGATGTCACGAGCCACATGACGAAAAGCAAGCGAGTGAAAGGTCTGACAGCGGACATTGGGCGCAAATTTGCTCTGTGCTTCGGTGGCGATGGCTTTGTTGAATGCCAAATACAGCCCACGACCGCGCAGATTTTCGCTGATGAGTCTTAGGGTGGAGGTTTTGCCTGCCCCTGCATAAGCAACAATTTTAAAAGAATTGCCAACGAGTGCCATATCAAGCGCTTGCAGCTGTTCGTCGGTGGGCGTCAAAGGGGGATTTGGCGAATGCATGAGGATTGATTTACAAAAAATGGGCGCTTATTATAGCAGATTTATAGCGACTGTTGTGAGGGTGCATGCTTTGTTGTTTAAATGAGCGCGTTAAAAATCTCTTTGGCATCTTTTAGATGGACTTTTGGACAAGTGTGGCTTGGTTTGACTTTTTGGGTCAGACATAGGACAATACAAAGCGCTTGTTTGAAAGTCCAAACAAGCTTGGGATGTTATTTAGTGAATGAAAAGCCAATTTAAGGATACCGCATGAATGCTCTTGATGTGAGTCAAAACCGCTACACTTGTAAAGCCTACAATCCACATGCGCGCCTAGATGACGATGTCAGACAGCGCCTGTTGGATAGCCTAAGGCTGACACCCTCGTCGGTGAATATTCAGCCGTGGCAGTTTTTGGTGGCGCGCGATGAGTCTGCCAAAAGCAAAATCACCAAAGCAATGACAGGCGACCATGCGCACAACGTCCCCAAGGTGATGAATGCCGATACGGTGATTGTCATGGCGTATAAAGACATTGATGATGCGCACATCAAGGCGGTGATGGATTGCGAGGCGGCAGCAGGGCGGTTTGCCAGTGAAGACGCCAAAAATACGCGCACGCAGTTTTGCTTGACGCACATCAATGCGCTCAATGCCGACGAAAAAACAGTGTGGCTACAACATCAGCTGTATATTGCTTTGGGGCAACTGTTGGCGCTGGCACAGCTTGAGGGCGTGCACGCAACGCCGATTGAAGGCTTTGATAAAGCGGTGCTAAATGAGGTGTTGGATTTAAAAAAACTGGGCTGTCACAGCTTGCTTGTGGTGGCGCTTGGTGTGGCAAGTGAAGATGATTTTAATGCCAAATTGCCCAAAGCGCGCTTTGATAATGCACAAATATTAACTTACTTATAAATCACCATTGGCAACATCAAAACAGCCCATCATCGTGGGCTGTTTGAGTTTGGGGGTTTATATGGGTGTGTTTAGATTTGACTAAAATCCACCAAGCAATCGCGATTGACATCCTTGATGGACGGTGCGCCTGTCAAGGTCATGGCAACGCGTATTTCTTTTTGCATGATGTCCAGTAGATTTGCCACACCCGCCTCACCGTCAGCGGCGAGCGCATACACAAACGCGCGCCCAATCATGCACAAATCAGCACCAAGTGCCAACATACGCACCACATCCAAGCCGCTGCGAATGCCTGAATCCACCAAAATTTTGATATCGCCTTTGACAGCATCGCTAATTGCTGGCAAGGCGCGTGCGCTGGACAATACACCGTCAAGTTGGCGACCGCCATGATTGGATACCACAATTCCATCCGCGCCAAAGCTCACCGCATCTTTGGCGTCTGCAACATCCAATACGCCTTTGATGACCATAGGACCCTCCCAAAAATCGCGAATCCACTCCAAATCTTTCCATGAAATTGACGGATCAAAATTGGCGGACAGATAGCCGATGTAGTCTTGAAGCCCGATGTTTTTGCCAAGGTATTTTGAAATGTTGCCTAAGTCGTGCGGACGCCCAAGCAATCCCACATCCAGTGCCCAATGCGGATGCCAAACCGACTGCAAATAACGGCGCATGGCGGCATTGGGTCCGCTCATGCCAGAGTGCATATCGCGGTAGCGCGCCCCTGGGGTTGGCATATCCACGGTAAAAACAAGCGTGGATACACCCTGTGCTTTGGCGCGCTCCAATACATTTTGCATAAAGCCGCGGTCTTTGAGTACATACAGCTGAAACCACATGGGGCGATTGATGGCAGGCACGACCTCTTCTATGGAGCAGACCGATACGCTGGATAAGGTGAACGGAATGCCTTTTTTGTCGGCGGCGCGCGCCGCTTGTACCTCGCCACGGCGCGCGTACATGCCTGTCAGACCCACAGGGGAGAGCGCCAAAGGCATGGATAATTTTTCACCAAAAATCTCGGTGCTGATGTCCATTTGACTCATGTCTTTTAGAACGCGCTGACGCAGGGCAACCTCGGACAAATCCGCCACATTGCGCTCAAGTGTGTGCTCGGCATAAGCGCCACCATCAATATAATCAAACAAAAACCGCGGCAAGCGTCGGCGCGCCGCCTTGCGATAATCACCACCTGATGCAATAATCATAATCATGCCTTTTTATTGTTGTTGATGGCGATATTGTAGCAAAATACACCCAAAAAATGTGCCAAAAACCCAAAAATATTAAAGGATTTGGGGTTTGGTGCTCAAAAATACACTTGTGTCAGTTTTTCAAGATAAACTTGTGTGGTGAAAGTGTGGGGTGTGTCTGCAAATTGGCTTTGTGGGATATAAGCTTGAGTGATTGTAAGTGCTTGGCTGTGTGGTTTTAAGTGATTTTGTCTGGGGCTTATCGCGTGGTTACTTAAAGCGCTGTGGGTTTTTCTTTGACCAAAATACGCGCCATCATAAGCCCAAATTCAAACAACAAACACATGGGTACAGCAAGCATGACCATACTTGCGCCATCAGGCGGGGTAACAAGCGCCGCCACAAAAAAACAGCCCACAATAATAAAGCGGCGTTTGTCTGCCAAAGATTGAGTGCTGACCACGCCCATAATCACAAGCAGCAACGTGGCAACAGGAATTTCAAACATAACACCAAACACCGCAAACAGCTTTAAAACAAAGTTTAGATAGCTGTCAATGTCTGTCATTGGCAGCACATTATCAGGGGCAAACATCACAAAAAATTTGAGCGCAGGCACCAGCACCACAAAATAAGCAAACGCCACACCCAAATAAAACAGCACAATCGCTGATAATAACAAAGGCGTTGCAATGCGTTTTTCGTGCTTATACAAGGCAGGTGCAACAAAGCCCCAAATCTGGGCAATAATCATAGGCACGCTGATGAATAGCGCCACAAAAAAAGTTAGGCGAATGGGTGCCAAAAACCCTGATGCGACATCGGTGGCAATGAGGCTGGCTTCTTTGGGCAGCAGCGCCACTAAGGGGTTTGAGATGAAATCATACAACTCACGACTAAATCCAACCAACAACAAAAACACCACAAGCACACACACAATCATGCGAATCAAGCGCGTGCGCAGCTCGGCAAAGTGCGACATCAAAGACATTTCTGGATTGTCTGTCTTGTCATCTGTGGGCGAGGTTGGGTCGGTGTGGACAGGTGGTGTCATGGTGTCGCGTCATCTTATGTATGGGCTGTCGGTGATTGTCATTTGATGGCTTTATTGAACAACAAAGCATCGGCTTTGTAATTGGGCAAAAAAGGCACTGCTGGCAGACGGCGCTGTTTGTCATATTCCCCAAGCAAAAAAAAGCGATTGTAATTGGGCTGGGTTGGGGCTGTAGTCTGTGATGTGTGCTCCAAGTCCAAAATGTGCGCTTGATTTTGCGCGATGGCGCTTTGCAGTTTATCCATTTGCGCTTTCATCTGATTTTCAGCGGCGCGCAGTTTTTCAAGCTCTTGTTTGATTTCTTGTTGGGCTTGTAATAGATTAAGCTCATGCGTCATTTCGTGCTGCAGCCGCTCTTTGGTGTGACGAAAAAACGCGTACCATTTGCCAAGCGTGCGCGCCGCGATGGGCAGTTTTTCAGGGCCAAGCACAATGAGTGCAATCATGCCAAACAGTGTAAGCTCAAACAGACCAAGATTAAACATAGTCTTTGATGGCGTTATGCTTTGTCATCTTGTTTGATGGTAACATCAGCATTGGCTGTGGGCGCTTGATTGTGGGTAAGCTGTTTGGCGTCTTCTTCTTTGACCGCGTCTTTAAAGCCTTTGACGGCACTGCCCAAATCTTTGCCAGCGTTTCTTAGTTTGCTTGTGCCAAAAATCACCACAACCACCGCCAAAAAAATAAGCCAATGTGTAATAGAAAATCCGCCCATAATGCACCTATCAGTCAAAAAATTAAAAAAAGTTGGGCAAGTTTTTGGAGAACTTGCAAGAATTGGACATTGTTAATGGTGTGATTTGGACCAATCGCTTCAATCACATCAAATTACAACGTCAATTTTTTGCCTTTATCATAGCATATTTTTGTGACAGTAAAAAGACAATGCACAAAGCAGTCTTAAATTTGTGTACAAAACACTTGGCAAACGCAAGCGTTTTGGGTATAATATCGCTCCCACCTTAAGACAGCAACCGCTGGCGAACAGGTATTGACAACCGTCTAAAAGAGGCTCTTATGAAACTAAAAACCAAACGTGGTGCAGCCAAGCGTTTCAAAAAAACTGCCAACGGCTTTAAGCGCAAGCAAGCATTCAAACGCCACATTTTGACCAAAAAATCTCCTAAGCGTATCCGCCAATTGCGTGGTTGCGTCATGGTTCACGCATCTGACGTGGCTTCCATTCGTCGTATGTGCCCATACATTTAATTAATTAGGAGAAAAAAATGGCTCGTGTAAAACGTGGTGTACAGGCTAATCGCCGTCATAAAAAAGTTCTGGCTCGTGCAAAAGGCTATTATGGTGCGCGCTCTCGCGTGTATCGTGTTGCTGTACAGGCAGTAATGAAAGCTGGTCAATACGCATATCGTGACCGTCGCAACAAAAAACGCTCTTTCCGCCGTCTGTGGATTGCACGTATCAATGCAGGTGCGCGTCTAAATGGCTTGAGCTATAGCCGTCTTATCAATGGCTTGAAAAAATCAAACATTGAAATTGACCGTCGTATCTTGGCTGACATTGCCATGCATGATGCCAATGCATTTGCTGCCATCTGCGAAAAAGCAAAATCTGCACTGGCTTAATGATGTATTGACTTCATGACTGTCAAAAGTTGTTGCTAAAGTTGATAAAATTGTGTTTTACAAAACAACCAACAACAAATAAGTAGTCATAAATAGGCATAAAACATCAGACGGTATGATAATATCAGACGTCGCCCAAAATCCCACCTTTTTGGTGGGATTTTTTATGGACAAAAGAAAGGTTGGATAAAATTGGTCAAAGTATAAGCATTTCATATATTTACATTTTTTTGCAAATTCTTTACAATAACAGTTTTTGTAATCTTAAAGCATATTGTCATGACACATTCATCTCTGCCAAGCTTAGCTGGCGAATTACATACTCTTGGTGCTCAAGATTTTGAGGCTTATGCCAAACAAGCAGTTGCGCTGATTTTGGCGAGCCAATCTGAGCAACATCTGCAAGAACTCAAAGTACTGCTGCAAGGCAAAAAATCAGAGCTCGTTGCCTTATCTAAGCAAATGGGCGGTTTGTCTGCCGAGGACAAAAAAGTAATTGGCGGACATCTGCACACAGTGCGCACCGCCTTGCAAGCGGCTTTTGATGAGCAATCTGAGCGCCTAGAAGCGCAAGCGCTGCACAATAGATTGATGGCAGAATCCATTGACATCACTCAGCCTGCGCGCGGACAGGACAAGGGCAATCTACACCCTGTGACAATGACGGCAAATCGTATGCAGGCGCTGTTTCGTCAAGCAGGTTTTGAGCTTGCGACAGGGCCTGAGGTGGAGAGCGATTATTATAATTTTGAGGCTCTCAATATCCCAGAAACACACCCAGCCCGTGCCATGCACGACACCTTTTATTTTGATGCAAGCTATGTGCTAAGAACGCACACAAGCTCGGTGCAGATTCGCACGATGCAAAAGGGTGATTTGCCCATTCGTATTATTTGCCCGGGGCGAGTGTATCGCAACGACTCCGACCAGACACATTCGCCGATGTTTCATCAGATGGAAGGGCTGTATATCAGCAAAAAGACCAATTTTGCCGAGCTTAAAGGCTTGATTCATGAATTTTTGCAAAGGTTTTTTGATAAACAACTCACCGTGCGTTTTCGTCCGTCCTATTTTCCGTTTACCGAGCCGTCTGCCGAGGTAGATATTTTGGCGGATAATGGCAAATGGCTTGAGGTGATGGGCTGTGGCATGGTGCATCCAAAAGTGCTACAAAATTGTGGCATTGACCCCAATGAATATCAGGGCTTTGCCTTTGGTATGGGGATTGAGCGTTTTGCCATGCTGTATTATGGCGTGAATGATTTACGGTTGTTTTATCAAAACGATGTCAGATTTTTAAAGCAGTTTGCTTGATTGTTCTTAAAATTGGATAAAGGAAAAATCATGACAGCATTTTATCAAATCCATGATTTGATGGATGAAAATGAATTTTGGCAATTGATTGAAGACAGCCTAACGACTGCCCAAGCCCAAAGTGAGGATATTGACCAGCAGCAAGATATTCAATACAAAGCACTCAAAGATAAATTGACGGCTTTGGCTTGGCAAGATATTGTCAAATTTAACAATCGTTTTGATGAGTTTTATACGCAGTCCTATAAAGGTGATTTGTGGTGTACTGCTTATATTTTAAACGGTGGCTGTAGCGATGATGGCTTTGATTATTTTAGAGCATGGCTCATCGCCCAAGGCAAGGAAGCATTCTATGGTGCCATGGACAATCCTGACAGTCTAGCAGATTTACCACAAGTAAATGATAATGCTGAGTATTATGAATTTGAAATGATGTTAAGCGTGCCAAGTCATGCTTTTGAGGAAGCTTATCAAGCAGATATTTATGAATATTTGAATAATCGCTCTTATGGTGGCATTGAATTTACTTGGGATGACGATGACGAAGATAGTATGAGAAAAATCTGTCCAAAGTTAATGCAAAAGTTTTGGGATGAGTGATTGCAGTTTGTTGTGCCAAAATGTCGGATTTTAAGATGGGTTGCTCACATTGGAGGGGTCTATGTTAAAAACTTATGAAGCGGTTTTGAATAATGGTCAATTGACATGGCTGGATACACCGCCCATGACAACCAATGCCAAAGTGTTTGTGACTGTGATGGCAGATGACAACCCTGTCCAAAAAGAGCGTAAACTTGGCTTTATGCGTGGTGAAATAACTGTGCCTGATGATATTAATTTTGCTGATGATGACATTGCAAAATTATTTGGTGTGGATATAAAGTAATGGCTTATTTGTTGGATACACATGCGATAATTTGGATTGCCAATGAGCCTGAGCGATTAGCGCATGATGTACAAAATCTTTTAATTCAAAAACACCATAAGATTTATTTTAGTAGTGTGAATATTTGGGAAATGGCAATTAAGACAAACCTTTATAAAGATAATTTTAAGGTGGATGTCAAAAAACTTTATCGCAGTTTACTGGAGTATGGTTATGAAGAGTTGCCTGTGATGTCACAGCATTGTTTTGTATTGACACAATTACCACGCACCCACAACGACCCATTTGACCGATTATTGATTGCTCAAGCCATGATTGAAAATTTAACGTTAATCACGCGTGACGGCAATATTTTAAAGTATGATCTTGTCAAAACCTTAAAGATTTAAAAAAATAGAATAAAGAGAAGCTATATGAAACTAAGTGAACAATGGCTAAGAAGCTGGGTGAATCCTGATTTGACCGCCGAGCAAATTGGCGAACAACTCACCATGGCAGGCTTGGAGCTTGATGATTTAACCAAAGTTGCCAAGCCTTTTAGCGGTGTGGTGATTGGCGAAGTGCTAAGCTGTGAACAGCACCCTGATGCCGACAAATTAAAAGTCACCACCGTCAATGTCGGCAAGCATAGCGACACCCCACTACAAATCGTCTGCGGTGCTCCCAATGTCGCTGTGGGCGTGCGTGTGCCTGTGGCGTTGGTTGGGGCGGAGCTGCCCCCTGTGGAGGGCGACAAACCCTTTAAAATCAAAAAAGGCAAACTGCGTGGCGTAGAAAGCCAAGGCATGCTCTGTGGGGGCAGTGAGATTGATTGTGATGATGGCGTAGATGGTTTGTTATTACTGCCACATGATGCGCCGATTGGTATGAATGTGCGTGAGTATCTGGGGTTGGATGAGCATATTTTGGACATCTCCATCACGCCAAACCGTGGCGACTGCTTTAGTGTGCGTGGTATTGCCCGCGAGGTGGCTGCACTCAATCGCCTGCCCTTTGGTTTGCCGTTTGAGCCTGTGACCGCACCTGTGGTGAGTGATGCAAGCCAAGCGGTCAGCGTCCAAACAGACGCTTGCCCCAGATATTTTGCTCAAGTGGTGACTGATGTGGTAGGGACGACACCGTCACCTAAATTTATCCATGACGCTTTGATATCATCGGGGATTAAGCCGCGCAATTTGTTGGTGGATGTGACCAACTATGTGCTCATGGAGCTGGGTCAGCCTTTGCACGCCTTTGACAAAGCCAAGCTTGTTGGCGATATTTGTGTGCGACTTGCCAAATCAGGCGAAAGCTTTGAGCTGCTCAATGAACAGATGATTACGCTTGTGGGTGATGAACTGGTCATTGCCGATGATGAGGGTGTGATTGCTTTGGCGGGCATCATGGGTGGCAAAAGAACAGCGGTCAGTGATGAAACGGTGGATGTGGTGATTGAAAGTGCGTTTTTTGCACCGCTTGCCATTGTAGGCAAGGCGCGCCGTTTTGGACTGCACACCGACGCCAGTCAGCGTTTTGAGCGTGGGGTGGATTTTGACTTGCCACGTTTGGCGCTTGACCGTGCGGTAAGTTTGCTGCATGAGTTTGGTGGTGGGGTGGTTGGGCAAGTGCGCGCGCATGACAGCGCCGATGATTTGCCTGTGCGCAGTGCTGTGTCGCTGCCTTTTGAGCGCATTCAAACCCTGCTTGGGGTGTGTATTGATGTGGAGAGTGTGATTGCGATGTTGTCGCGCCTACAGATTGATGTTGTTTTTGATGCAGCGAGCAACGAGCTCATTTGCACACCGCCAAGCCACCGTTATGACATTGCCATTGCCGAGGATGTGATTGAGGAAATTGCGCGCTTGTATGGTTATGACAACATTCCCAATGTGGCGCCAAGTTTTGCTGCAAGCTTTTTTGATGGCAGTGAACAGCTGCATCGCGAGTATTTAAAATCGGCATTGATTCATGCAGGCTATTTTGAGGCGATAAGCTTTAGCTTTAGTGATGACAAAATAGAAAGGTTGTTTGATGATGAGGCGTTTGTTGCACCGCTTGCCCTTGCCAACCCCATCTCAAGCGAGCTTGCCGTCATGCGCCGCACCTTGCTGTCAAGCTTATTGCCTTGTGTGCAGTATAATTTAAACCGTCAGCAGACGCGCGTACGCTTATTTGAGACGGGCTTGCGTTTTGATGGCGATGGCATACAGACGCTTGCCCAGATTGAGACGCTTGCTATGGTTGCTGTTGGTGCACACACGCCAGAACAGCCGTATGGCTTTGAGTGCACCAATAAATCAGGCATGGATTTTTATGATTTTAAACACGATGTTGAGCGCTTGTTGCCATCTCATCTGCTTGAGTCGGGTGCTGTGCATTACAAACGCAGTACGCGTGCATTTTTGCACACAGGGCAGGGTGCTGACATCATGCTTGGTGAGCGAGTGCTTGGATATTTGGGACAGTTGCACCCAAAAATCGCCAAAGCGATGGATTTGCCCACCACTTGGGTGGCTGAGCTTGATGTGGCGACACTGCTTGAGTTGTATCAACACCACAAGGCGATTGTAGCGCCAAGCCGATTCCCAAGCGTGCGCCGCGACATTGCCATTTTGGTGGACAAAGATGTGGCGGTGGCGGAAATTTTGACAAGCATTCGTACGCACGCAGGCGCGCATCTGCGCGATGTGTGGCTGTTTGATATTTATGAGGGCGAGCGCCTACCTGCGGGCAAAAAATCACTGGCATTTGCCATGATTTGGCAAGATGTCGGCGCCACGCTTGATGATGAGGCGATTAACATGGCGTTTACTCATATTGTGCAGGCGCTACAATCCGCGCACAATGCAGTTTTGCGTGATTAAATGACATCAACTCAATGACATTGATGGGATTTGTAAGGATGATATTATGGCAACATTGACAAAGGCGGACATGGTTGAGCATTTGATGAACAAGCTGTCCTTGACCAAGCAAGAAGCGCGCAAATTGGTGGATGATTTTTTTAATGAAATCGCACAAAATCTTGCCAATGGGCGCGAGGTGAAGCTGTCGGGTTTTGGTAATTTTTATTTGAATGATAAAAGCGCGCGACCAGGGCGCAACCCCAAAACAGGCGAGGCGGTGGAGATATCTGCCAGACGCGTGGTCAGCTTTAAGGCAGGTCAAAAATTTCGCAATCGCTTAAAGTAATCAAACGCTTGCGCCACCCTCAAGGGCGAATTGCCAGTTTGAGGGTGGTGATTTGTTCAGGATTAGGGCTATGGTTACATGCAGTTTGGTGATTGACTACAAAAAGACTGGGCTTTGGTGTTTTTAAACAGCGCAAAAAGCCTACAAAATCCATTTTAAATTTGACAAAATAGCTAAAATGCATAAAATAGCTATAACAATTGTTTATTTTGGAAAATCTATGCGCACACTCACCAAACCTTTGACTTCATCAGAAGTTCAAAACAATTTTGGGGCGGTCATAGACCAGTCGCAAAAAGAAATGGTCGCTGTAACGCGTCGGGGGCGTGTGGTTAGTCTGATGATGTCGCCACAGGTTTTGGAGGACTATGTAGATGGCATTTTGGCTACAAAGTCTAAAGAATTGGGCTTATATACGGTTGAACAAAGCAAAGCCATTCTTGATAAATTCCGCTAATGTATTCGGTAATTTTAGCCAAAGGGGTTGAAGATTTTTTAGATAGTATCCCAAGAAAGCACGCTCGCCAAATTGTCGCAAAAATTGACTTGTTGGCACAAGACCCCACACAAGTGCCAACGATACAGCTAAGCGGATTTCCACACCTGAAAAGGGCAAAAAGTGGGGAATATCGCATAATTTTCCAAATTATTGAAGATGTGATAGAAATTCACATTTTGCGGATTGGAAAACGCAATGATGATGAAGTTTATAAAAATATTGATAGGTTGTAATTAAGACAAACTCTTATGTGTGCAAGGGTTTTTTCTTTCTAAAAAATTCCCAAAATTTTTTTGTGGTGTTGGTTTGATTTTGGGTTTTAAGTCGTTTTGTGTCTTGTGAAAGATCTTTGACTGTGTTGTTCTTAAATTTTATTAAAAAATGTCCGCTAAGTCCTTATTGAGACTTGAAGACATTAAAGGAAATCTTTTAATTTTACCGCTCCAGAGCATTACATATAATAACAAAAATACATCATCAGGTATATTTATTTCTATAATATTGCTAATAATTTACAAATATTAACTATAAAAAATCAAAACTGTTGCCATTGCTATCCATGACCGACGATTTTTGAAAACAGTCTCAATATCCGCATTTTAATCAAACAACCATCCAAGCCCGCACCTTAGGCACTTTGCATTTTCGGTAAACTGATGTGCATTGATTTATTTTATAAAAAAACACCTTTTATCCATCAAAATGGCCGTCTTATCCTAATTTACAGGAATTCAAAAGTTGTGTAATTCACAGTAACAAATATTTGTAGTATCATGGGGTTATAGAGAAAGTATTAAAATTATCATGGCATGATTATTGCAAGTTAAAATTAATACATCTCTATTCTATGGTGTAGCATCTGACAAATTCTGACAAATAATACATCAATTGTTAATTTTTTTTATCAACGAACGTCAAAGAGGCATTCATGAAAATTCACTCACTTGTCTTGGCGGTATCTGCAGGTCTTTTTAGCCTGGCAGCAAGCGCGCAAACAGTCACTTGGAATACATCAGCGCAACCAAGCGCAAACGATGTTACCAATTTGGATTTGGCAGCCAACACAGCAGCAGTTGTGTTTATTCGTCCTGTGAGCAATCTAACAGACGACTCAAGCACCAACCTGGCTGTCAATGGTCGTTATTTGACCAGCCTGCAAGAAGGTCATTATGTGACAGATATTGTCTGTGCAGGTAAAAACACGTTGAGCGCTGCACCGACCAAGGCATTGACCAACGATTTGACCGTCAATCCAGTCAGCGCCAACCTACAAGAAGGTGAGACTCGTTATTACTATGTTGAAGTGGCGAACGACTTTAGCCCAACCTTGCGCCAAGTGGATGGCAGAACTGCCACCGAGCTATTAAAAGGCACCTATCGTCAAGCGCACCAAGTGCCACGCACAAGCGCCATTGACTGCGCGCCAGTGCAACCCGTGCGTCAGCCACCTGTCGTCATCACACAGCCAGTACAACCTGTAGAGCCTGTGCAAATTCCAAGCATTCGCCTAAACATCAACTTTGATCACGACAAGAGTGTGATTAAATCAAGCTATCAAGGCGAAGTGGCGCGCGCTGCTGAGTTTTTGGCGCAGTATCCAAACACCGATGCTGTGGTAGAAGGTCACACCGACTCAACAGGCAGTGATGCCTACAACCAAGCCTTGTCACAGCGCCGTGCCGAAGCGGTTGTGAATGCCTTGGTACGCAATCATGGCGTAAACCCAAGCCGTATCTCAGCGCGTGGTTATGGTGAAAGCCAGCCCATCGCAAACAACAACACCGCTGCTGGTCGTGCTGAAAACCGCCGTGTGGTTGTCACCATTCCATCAAGCCAAGTTAATAGATAATTATTCTAATTAGGAAAATAATGATATGAAAAGCATTACCGTAAAAGTTAATGACGCAAGTCAAACACTTGCTCAAACACAAGTCATCACCAAAGATGGCAAACCAACCATCATCAAAGCGACAAAAAATGTCAATTATGAACTGATTAATGACGCAACCAAACGCGCACCTGACCACATTGTCACCAAACGCGTTGGCAAAGATTTGCACGTTTCTTTTGAAGAAAACGGCAACGAAGCGGATTTGATTATTGAAGGTTTTTATGACAGTGGCGACTCTGCCTTGATTGGTTTGGCAGAAGATGGTCAATACTACTACTATGTGCCAGACACTGGCAATGTGGCTGACTATGTAACTCAGCTGGTCAATGGCGACATTGAAGGTCAGGCTTTGGGTGGCACTGCATACCCAAGCGCATGGTGGATCGGCGCAACTGAAGGCACCAAATCCATCCTACCTTGGCTGGTTGGTCTGGCAGGTCTTGTGGCTGTTGGCGCAGCGTTGGCAGATGACGACGATGATAATAATAACAGCAATAATGGCAATACAACAACCCCAACAACACCGATAACAGAGCAACCGCTAACCATCAGCGAGACACAGTACTCAGCTACTCAAGATACACTAAACTTGCAAGGTGTTACGCTAAGCAATGGTAGTCCTGTTGCGGAAACTTTAACATATAAAGTTACTATCACAAATCCTAGTAACTCAAGCGAGACATATACACAAAAATTCACAGTCACTGATGCGGATGGTAAATTCTCATTAAATATTACTGATAAGAATGTTATGCGATGGCTAAGCGGGTCTTATGGTCTGCCAGAGCTTAAGATTGATATTGAGGTTAGTGATGGTAATCCAAATGATGGTAAGTCATACACAAGTGCTGACACGACATTAGCTGCCGTCGTCCCTGAGGTCATTACAGATGCAGTGGGTAACATCAGTGTTAATCCAAGTGACAGTGCCACAAGCTATGAAGTCAGTTATGTGGACGAAGATGGTGTTAAGCAAACCATCACTGCCACCAAAAATGAGGATGGCACTTGGACAGCGACCGACACAGGCTCTGATGCATTAGATAGTACGCCAACCACTACTGCACCTTATATTGACCCAATCACAGGCACTGTAGTCATTCCAAAAGAGCAAAGCCGAGATGGTGATGTGACTGTTGAGCAGACCACCGACAGTGGTAAAGCGAATGAAACAAGCAATGTCAGCGCCAAATCGCCAGAACCTAAGATTGTGGCCAATGATGATGGCTCGGTAACGGTTACTCCTACTGATGACGCTACAGAAGTGACGGTTCACTACACTGATGATAAAGGTGAAACTCAATCTGCTACCTTTACTAAAGTAGATACTAATGATAATGGCACGCCTGATACTTGGGAGGATAAAAATCCAAATGATAGTGTGACTATTAATCCAACCACGGGTGTGGTTACCATTCCACCATCAGCGGTTAAAGATGGCTCTACAGCAGATGCCACTCAAACTGTACCAGGTCGTAAAACCAGTGAACATGCTACCACTGAAACACCAGTTAAAGATGATACGCCAGAGCCTGAGGTTGTCGCGAACAAAGATGGCTCGGTTGCCATCATCCCAACGGAAAACGCCACCAATACAGAAACCACCTACACTGATGAAAACGGTGAAGACAAAACCATCACTGCAACCAAAGGCGATTATGACAATGATCCAACTACGCCTGATACTTGGGCTGCAACTGACAAAGATGGTAATCTACTACCAACGGAACCAGATGCAAACAATCCAAAACAGCCTTGGATTGATTCTGCCAAAGGTATCATCAACATTCCTGCTAATGAAGTCAAAGATGGCTCAACGGTTGCTGCCAAACAAACTGTAGATGGTAAAAGCAGTGGTGATAAGACAGCCACCGCTCAAAATGACATTCCATCACCCGATGTGATTGCCAATAAAGATGGCTCGGTTACTGTTAAGCCAAGTGATGATGCAACCAAGACTGACATCACTTATGTGGATGAAAACGGTGACACAAAAACTGTAGACTTCACCAAAGGTGATGATGGTAAATGGGTTGATAACGATCCAACCGACAACATAACTATTAATCCTGACACAGGTGAAGTAACCATCCCTGCCGATGAAGTCAAAGACGGCTCAACCGTAACCGCAGAGCAGACCACGCCAAACGGTAAGAGTGAACCTGAAACAGCAACATCAGGCAACAACGACAACACCATGCCAGTCGTGCCAACACCTGACGTCACTGCCAATAATGACGGCTCGGTCACTGCTACGCCAGCTGACAATGCGACTTCTATGGTAGTCACTTATCAAGATGAAGATGGTAATAATCACACTGCAACTGCAACCAAAGACAGCAATGGCAATTGGACAGTGGATGACTCAAAAGTAACTGTAGATCCAACTACAGGCGCTGTAACCATCCCCGCCAACCAAGTTCAAGACGGCTCAACCGTATCTGCAACACAAACAACGCCTTTTGGCACAAGTCAGCCTGATACAGCAACTGCCAAAGATGACATTCCAGAACCTGATGTCATTGCAAATGAGGATGGCTCGGTGACCATCAATCCAAGCGACGATGCAACCGAAGTTGTGGTAGAGTATATTGATAATGAAGGCGGTACACAGTCTGCTACCTTTACCAAAGATCCAAACACAGGCGAATGGACAGATCCAAATCCAAATGACAAAATCACCATTGATCCAACCACAGGTGAAATCACCATTCCTGCTGATGAGGTTAAAGATGGTACCGAAGTGGATGCCAGCCAAACCACACCAAACGGCACCAGCGACAAGGCAACAGACGTTACTTATGAAGATGACGTAACCCCACCGTCAGCACCAGACATTACCGCAAACACAGACGGTTCTGTGACTGTTGATCCTGCTGATGATGCCACCGAAACCACCATCACTTATGTAGATGAAAACGGTGACACTCAATCTGTTACCTTCACCAAAGATCCTGACACAGGTAAATGGGTTGACAACAATCCAAATGACACAGTAACTGTAGATCCAGACACTGGCGTAGTCACCATCCCTGAAGATGCCATCAAAGGCGGCTCAGATGTGACTGCAACCAATTCAGACAAATCTGGCAATGAGTCTAATCCTGCAACAAAAGCCTCAATAGATACTGATGCACCTGCCGCACCAGATGTTGTTGGTCCAGATAATGGCGTTGTGACAGTGACCCCTGCTCCTGATGCCGCCAAAACCACAGTAACTTATGTGGATAATGATGGCGTTACCCAAACTGTCACTTTCACCAAAGGGGATGATGGTAAATGGGTTGATGATAATCCAAATGATGCAGTGGCTGTATCCCCAACCACAGGTGTTGTGACTATCCCTGCAGATGCAGTGAAAGATGGCAGCACTGTAACAGCTACAAACAGTGATGCAGCAGGCAACGAATCTGCGCCAGATAGTGATACCGCTAAGGCGCCAACAGATACAACGCCTCCAACAGCACCAACCACTGCACCTGACATGACAGCTGCAACAGACACTGGCGTCAGCGATACAGACGACAACACCAGTGACACCACACCATCATTCACCGTACCAACTCCAACAGATGGTACACCAGTATTGATTGTTGATGGTAAAGAAGTACCTGCAACAGTTGTGGACAATGGCGATGGTACAAGCACCTTGACACCAACCACACCATTGACTGAAGGTGAACATGAGGTTGCTGTTGCAACTAAAGATGATGCAGGTAATACCAGTGATCCAAGCCCAAGCT
>JBGXSA010000046.1:0-17923 GCA_041811915.1 Moraxella sp. | reverse complement strand
TTTGAGTGAAAAATTTAGAAAATTATTAAGCCTTTTTAGGCAATAAATGCAGCCAATATGATAATATTGGCAAGCTTGTTAAAATAGCTTTAACGACAAAAGGCAAGATTTAGCTTATTTTTCACCAAAAGCACAACCAAAAGCCTATTTTTCAACATTTTTTCTTAAAGCGTGTGAAATGTCAACATACCCTAATTTATTCATACAATCATGAAAATCTATTTTAACAACGACTACACCGTCGCCATGCATCCAAAAATCCTAGCGCGCCTTGTTGAAACCAACGATAAGCACAGCTTGGGCTATGGCGATGATGAATATTGCAGCGCTGCACGCCAAAAAATACTGAATGCGTGCGCGCTGACAGACAGCGATGTGCATTTTGTGGTGGGCGGCACTCAAGCCAACGCGATTGTCATCTCAAGCATCCTGCGTCCTTATGAGGCGGTCGTCTGTGCGGATACTGGACACATTGCCGTGCACGAAACAGGTGCAATTGAGGCGACAGGGCACAAAGTCATCACCCTGCCCAATCATGATGGCAAGGTAATGCTGACCGATTTTGAGGCATTCATGCAAGCCTACAAAGACAACCCCACCGCCTGCCACTCGCCCAAACCTGCCATGCTGTACCTCTCTCAATCCACCGAAATGGGCACAACTTATACAACAGACGAGCTTGCCGACCTATTCGCTGCGTGTCAGCGCTGGGGCGTGCCGTTGTTTATTGATGGTGCGCGACTTGGTTACGCCACAAATCAAGATGACATCAAGCGCTTGGCGAGCTTGTGCGATGTATTTTATATCGGCGGTACCAAATGCGGTGCAGCCTTTGGTGAGGCGATTGTCATCAATAATCCTGCCTACAAAACAGGCTTTCGCCATATGATTAAGCGCCAAGGCGGACTGCTTGCCAAGGGGCGCTTGCTTGGCATTCAGTTTGATGAATTATTCAGCGACAATTTGTATTTTGAAATTTGTCAAAGCGCCAATGATTATGCGCTTGCCATTGCGCACGCTTTTGCCCAAAAAAACATTGCGCCCATCGTACCAAGCCGTACCAATCAGCAGTTTTTTGCCCTACCAAAAACATGGCTTGAGCGCTTAAGTCAAAAATACGTTTTGGCGGATTTTGGTAAGATACAAGACAGTCAAGCGCCAGAAGATGTCCATTTTGTGCGCATTTGCACAAGTTGGGCAACCAAAAAACAAGACGTGGATGCACTGATTGCCGATATTTTGGCATTGTAACACGCGCTTAATGTGTAACACGCGCTTAATGTATGTCCGATTACGTCAAAAAAAACACGCCCGATAAGCGTGTTTTTTTGTTGTCATACCAATATCAGCAAGGAAAAGGTGCATTTTTTCGGCTATAAAACCACCAAGTCAGCCCAATACAAATCGCATAAAACACAATAAGTGCAATCAATGTGCCATTGACACCAAGCCCTGAACCAAACATCTTGGGAATAAAAAACCCACCATAAGCTGCAAATCCACCAGAAAATCCAACCACTGCCGCCGACTCTTTACGAGCTTGATTGATTAAATCAGGGGAATTTAAGCGCTCATGCAAGGTTCTAAAAATCACAGGAATCATGCGAAATGTTGAACCATTGCCAATGCCTGTGGTGATGAACAGCACCATAAAGCACGCAAAATAGCCTGCAAAATTACCCTGCTTCAAAAAAAACATGACCGCGCACACCGCAAGCGTCATCACAATATAATTCACAAAAGTCACGCGCGCACCGCCTGCCTTGTCAGCAAGCCAGCCCCCAACAGGGCGGAACAAAGCGCCAACCAAAGGCCCCAAAAATGCCACTTTCAAAGGATCAACCTCAGGAAAAGACTGCTTAATCACCATCGGAAATGCCGCACTAAACCCAATAAACGACCCAAAAGTCGCCAAGTACAAAATGCACATGATCCAGTTGTGTTGGCGCTTAAAAATGATGGATTGATCCTTAAAAGACGCATTGGCGCTTGCCAAATCATTCATGCCAAACCAAGCCAGCAGCGCCATAATCGCAATCGGAATCACCCACACAAAACCTGCATTTTGCAGATACATCTGTTTGCCACTTTCGGTGATTTGTGGGTCGCCGCCCAGCGAACCAAACAGCGCAAAACCAATCACCGCAGGCACCACAAACTGCATGGTGGACACCCCAAGATTGCCCAAGCCTGCATTTAGACCAAGCGCCATGCCTTGTTGTGATTTGGGATAAAAAAAGGAGATGTTGGACATACTGGATGAAAAATTAGCACCACCAAGCCCGCACAATAGCGCAATGGTTGCAAACACCCAAAAAGGCGTATTCACATCTTGAATGGCAATGCCAAGCCAAATGGTTGGGATAAGCAAGCTGGCTGTGGTCAAAGTCGTCCAGCGCCGCCCACCAAAAATCGGCACCGCAAATGAATAAAACAGCCGCAATGTCGCCCCAGACAACGCTGGCAATGCCAATAAAGTGGATAATTGTGATTTGTCAAACTTAAACCCAACCTCAGGCATACGCACTACAATCACCGACCACACCACCCACACCGCAAACGCAAGCAAGAGCGCAGGAATGGAAATCCATAAATTGCGATTGGCGACTTGTTTGCCGCCATTTGCCCAAAACATCTCATCTTCAGGTCGCCAATCAATGATTCGCCGTCCACCTTTAAGTTCATCTTTCATACCTACCTCGCCCATCTGTTTGCAATTTGCCCAGTTAAATAAGCGTATTGTAAACAAAAGCAACAAAAATAATGCTCACCTTATGTGGCATATTTGAGCAAGAAGATAAGCCTTTGGGGGTAGATGGCTTATTTGCGCATGATTGGTTTGTGCATGATTGGTCTAATCATGATTGGTTTAAGTGCAGTTTGCTTGCTTGGGTGTGTTTGAGTCTTCGCGCGCTCAATTACACCTTGGCACATTAAGCGCGCAGCAAACACAGCCCAAGCCACAACATCAAGGATGTACCGCTATCATCAAGCGCACACTGTCGGGCACCAAGGATAATGCAGACAGCGCCGACAACCCTTGCTGCTTGGCGCTGTGCAAAAGCGCAATCTCGCCATCTGTGATGGTGGGATTGATTTTTTGCAAATGCACAAGTCTGTCAATTTCTTTATTATAATACTGCTCAAATTTTTCTTGTGCGCCTTTGGCAACCTCACTCAATTGCGCCGCAGCCTGCTGACTGGCTTTTTGGTACACAGCGCTGATGATGGATTGGCGCATTTTGATGATTTGGCGGGCTTGTGTTTTGTCCACGCGCTCCATCATCGCAAGCAGTCTTTCTTTGCTTAATAATTGCGACAAATCATCGCCCGATTGCGCCATGACAATGCGTACGCGTGTATTTGGCAAAAACGCCTTTAAATTCAATGATTTGGGCGCAATTGACTCAATCTTAAAACACGCCTCAAGCACCACAAATCCTTGCGGCATGGCGGCAGTTTTGAGCATGCTCACCGCCGTATTACCAAAAGAAGAGGCGTTCATCATGTCGTGAATGGCAAGCATGAGTGGATGTTCGTGCGTCATATAATGCATATCCTCACGCATAAGCGCAAGCTGTCTGTCAAAGGTGAACGTCATGCCCTCTTCATCAAAAGGCAGATTGTGTTCCGCCACATCCATCTCGGTCATATCCACAGGATGAACAACCCATGAGCCATCTTTTTGCACACTGTAATCCACATTGATGGCGTTTAAAAATTCAGCCAAAAAACAGCTGAGCAGCTGACTTTCATCAAATTTTTGCATGGCGTCCACAATCCTGCCAGCCACCCTTGGACGGCAAGAATTATACTCAAGCAAACGATCACGCCCCTCTTGCATTGCCTGCTCAAGCGAAATGCGCATGGCGGCAGCCTCACCCACCAAGCTCTGAAAATCCGCCACGTTTGGTGCAGTCTGCCCAAGCAACAAAGGCTTTAAATCCATCAAAAAATGCTCCTGCACACTTTGCGCCGCAGGGCTGATTGCGCTAAAAATATTAAGCGCGCTGTCATACCAGTGATACAAGCGCTCTTGCGCGGTATTGACAATAAACGGCGTGTGCAGGGTGATTTTTTGGGTTTGTCCAATTCTATCTAGCCGACCAATGCGCTGCTCCAGCGTGTCAGGATTGGCGGGCAAATCAAACAAAACCAAATGATGAGCAAATTGAAAATTGCGTCCCTCTGAGCCAATTTCCGATGCCAACAAAATCGCCGCACCGTCTTCATCAGAAAAATACGCCGCCGCCTGATCGCGCTCAAGCAAGCTCATCTCTTCGGTAAATACCGCTGTTTTGATGCCCGCGTGCAAGCGCAGCGCAATCTCAAGCGACTGCACCGTCGCCCCACTGCGCGCAATCAAAAGGGTTTTTTCATGCTTTAGATTTGTTTTTAATAAATCAATAAGCCACGGCACGCGCGGATCTTGTTCAAGCCATTCGCCATTTGGATATTGCTCTTCACCCCACAGCTGCTCGGACAGTTTGCCCTCTGTGCGCGATGTGCCCACCCAAGCGGTCGGCATGGGCAAAGGATAGGCGATGGCTTGTCTGCCCAAAAACCCTGTCACACTGTCGCGCGTATTTCTAAACAACACGCGCCCTGTGCCATGTCTGTCCAAAAGCTCGCTGATGATTTGCTGTCTTAGCTCATCATCGTCATTGATGGTGCTGATGCGCTCCGATGGCACATCCAGCAAACCCGCCAGCGCCTCAATCTGCTTGCCAGACAGCGTCATGCCATCAATGAGCGCACTGGCAATTTGTGCAATACCAACAAAATCTTCTTGTTCAGCAATAAAACTGTCCAAATCATCAAAACGGTCTTTGTCAAGCAGCCTTAAGCGCGCAAAATGACTTTCTACCCCAAGCTGCTCTGGCGTTGCAGTCAGCAGCAAAAGCCCCTTGATCTGCGCGCTCAGCGCCTCAACAAGCTCATATTTGTCATTGCCACCCACCTCGCTGTCCCAATGCAAGTGGTGCGCCTCATCCACCACCAACATATCAAAGCTTGCTGTATATGCCTGTTCAAACAAATCGGCATGATCAAGCAACAAATCAATGCTGGCGATGATGCATTGTTCGGTCGTAAAAACGTTTAAATCCGGATTGTGCTCTTTGATGGATGCTGTGCGCACCAAATCAAACACCGCAAAATCAAGATTAAATCGGCGTTTTAATTCAATCATCCATTGATATTGCAAACTGTCTGGCACAAGCACCAAAATTCGTGTCGCACGCCCCGTCAGCAGCTGTTGATGCATGATCATACCAGCTTCTATTGTTTTGCCAAGACCTACCTCATCTGCCAGCAGCACGCGTGGATACAAGCGTTTGCCCACCTCGTGCGCGATGTACAACTGATGAGGAATGATGTCAATGCGTCCACCCAGTAGCCCCTGCAAGGGATGACGAATGAGCATATTGTCAATATCGCGGGCAGTTTGGCGCAGCTCGTAATAATTATCATCCTCAATCTGACCTGCCAATAAACGCTCAAGCGGCTTGGACAGTGTGATGTTTGCTGCCAAACGAGTTTCCATCAAGCTTTTGCCACAAGTCAAATGATAGCGCATAACACCGCCAACATCTTCTGCACGCAAAACCGTATGCTCGTTGCCGTCTTGATCGGTAATGGTGTCATGCGCTGCAAACACAACACGCGACAAATTCGCCGAACCAATGGCATACAGCCTTGTCTCCTCACTTTGAGGAAACAAAACACGCACCGTGCGCGCATCCACCTCAACAATCACCCCAAGACCCAGCGCGCTTTCATTATCTGATAAATATCTTTGACCAATTGCAAACCCGTTCATATTTCACCCATTACCCAAAAAACAGTTATTTAAGCACACTTTAGCAAAATTTCAAGCGATTTTCACAGTTTGTTCATTCATCCGCCCAACAATTTAAAGCGTGCGCTTGGTTTATTTTGCTATTTTTGCTCAATAAAAAAAGAGAATCCTTGCGGATTCTCTTTTTGAAAAACTAATTACTAAAGTGAATTAATTGCTTTAATTAATTACTTAGTCAATTACTTAGTTTTTGGCTCAGCGGCGGCAGCGGCAGCGTCAGTAGCGGTTGCAGCACCAGCAGCGGCAGCACCGTCAGCAGCATCTACAGCAGCGTCTTTAGCTTCTTCAGCAGCAGCTTGTGCATTTTCAGCAGTCGCTTCAGCTTGTTCAGCAGCAACAGTGTTGCCAGCAGCTTGTTGTGCAACAGCGTCAGCAGCAGCAGAGTCAGCAGTTGCAGCAGCTTGTGCAGCAGTGTCAGCAGCTTGTTGTGCAGTTGAATCAGCAGGTGCAGTGTTTGCAGCAGCTTGTGCGTCAGCAGCAGCTTCTGTAGCGGCAGCGGCAGCGGCAGGTGCTTCTTCAGCTGGCTTTGAGCAAGCAGTTAAAGCCATAGCAGCTACTAGAGCAGAAATCATTAATTTAGTTTGCATAATCAGTCTCCGTTGGGGAAATTTAATTAGACACAATCTTGTAGTCATCTTTTATACAAATGTGCTAACTAGATTATTTTATAACAACATTATGAAAATAAAAAGGGTTTTTGATATTATTTTTCACAACTTTGTAACAAAACATTTCATATCAGCAGTATTTTTCGGCGTTAATTGCCTTTTTGATTACTAAACCCTAATTTTGCGCCTTGCGTTTCATTTGTTCAAAAAACTCATCGTTGGTTTTTGATTCTTTTAGGCGCTCCAACAAAAACTCAGTCGCCGCCATGTCATCCATGGATTGAAACAGCTTGCGCAACACCCACACACGGCGCAAAGCTTCTTCGTCAAGCAGACGCTCTTCTCGTCTGGTGCTGGATTTTTTGAGGCTGATGGCAGGAAATACGCGGCGTTCGGCAAGCTCGCGCTCAAGGGTGATTTCTTGGTTGCCTGTGCCTTTAAACTCCTCAAAAATCACGCTGTCCATTTTTGAACCAGTATCAATCAGTGCTGTTGAAATGATGGTCAAACTGCCCCCCTCTTCAACATTGCGCGCTGCGCCAAAAAAGCGCTTGGGTCGCTCCAGTGCGTGCGCATCCACACCGCCCGTCAACACTTTGCCGCTGGATGGAATGACCGTATTGTACGCGCGAGCAAGACGAGTGATGGAATCCAGCAAAATCACCACATCTTGCTTGTGTTCAACCAAGCGTTTTGCTTTTTCAATCACCATCTCAGCCACTTGAATGTGGCGTTGTGGCGGCTCATCAAACGTAGAGGCAACCACCTCACCACGCACTGTGCGCTGCATTTCTGTCACTTCTTCTGGGCGTTCGTCAATGAGCAGTACAATCAAATAGCATTCAGGGTGATTTTTGGTGATGGACTGGGCGATGGTTTGTAACAAAACCGTTTTACCCGCTTTGGGCGGCGCAACAATGATGGAGCGCTGACCTTTGCCGATGGGCGCAATCAGGTCAATGACTCGCCCTGTCAAATCCTCGGTTGTGCCATTGCCAATCTCAAGTTTTAATTGCTCGGTTGGGAATAAAGGTGTTAAATTTTCAAAAATCAGCTTGTGACGGCTGCGATCAGGCGTATCAAAATTGATTTCGCTCACCTTTAATAAGGCAAAATAACGCTCTTGGTCTTTGGGTGGGCGAATGGTGCCTGCAATGGAATCGCCTGTTTGTAAATTAAAGCGGCGAATTTGACTTGGGCTGACATAAATGTCATCAGGGCCTGCCAAATATGAGCCTTCTGATGAGCGCAAAAAACCAAAACCATCTGGCAGAACCTCAAGCACGCCATCACCATAAATGGATTCGCCATTTCTGGCGTGAGTTTTTAGGATGGCAAAAATAATGTCTTGTTTGCGGCTGCGCGCCATATTGTCCATGCCCATGGATTCAGCAATAGCAATCAGCTCACCGACGGATTTGCGTTTTAATTCGGTTAAATTCATAAAGAAAATCTAGTGATGCGTGCACTTGGCACTTAAGATGTGGTTGATTGACATACAAAAATTGTAAGGCTTGATAATATAGAAGAATCCATCAATTTTGTCAATCATTTTTTGGTCGGTTTGGCGCAATGATTGCATAAAAAGACCAGCAAACCCAAAAAGATTTACTGGTCAAAACAATCTTGATTACAATTTTGCTTGATTAACAATCTTGATTGTGCAGTACTCACTTAAAGCACTTGTTTGCTTAAAAAAATAAATCGGCTCATCGCATTCATTATAAGCACAAACAGTAAGCGCAAACATTTTTGATGAGTGCATTATAATAAGCGCAAGTGTTAAGTGTTATAGGTGCTTGTCAATCAGCGCCGCCAATTCAGATTTTGGACGACCGCCAACCACCGCCTCAACGCGCTCGCCGTTTTTGAAGACAAACAAAGCTGGAATGCTGCGAATGCCAAAACGCTGAGCAGACTCTGGATTGGCATCCACATCCACCTTGACAATCTTGGCGCGACCTTGGTATTCATCCGCCAACGCCTCAAGTGTCGGTGCTATGGCTCGGCAAGGACCGCACCAGCTCGCCCAAAAATCAACCAAAACGACATCATTACCGCCCAACACTTCCGCATCAAAGGTGGCATCAGTTGCATTAACAATAGACATAATTCATATCCTTTTTAAAAATACAGACAACTCATATAAGCACAGATATCATCGTCATGATAACTTAGCAGCTATAATAAGGATGATTTTGTGAGATACAAGTGCGATACAGTTGATGATTGATTAAATTTATTATTCATAAAAATCAATCAATAATTTTCAAATTATTTCAACAAATTATAACAAATTCAATCGTCATGCCCGTTATTTTTTTGAAAGCATTGTGTTAAATTTTGAAAAATCAGGTAAAATAACCGCCTTGACAACCATTCACCAACTACTCAAGCCGATTATCCCACAATGAATACACGCACCGAGCGCCTAAGCGACACCAAAATCGCACAGATGAACGCTGAAGAATCCAAGCATCCTTCTGAATTTTATCACACATTCATCCAATCCATCACCGTTTATGAAGATGAGGACATTTGGGTGGGGGATAAGCCAGATGGTCTGTTGAGTGTGGATGGGCGCAGTCTAAAGGTGAGTTTACAATCGCGCCTGCTTAAGGTATATCCAAACATCAAACTCATTCACCGACTGGATATGGACACCTCAGGGCTCATTATTTTTGCCAAAACTGCCGAAGCGCAAACGCACATCGCCAAGCAGTTCATTGAGCGCCTGCCACAAAAAGAATATCAAGCGGTGGTGATGGGAACAATTTTGTTGGATGACAAAAAAGGGGTGATTGATGTGCCTGTGCGCTATGAACCCACCACAAAACCGCGCCACATTATTGATGTGCATTGGAATAAGCGCGCCTTGACGCATTATGAGGTGCTGCACCACGAAAAAAGACGAAGCGATGATGGCACAATTCATCCCGTCACACGAGTGGCGCTAAAGCCCATTACGGGCAGAAGTCATCAATTGCGCGTGCACATGGTGCACATCGGTCATGTGATGCTTGGCGATCCCATCTATGCAGAGGGCGCAGCACTTACGCTCTGCAATCGTCTCAATCTACACGCGCACAAACTGCGCCTAAAGCACCCCACACATGGGGCATGGATGGAATGGACAAGCGCTGTGCCTTTTTAACAGGCTTTTTAGAGCGCTTTTAAATAAGCAATTAATCAGCATCACCAAAATCCTCAAAGTCTTTTATATCTTTGTATTAAGTAAAAATCAGCGACACGCCCATAAACACATCATCCATAAGCCCAAGCTGGGTTAAAAAGCTTCAGCTTGGGTGCGCCTCAATGAAATTTTACTGTAAAATTAACAAAATATTAAATTTTGTATTTTTAGTTTAACTTTAGTATAATTTAAGGCGCAAAAAAATTATATCTTGAGCTTTTTTATTATAAGGATGTATATGTCATCGCCTGTCAATGATTACCAGACACACAACATTACCCACGCGCCTTTGACTGCTAAGCCTTCTGCTTTGCCCGATGAGCCATATCAGTACGATTTTTATTTTTATGGGACAGGCACAGAATATTTTAAAATTTGGATTGTCAATTTGGTTTTGACCATCCTTACGCTTGGGATTTATTCGCCGTGGGCGAAGGTTCGTCGCCTTAGGTATTTTTATGGCAACACTGAGCTTAATGATGAGCCATTTGATTTTACCGCCAATCCTAAGCGCATTTTGCTTGGGCGACTGATTGCGCTTGGAGTATATGTCGCCATCAGTGTCCTTGGGCAATTTTCACCCATCATCGCAACCATCGGCGGTTTTTTGATATTGGCTTTGTTTCCTTGGCTCATGCGCTCTACCTTGCGCTTTAGAGCAAGAAACAGCCAATATAAAAATGTCCGCTTTGCGTTTATGGGCAGTCTGCTGGCCGCTTATATTTTGTTTGTATTTGTTGCTGTTGCCAATATGGCGCTTGTTGGCGCTGTTTATTTGAGTAGTAACTCAGACGCATCTGGCGCGGTTACTGGCGTATCGGTGTCCATGATTGTCATTGCCCTATTGATGCCATTTGCATGGAAGCTGTTTAAGACTTATCAATTTAACAACACTCAATTTGGCGAGATGCAATTTGAGTGGCATGCCAGTCTGTTTGATGTGTATAAAGCAGTTGCTGTGCCGATTGTGATTGCCATTGCGGTACTTATTGGCGGTGCAGTCGTGATGGGGCTTGGCGTTATTGCAGGCTCGGACTTTGGGGCAGGGCTTGTGGCGGTTGCAATAATCGGCATATACATTATGATGCTGCTCATTTGGCCGCTGACCCAAGCTTGTCTACACAAGGTGGTGTGGGATAATTTGACCGTTGGTGACAGTGCGCTGGTTTTGAATGATTTTAGCATTTTTAGGTTTGCCTTTATTCAATTCACCAATTTGCTTATGATTATTTTGACCCTTGGGCTGTTTTCACCTTGGGCAGCGGTGCGACTTCATCGCTACAAGGTTGAGACCTTGTCTTTACTGAGCTATGAGAATTTTGATGAGCTTGTCACACCAACGATGGCAGAGACTTCCGCCCTTGGTGAAGAGATTGCCGACGTGTTTGACATTGATATATCGTGGTAAGTTATTATGAGCACACGCCCAACAGCCGTCCGCTATTTTGATGGCAAAACCAGTAAAGCCCACCTTGCCCACATTCGCCCAAACAGCCGCTCCGATGGTTTTGTGTTAGAAGGCGATGGTTTTGGTGGGACGTATCAGACTGCCGATTGTGAATTTATGCCAAGCGTGGGGCGTTCGGCGGGGGTACTTGTTTTTGCAAGTGGCGAGCGGATTGAGCTGATTGATGGCGCGCCTGATTGGCTGACATTGCGCCACAAACGTCTGTTTGACAAAATCTCCATCATGGAGGGCAATTTTGGGTGGGTGTTGGCAAGCCTAGTCGCTGTTGTCATTTTTATGGCAGGGGTGTTAAAATTTGGTGTGCCGTGGGCATCACATCACATCGCCCAGTCCTTGCCATCTGATGTGCTGATGGAAGTCGGACAACAAGCAGAAGAGCAGGTCATGGCACTGACCAAGCCAAGCCAATTGCCACAAGCGCGCCAAGATGAGATGACCGCCTTGTATCACAAACTGGACGGCAAACCCAAAGCCAAAGTATTGGTGCGCCAAGGCGGAATCATTGGCGCCAACGCCCTTGCCATACCCAATAATACCATCATCATCACAGACGAACTGATTAAGCTTAGTGGTGATGACAATGAAATCCTAGCCGTGCTTGCTCATGAGCAGGGACACTTGGTGTATCGCCACAGCTTGGAGCAAGCAATCAGCAGCATTGGCGTTGGAGTGCTCGTGGTTGTCATCACAGGCGATACATCTGATTTGCTGCTTGCCCTACCAACCTTGCTGGCTGCCGCCCAATACTCTCAAGAGGCGGAAATGCAGGCAGATCAATTTGCCATCAACGAACTCAAACGCCTTGGGATATCACCCATGCACCTTGCCAATTTTTTTGAAAAACTCAAAAAAGAACATGGCGACAGTCAAGGACATTGGTCAATCTTGTCCACACACCCAAAGACAGATGAGCGCATTGAACAGGTCAAAAAACACAGCGATTAAAAATCACAACAAATTCAGCTGTCTTTGGACAGCTGTTTCACTGGGCAGAATAGCCGTTTGGATTGCCACTTTGCCAGCGCCATGTATCGGCACACATTCCGTTTAATAAAATTTGGCCATTGCTCCATAATAAAACCCATAAAGATGTGTTAAACACTCTATGTCGCCTGTGGCTAGGATTTTTTATTCCATTTCAACTTTACTTTAATGACGCCCAATAATAATTACGCCCAATACCTTGATAATCGCCTCTGTAGTTTTGAGCCATCTCATTAGACAAAATATTTTTGGCATCAAAAATCGGTAAACCAAACTGATTCAATCGGTCAATAGCTGGCAACACCATCTCTGACCAGTTAAGAACAAATAGCGCATCACACCCAGTCAGTTGATAAGCATCATCACACAAACCAAATAATGGCTCATCACCATATAGCTCGGTGAGCTCAAAACCTGCATTGGGTGCATAAATGGTCGTCTTGATACCATATGACCACAGCAGCTTTAGAAGCGGATGAATGGCGGAATTGGTCGTACGACCCGTACCCGTGCGATAGCCCGCCCCCCCAAACCATCACCGATTTGCCATCAATAAAGCCATCAAAATAGCGCCAAAATTTACGGAAAATCAGCTCTTTTTGGTCTTCATTAATCTGTGCTACGGTGGACAATAGACGGCTTTGTACTTGATTTTGTTTAAAAAATTTATCAAGTAAATCCACTTCGGTTGGCAATGTCTGACCGCCAAAGCCCCACCCTGCCGACAGATAATCCTTGCCAATACGCTTATCAAGCCCCATCACCGCCTGCACTATGGTGATGTCCACGCCACTGGCATCCGCCAACCTTGCCATCTCATTGACAAAGCTAAGACGTGTGGCAAGCATCGCCATAATTGTTGCCCGAGCAAATTCCACCGTCTTAATCTCGCCCACAAACTGCTTATCCGTGCGAGATAACAGCATCAATAATGGTTCATTGACCGTGTGCACGCCTAAGACTTTCTCACCCACCATCACCATATCAGGCGATGATAATGAGCCAAAGCCCGTGCCATCTTTCATAAACACAAATGGCACATAGCAGACTTGATCGGTCGTAAACTCACTTGCCAAAGTCGCCACATCGCCGATATTCACCGAGCCACTTAGAAGGACTTGAGCCGTGGTATCGAATAATGATGGCAAGTATTCATTCACGCCTTGGGCATCCAAAAACAGCCACACATAGGAGGCAGTATTTGGTGACGCCACCACGGTGATTTGCCCTGTCTGTGTGTACATTTGCCACAGTGCTGACATTTGATGGTCAAATTTATAACTTGCCAAGATGTGTGCCACACTACTTTCATCGGCGAGCAGTTGCACCGATTTATTCAGACTGGCTAGCCAAATGGCGGTATTGATGGACTCATTGGTACAGCCGATGAGCAGGATTGAATCAGTCATCACACACCCCCTTGTACGCTTTGAGCTTGTAGAATTTTGGCAAGTAAAGCATTGGTTGAGCCATCAAAGCCGTCCGCCTTGCCATCATTTAGGGCATCAAACACACTGTTTGCCATCACTTTGCCCACTTCCACACCCCACTGGTCAAAGGGGTTAATCCCCCACAGCACACTCATCACATAGACTTTGTGCTCATACAGGGCGATGAGTGCGCCTAAGCTAAATGGACTTAGGCTATCTAATAGTAGCGTCGTGGACGGCTGATTGCCCCGATAGCGTTTAAACTTACCAAATTCATCTTGGGTCGTATCGCCCAATGCCCCATTACCAAAAGCAAGCACCTGCGACTGTGCTAGACAGTTTGCGAGCGATAATTTATGCTGTTCTTCTAAATAGGCATCGTGACGGTGCTGCTGATTGTCATAACGGCGAATCGGCGTGATAAAATCACACGACACCCTTTGCGTGCCTTGATGCAATAGCTGATAAAAAGCGTGCTGAGCGTTTGAACCAATATCCCCCCACAAAATCGGACAGGTGTCATAATCCACCGCCACGCCATCACGCGCCACCGATTTACCATTGGATTCCATCTCAAGTTGAGTCAGATAATTGGGGAAAAACGACAATCGCCCATCATAAGGTAGCACTGTATGAGCATTAATCCCCAAAAATGTAGAGTTCCATACACCAATCAAGCCAAGTAGTACGGGTAAATTGTGCTCAAAATCAGCTGTCGCAAAGTGCCTATCCATTGCATAGGCTCCTGCCAGCAATTCCCGAAAGCCTGTCATACCAATACGAATGGCAATGGCAAGCCCGATGGCTGACCACATACTAAAGCGACCGCCCACCCAGTCCCACAGCAAGAGCTGATTGTCCGTATGAATACCCCATGCACTCATCTTATCAGGGCGAGTGGAGATACCGATAAAATGCCGACGCAGTAGGATTTGCTCTTTTGCGCCTGTGGAGAGTAGCCATGCTTTGGCGGTTTTGGCGTTTGATAGTGTATCAATTGTGCCAAAAGACTTGGATGAAATGATAAACAGTGTGGTCTGCGGATTAAGTTTTTTTAGCAAGCCATCAAGCTGTGTGCCGTCCATATTGGAGACAAAATGCACGCGAATGTCCGTATCCGCCCATTCATCAAGTGCCGTGGCTGCCATCAAAGGTCCCAAATCCGAACCACCCACACCGATATTAACCACATCGGTGATTGCCTTGCCCGAATAGCCACGCCACACGCCCGTGCGGATACGATTAACAATCGCTTCACACTTATCTAAGCTATCATGCACCTGCCCACCGACATCCACGCCATCTACTAGCAAAGACTCGCCCTTTGGCAGGCGTAGAGCCGTGTGCAAGGCAGCACGGTTCTCGGTGTCATTGACCTTGACACCTGATAATAACTCATTGATTTTATGGGATAATTCTTTGGATTTGGCAAGATGAATCAGAGCTGACAGACGCTCATTATCCAGCGCCTGCTTACTATAATCCATATAAATCCCACAAGCAGTCGCACTAAATTTCTCACTGCGATTAACATCAGCAAACAATTCACCGACACTTGGCGTAGCGGTTGCAAGCGTTTGTACAGCTTGCCAAGCAGGGTTTGCGGTCTTGGTAGAGTGGCTCATGAATTATCCTTAATTCGCAGGCTTAACACCCAATTTATCGGCAAAATAAACAAAGGCTTGCATATAGCTTGTCATATCGCCCGCATCAAAGCTGTTGCCCACCATCGTTACCACATCCATGCCCTGTGTGCCAATCAGCGCATCAATGGCATCAGTCAGCTGAATCTCACCACCGACACTTGGTGCAGTCTTGGCAAGATAGTCAAAAATCGCATTATCAAACACATAGCGACCCACCACCGCAAGGTTGGACGGTGCGACATCCGCCGATGGCTTTTCGACAAAGCCTTTGACATCAAAGCAGATATTATTATCCGATTTTTCAATGGTTTGGGTGTTAGCTAGGCGAGCGATACCGTATTTATGAATATCCGCCGTCGCCACAGGATCGACTAGAATCTGACTACGCCCTGTCTTGGCAAATTCCGCCATCATAAAGGCAAGATTATGAGCCTGATAGTCAGACGCATAAGGGTTTAGCACCACATCAGGTAGCAGCACGGCAAAGGGGTTATCGCCCACCACAGCACGACCCTGTAGCACTGCATGGCCCAGCCCCAGCGGTTTGCCTTGGCGGACGCTCGTGATGGTCACATCACCAGGCAAGAAGTCTAAGCTGTCGGCAAGTGTATCTTTACCCTTGCTACGCAACTGAGTATCTAGCTCGCTATTGATATCAAAATAGTTCTCAATCGCCATTTTTTGGGCGTGATTGACTAAGACGATATTTTTGATCCCTGCGGCGATGGCCTCTTCGATGACATACTGGATGGCAGGCTTATTACCCAGTGGCAGCAGCTCTTTTGGCACTGCCTTGGACAGTGGCAACATACGAGTACCAAAGCCTGCAACAGGGATAATGGCGTGGGTGATGGTGGTCATGATTTTAAACACCTACTTTCAGTCTTTTATAAGGTTTTCCGGAAAATATATCACAAATTATAATTACTGGGAGTAATTTTATATTGCAAACTTAATTAAATCAAAACCTCATTTGAAATTAAGTAAAGAAGAGATAAAACTATAGTTCAACTTTTCAAATTACTTAGTAGACATCCTGCAAAACTACCCAATCCATCCAAACACAAGCTTCACCCTAAGTTCAAATCGTGCCAATGATTTACGATAGGTAAGTTGAGAACATTTTAAAGACTTTAAACTTAGCAAAAATGTGTTCTACTTTCACCCATGTTTTTGACAATAATGCGTTATAGTCTTTGGCTTCTTGTTTCAGTGTGTATTTCTTGGTTTGTTTTAGTGGTGTAAAGGCTTGCTTATATAAATGCTGTATGCCTTGATAACTACTATCTGCTAGGATAAACTTAGCTTTTATTAAATTTGGATTTGTTGGCTTAAACAGCTTAAAGTCATGCATTTGAATGATGCTGGTGTCTACTTGTAAGATAACCTTGTACTGGTACAGAGCATCCACTTTTCTTTAAGGCAGATATGTGGTATCTTTGTTCAAGAGCAAGGTGTGTATATGTTTCCATGACGTTTCTGATAGGTGAGAGTTGAAGAAGTAAGTGCAACAGTGCACATCTTACTTCTTTTCTCTGTTTATTGAAACGTTGCAGTTCGTGGTTGAATCTAAGTTCTATATTGTTTTTAGAAAATCAACTATACTTTCTTTTTGCCATGGGCTATGCGCACGCAGAGAATCATCCTCATTATCATACCCCTTTATAACTAAATTTTGAATCATTTTCCCGTGCATATGATAATGCTCATTTAAATAGTTCAAAAAATAGGATAATTGACTTTTAATGTGTGGAAAATCTCTATTATTCATTAAAATATAAATATTTTCTGGTAATTTATCTATATTCCAATACCTAAATATATCTTTAAATTCATAGATACCAAATTTATTTAAGATAGGGACATTAAATGCGTATGGAGAAGAAGGTAAATCAACTTGAAATACATCACCCACAGCTTTACTTTTAGGAAATAGACCTGCGCAAGCCATACTAAAATAACCACCAGCTGAAGCACCATAGAATACTAGATTTTTTTCATCTGAATTAAGTGCAATGACCAAGTTTTTAATAAATTTTCCGACCAATTGAATACCCCCATCCAACTGCCACCATCCTCCTCTTAAGCTTCTATCTAAGTAAAGGGTTGGATCATTAACAGTTATAAATGAAGCATCTGAAAATTCATTAAACCACTGAACTCTATAGAAATAAGGAAGATCGCTTCTTCCCTCGGTAAGAGCATCTTGTCCAAAAATATATATTTGTTTCTGTCTCCTTAAATACAGGAAAACATCTAGACATATATTGTTTTCAATCACCCTATACCACAAAGGTCTCTCAAAAATTATCGGAATATTATCTATCTCAACCTCTTGACGTATATCTTTTCCAAAAGTTCTTAGGGTATAAAAATCACCTTTTTCAAATGACATTGACATTGCAACTCCTTAGTATATAATAAATTTTCTTAAATTCAAATCATTTCTACTTGAATAAATATTAATAGTATTACACATCAAAAAATACAAGAGAAATAATCTTAAGTAATTTTAATGGTAATGGAATAGCATCTTAAAATTAAAAAACAAAGTTCAAGAAATAATAAAGTAAGAACTATACCAAATAAACCTTAAATTTCACACCATTTTCTCAAGATTTTAAGCTTATCAGATGGTGTCCCATAGTTAAATCTAAACTCACATTCTTTTAAAAACAAATGGAAATGTTTTTTATCAAAACACAAATATTTACCAAGAATGCGTTTAGATTGT